>JBBSUJ010000097.1:0-9574 GCA_038235025.1 Burkholderiales bacterium
GGAGCTGTGTGCTGGCCTGCTCTTTCCTGCGCGCTATGGATACTGCCCGAACCTATGCCGATCGCGTTGACCAAGTCGTCGAGCTGGAGCCTTTGCTGCAGGAGTTCGAGATGATCGACCCAGCTTTGATTGCAGGGATGGATCAGGGGCAGCGTCGGCCGGTGGCAGAGCGGTTCTGGAAAGAGGCGGACCCTGATCGGTACATGGGGGGTCGGGCAGAAAGCTTTAGAGCCTCTGCTGGGCGCGTCACTTCGTTTCTGACGGATCGGCTGCCTACCCTTCCTGGCCGTACAGTGTGTTTCGGGCACGGGATCTGGATGGCGATGGCGGCTTGGCAGTTGCTGGCTTCAACACAGCCAGCAGCCAATCGATGCGGGGGTTTCGGAAGTTTCAGATGGGCCTTCCGCTGCCCAATGGGGTGATCTATCAGCTGGTCGAGTTGGAGCCGGGAGATTGGTGCTTGCGAGCGGACGTTGTCGCTTGAACAGGTGCGTCAGGTCGAACAGCTGCTCGACAAATTTTGGGTTTGCGTAATGGGCAATATGAGATTAATTTCCCTCGGGCAGCAGCTAGGACACTTTGCTTTAGGCGGCCTGCTGTTTAGGATTGCTGCTGCCTAAATCTAGTTAGGCGTGAATTATTGGTCAATTATCCGCAGTAAGAACTGAAAATTTCATGGTCTCGACAATTTTTGTCTGAGTCCCTCTAAAGTGCGGATGCTGGAAAGACTTGACGGATAAAAATGTGAAAAACGAACTTAGCCATGAGATTGAAAGAATTGAATTGGAGACAGCCAAACTTAGAATGGAAAGGGAGCGTTTAGCTCTGGATGCTGAGATCCGAAAAAGCAGCATGGTGATGTCTGTCAGAAACTCTATTCCGCGCGTGTGTTCTGGATTTCTTAAGCTGCTCAAATACGGTATTGGTATATATATCGTTCTTTGGATTGGCGGTTACATCGGTCATCAATTGAAACTTTGGTAGAGAGATATGCTTTCGTGTTTTATTATTCTTGGTCACGTCCTTAAATATTTTTAAAATTGCAAGGACAACAAATTAGGCGAGCATGCGCTTAACTCGGCATTCCAGCCGACCGCCTACGGTGGCGTCTGAATTTAGTCATTATGCGTAGAAAAGGCGGTGCTTTCTTACGCAGACGATCATCACTTCAACTCTATATATTTATTATCCAATCCGTTAGTCGCTCCAGAATATATATCATTCCGACTTCAAAAACCATAAACTTATGGAACTTCTAGTGCGCACCTTCTCACTTCTCGTTGCCGTTGTCTTACTATCCGCTTGTGTTGCAACTGTTCCTGCTGAGTACAGCGGCGACCCCACGCGCCCAGTGTTAGTGGTTCGACAAGGAATATTTAGCACAAACTCTGTTGATGGCCAAACATACGCCATTGAAGTGGTGAATAACTCTACTCGAACCATCAAATATCTGAAGGTGATTGCCCTCGCGTCCAATCGAGTAGGAGACCCCGTAGCTGACCGTATTTCAGGGCGTACTGAGGGCAGAGGCGAAATGGTCGGACCTTTAAATCCAGGAGATTCAAAACTTCCCCGATGGCTGCTTTGGTATGCGAGTTCAGCTCACTGTGCCAGACTGGCTGAATTAACTGTTACTTGGATGGATGGCACAGAAAGCAAGTTTGAGGGCGATCAGCTGCTTAGAATAATAAAACCTAGTGAGCAGCGCTGCAAAATATTTGATTAAGCTGAACAATTTTTTGCTATACGCATGCAAGTAAAACAGATCGAGCTTATCCAGTCCAGCATTGACAACGGAAGAATTTACTTTCCCATTACCGATGCGAAGTTTTTTCCAGTGGATAGCTACTCTGATCGCGAGAGTGATGGTGATAAGGGAGCTGAAGTAGTGTTTACAGCAAATGGTCACTGCTTTGCCGGACCGATCCGCTTATTCAGTGGCCATCGCATTAGCCCCCAGCGGTCATTCGCAAGTTTCTTGAGAGAAGTGGGAGCAGTCGCTGGCGATAAGCTCATTATCACTCGAATAGCAGATCGTGAATACAACGTAAAACATGTCCGCAGTGCCTGATAGCACTGACTAATACCTCGCTGAAGCCGATGCACTATGCAGAAGCAGAATTAAATGGCTATTTCGCTCACACAGCAGGTGCAGTATGCTGCGCCTTCGGTACCACAGGGCGTGTGCCCAGCGATCAAAGTCGTATCCAGCGCGAATCTCCGTCCATCGTAGAGCTAACTTTGCATTGCAGCCGACCGCCTGCGGCAGTGTTTGAATTTAGTCGTTAGAAAAGGAGAGTTGTATGAGTGACTGGGACTTCCTGCACGAGATTAACAATCATGGTTATTCCGCCCAAGATGTTGCGGATGCTGCCGGCTGTGGCGCTGCCCCGTGGGAATGGGAACAGCTAGCCAAACAGGAAACAAGGACGGAACTGGAGAGCTTGCAGCAACTACGAACTGCTGGAAGTATTACGCGTGAAGAATTTCTTAAACGCAAGGCTCAACTTTCCAGGTAAACCAATCTTCTAACTCGGCGTTCCAGCCGACTGCCTATGGCGGCGTCTGAATCTGGTTATTCATGGCCGTTGCTTTCTGCGGCATAAGTGAATGTCCAGCCTTGATCACGACCGTCTCAAAACCGGTCCTTTTTGCAACAAGTCCGCCAACCTTTGAAATCAACGACTTACGGGTTGCAAAAGTCGGTTGCAAAATTAGCCCATGAACCGGATCGGCTACGCCCGCGTCTCCACCGATGAGCAGAACCCTGCCCTGCAGCTCGATGCGCTGCTCCAAGAGAACCTGTCGATGAGGAAGGCAATTCGTAAAGCGTAGCTTGACACGCAACACATGGATTGCTACTCTGCCTCATGAAGATCAGGAACGTGGCCCACAAGGGCTTGCGCCGCTTCATTGAAGCCGACGACGCCTCCGGGCTACAGCCGGCCGCCGTGCCCAAGCTGCGGCGCATGGTGTCTTTTCTGCAGGACATGGAGCGGGAGGACGAACTACGAACCGTGCCGGTCTGGAAAGCGCATGTGCTGTCCGGTGATCGCAAAGGCGTGTGGAGCCTGTTCGTGACGAAGAACTGGCGGCTGACGTTCCGCATCGACCAAGCCGAGATCGAGATCCTCGACTTGGATTACGAGGACTACCCCTAGGAGGTGGCCATGAGTGCAATACAAGGGATTCGGATGAAGGTCCCTGCCCATCCCGGCGGGTTCGTGAAGAGCGAGATCATCGAGCCGCTGGGCCTGTCGGTGACGGACGCGGCGATCGCGCTCGGCGTGACGCGCCCTGCCCTGTCGGCCCTGCTGAACGAGCGCGCCCAACTCTCCCCGGAAATGGCCTTGCGCATTGAGAAGGCGTTCGGCGTCTCGATGGACACCCTGATGCGGATGCAAAACAGCTTCAACATCGCCCGTGCCCGCCAGCACGAAGGCGACATCAAGGTGCTGCCGTTCAAGGGCGCGGTGATCGACGCACAGCCGGCCCTGTAGCCCTTCTGGTTCACAGCGAAGGGGCGGCCGAACCGCTAGGCCGCGGTGCTGGGGATCAGGCTGCCGGCGTTCCTGCAGACGCCGGACTGAGTGAACAGCCACACGCCTAGCCGTCCAATCCGGCCGACGCCAAATCCAGAGATACCAACGGCAGGCCATCGGTTCACTTCTGCCGTTCCCTTGCTGGAGCCGACAAGACAATTCGGTCTTGAGAAAACGACGGGCTCATAAAACGCTTCAGGAGCGCTTGATCTGTCGCATGGCTACATCGGCCTTCATTTCAGCGCAGAAGCTGCGCCAAGGCCGATCCAAGCGCGCCGTAGGCCGTTCTCAGCAGCTTGAGGTTGCCCCCGTCTGTTGTTGACTGTTTTACGGCTACACGAAGTGAGCCGCTGGCACGTCTTTTCTCAGGCCCGGCCTGAGGGCCTGCATTTGAATTCTTGCCAGGGGGTTCGGGGGATGGGCAAACGGCCCCCGAAGCAATCAGCCCGCCGTTAGGCGGGATCTCCTGAGCCTCGCGTGCGAGAGCGATCACTTTTGTATTGTTCACTCTTCGTGGCACAGAGTTATCCACAGGCCCTGACAAGGATAGATCTTTAAAGAATAAAGAAAGGATAGAAGAATAGAGACAAAAAAAGTGGTCTTTTCCATAACGCTGACAACCACTTAGAAAAACGACCCGCGACCTATTCCCCCTGTCAGGCAGCCCAAAACCGCAAAAAATAGGGGATTTTCTGCCTCCAAACGCGGGGGTTTTTGTCCGAATGAACAACCCGCGACCTATTCCCCCTGAACTTTTCGTGACCCGCGACCTATTCCCCCTGCTCTAACCGGTCGACCTGCGACCTATTCCCCCCGTCGGAGAGGCACCCGCGACCTATTCCCCCTGCAACCCGCGACCTATTCCCCCTGAAAGTGCGCGCGACCCGCGACCTATTCCCCCTTATCGGCAACACGCTTGTAGGTGATTTCCAGCGGGTTACTGGCATGCCAAGCTCGTCGCTCTACTCCAATTGCAACCTGGCGGTGCTAGCCGGCGCTCCGAACGGGGCAGCTTTGGCATCAATCTGGCGCCGATTGGCGGCTTTCTGCTCAGCAACAAATTCGCGTGTTGGGTGCAGTGTGTAGATCACATCCTCGAGCTTGGCGCGCGGACCGCGCTGTTCTTCTTTGTTCACGATGGCCAGTGTCCCGATGGCCTTCAGCTCGTCCCAGGCAGCATCAAGGGCCGCCACAGCGTCACGCTCGCGTCCATAGCCGTTCAACAGGGCGCTGTCACGCCTAATCGTGCTGTAGCGCATGTCGAAGCTGTTCGCCAGCGCCGCCGCCGTGTATTTCAGGACCAGCTGGCCAACGAGCCAGCGCGCGATCTGGGTGCTGCAGCGCATCAGGCGCTGATAGTTGAATTGACGGTAGGTCACTTGGTCGATGCTCTGCGTCACCAGCGGGTGAAACTGCGCCGCCCAGCGGGCATCTCGGTCGGACTCGTAGTCCTTGCGCTTCACGCCTGTAAGCGCCGCCAGGTAAGTCGAGCGCGCAAAAGCTTCCTCGCCGTCGTCGTTGGTCGCCACGATCTCGATGGCACTGAGCGACAAAATATCGAGGCCTTCGATCAGCTCGTCGTAGCGCAGGCTGTGGCCCTGCTGTTCCAGCTCTTTGCGCAGCTGGTAGAGGGAAAAACGCGCACCGCTGCGGTACGTTGGCTGGTGAAAAAAGCCGGCGTGCTGGCCGGTAGAAATCTTGCGCAAGGCGTGCTCGATGAGTTCCTCGCGCGCGCTGGGGTAGTAGCTTGTGCGCTGGCCGTTCTTGTCCTTGACTCGGGCCGGATAGATCACAGCCGTGAGCGACCGGCCCCGATAGTTGAAAGGCAGCTCGATCACATCAAGAAAGCCTTCCGCCGTGCGCAGGGCGTTCATGCGCACGCGCGATACCGCATAGCGGGGAATGTTGTCCCACAGGTCAACGGCGTTTGACAACGCTTCGCGCTCATCGTCCGTGTTGGCCAAGAAGCCTTGAAAGAGGCTTAGCTGACGACTGGCGAATGCCTCGTCCGGGACCGGCGCCACATCCTTGCGACGTGGCGACCTTTTCCCTTTGCTGATGTCCTCAGACATTGTTTTGTCCTTACACAGTCGCAGCTGCGGGTTCTTCGTTGTTCCGCCCTGCTTTTGGCTGCTCGTCAAAGCAATCGCTCATGGCATCGAAGGCGCGCCGCGCGGCGTTTCTTACTGGCGTCGATGGCGAGTCGAGCGACGTGCCCAAAAGCTCCGACGCCGAGTTCACGAAGTACAGCGGTCTGGTCAGGACGCGAAGCGGAAAAGCCTTGGCCAGGCCGTCGATCAAATACTGCGCGGCTTCCTGCGCATGCTTGTTCGTCGACCAAGCAGCAGGCCAGGCAATCGCATTGGGCATCGCTTGCAGATCGCGGGAAACCGCCTCGAGATCCTCTTCCGAGGCCCGAAAAGGCAGCAAACACAAGTCGGCTTCGCGCGCCATGGCTTGGTCAAAAGCAGGCCGGTTGCCGCCACCATCCACAACGAGCCACCCATTCTGTGTGCGCCGGCTCGCATTGATGATGTCGGCCAGGATTTTCGTGTCGCGCCCATCGATGACGCCGTACGGGCGTCCCTGCGGCTTGAGCTGCCTGGTCGGATCGGTCAGCACATAGGCAGCAGGCTGACTGCGCAAGATTGCACCCAGGCACACAAGATGTGAAGTCGTGGTTTTGGTGGTGCCGCCCTTCCCGCCCCCGATGAACACGAGATTGCTCATGGCTGGCTTGCCTTCTCCAGCACCTCCAGCATGACCGCCTGGGCTGAAACGGTGCGGCCGATCTGCTTGCTGCGCTCGGCTGCCAAGTCGACATAGCGCGCCACCAAGTCTCGTGGAGCGCGTAGGGTGAGCTGCTGTGTGATCGCGGCGGGCTTCTTCGGGCGTGGGTCTGCGGGCGTCGCCTGCACTTGCACCAGCGGCGCGGTCGCCGCAGCCGTCAGGCTGGCGGCCAGATCGTGCACATCTCTTGACTTTTTCACTGCATAACCTCGTGAAGTTGTGAAGCTCTAACTTCGTAACTCTGTTGATCTACAAAGTTATAGCTTCTTGGCTTCATAACCTCAAGAAGTTATGGCTTTCAAGCTTCACGCAGTTGCGACTTCGCAACTTTGAAGCATCAAAACTTCTTAGCTTCACGAATCCATAACTTCATAACTTCATAACTTCATAACTTCATAACTTCACAGATTCATAGATTCATGAAGGAAAAGGTCGAACATGCTTGACGTATGGCCATAGGATGGATAGTTTATGGACATACAACTGAAAGGCCTCGACTCATGACCATGCACGTCAACTTCTCCCCTGAGATGGAAGGCTTCATCAAGAACAAGGTGGCCACTGGCTTCTACGGCAACGCAACCGAGGTGATTCGCGATGCCATTCGTCGGATGCAGGCGGAGGAGACCCGTGCTGCCGCTTGGCGAACGGCCATCAAGCAAGGTGATGACCAGCTCGACCGAGGGGAGGGCGTTGCTTATGACACAACTGCCCTGAACAGCATCACGCAGAACGCCATCGACGCCATGCACAGCGACAAGCCCATGGATGCCCATGTCCTCCCGTGAAGCACTGCCGCTCAAGCTCTCATCGAAGGCTCGCAGTGATTTCGTCGACATCTTGCGGTACACCGGCGAAACCTGGGGCCAGCAACAGCTGGCGACCTATCGCGACAAGATCGACAGTGCACTGCAAGCGATCAGCCGCAACCCCCAGCTCGGCCACCTCAGGGACGATTTGCCGGCGACACATCTCGCGCACATGGTCGGCTCGCACCTCATCGTCTACCGCGTACTTGACGGCGATACAAGTATTGGCGTCGTTCGCATCCTGCATCAAAGGATGAGCTTGGGCAGGCAGGTCTAGAGCGGTTTGGAAAAGCTGGGCTGCTTATCGACGGCGGATGGTCTAGCGGGTCGGTGTGTCAAAGCAGCAACCCGAGCAAAACGATAGAAAGCCATTCGTGCCTGATAAAGGACGCTATCTTTCACTGATGAATGGCCGCGGCAATTGAGAGTGGGCCTGCGGGCTTCGCCGCTGTCAGGAGGGCTTCGGCGCAAGGGTTTGTCAATATACGGTCGCAAGCGCCAGCAGGCCCGCACTGCCCGTAGTGTCAGGGCCCAAGCAGATTGCCGGCGCCAATGAAGGCGTTGAGCCGGTGACGCATGAAGGCCGCTCGCACGACCTGCTTGTCGCCAAGTTCCAGCAACACACTCTTGAACTTCGCATCGGCCGGCCAGGCCGGCAGACCAGGCACGTCAGGCTGGCCATCTCGCGCAAAGCTGACCCAACGTGCCGCCACGGCTTGCGCCGCAGCGCGGTCGCCGTCGGTGGGTGTGGCGCCGGTGCAGGCGCACAGATCGGCGGTGCCAAAAACCGGCGCCACCTCGCCGCCGTGCAGCACGCCGGGTTGTTTGCCGCGCAGCCCATCTGGCACTCGGCTGAAGTAGTAACGCCAGACCGGCGCCTTGGCTGCATGCAGCACCGCAATGCGGCGCGCGAAGGCGGTGAAGATCGCGTCGCGCACCACTTGGCGGCCGAGTTCGGTGTCGTCTGGCGCATCCCGGTAGAGCGGCCGCACGAGCACACCGCCGACGCCGAGCTTCTTGATCAGCTGCGCGGGCTGGATGCCGAAGGCCAGCGCCACGCTGGTCTCGTCGCTGTTGCTGCCGATCAGCAGTGGAATCCTAGCCTGCGTGCCGGCACGAAAGGCCTCGACCGGCGTCACCGGTACCACTGGGTCACCCACGATGAAGCCGGGCGCGAGCGACAGATCGTTGCCCTCCAGCGCCGCCAGCTGCGCGGCCGGCACCGAGCGCAACTGCTTCGCGCTGGCATCGGCGCCAGGCAGACCCACCGCGCTGGCGACATGCACACCGGTCTCACGTGCCTTAGCGCGGGGGCGCGCTGGCAGACCGTAGGCGCTTTGCACAATCGCGCGCTGCATAAGGCCTCGCGACAGCGGCGAGCTCATCAGCGCCAGCACGCTCTGCGCTCCCGCCGACTGTCCGAACAGCGTGACGTTGCCCGGATCGCCACCGAAAGCGGCAATGTTGCGTTGAACCCATTGCAGGGCTGCAATCTGGTCGAGGAGGCCGAAGTTGACCGCGCCGCCGGGTGCCTCGCTTTCGATGGCTGGGTGAACAAAGAAGCCGAGCGGTCCGAGCCGGTAGTTCAGTGTCACCACCACCACGCCCTGGCGGGACAGCGACACGCCATCGTACAGCGGCAGCCCGCCAGCGCCGAAGATCAGCGCCCCGCCGTGCAGCCACACCATCACCGGGAGCCGTGCGCCGGGCGCGGCACGCGGGGTGAAGACGTTGAGGTTAAGGCAGTCCTCGTCGAGCGTGCCGGGGTCGCCGCCGCCTTCCAGCGACAAGCCCCGCTTCTGTGGGCAGGCAGGGCCCACTTCGGAAGCATCACGGGTGCCCAGCCAGTCGGCCGCCGGCTGCGGCGCGCGCCAGCGCAGCGCACCGACGGGCGGCGCTGCGTAGGGCAGGCCTTTGAATGTCGCGATCTCTTGGGTCTGCGTGCCGGCGACCCGACCCGATGCCGTTTCAACCAGCGGGGCCGCCAGCGCGGCTGCCGTGACGCAGGCCATCAACGCTGTGAGCAGTGTGCCGCGTCCCAAGCGTGCGCCATTCAAGCCGAGGTGAGCTGGGCGGAGGCTCATGGCTTTCGGCCAGGGCACGCGATGTTGCCTTCGTGGCAATGGGCAAGTTTGTCCAGTGCCACGGTGCGCTCGCGGGTGAGCTTGGCGGTGCAAGTCCAGCGGGCCAGCTCGCGCGCACTGCCGCCTCCGCTGCTGCCGGTCTCAAACTCGCATTGAGCGGTCCGCCATGAGATCCAGGCCTTTTGCGCAGCACGCAGGCGTTGCCTGTCTGGCCCTGCCAGACCCTGAACGAGGCCCTTCAGCACCGCCGCCTGCGCGCCGTTGGTGGCGAGGAAGCCCTCATAGGCGCAGCGGTTCATGTCAGCCTGGGTGATGGGCGCGGGGGCCGGCCGGGGCCCCGGCGGGCGCC
>JBBSUJ010000098.1:0-9234 GCA_038235025.1 Burkholderiales bacterium
CCAGGAACTCCTGCTTGCGGGTTTTTTTGACGGCGAGGTTGGGATCAAGGCTCGATTGCTTGATGGGGGTGACGATGCCATGAAAAACTGACTGCTACCAGACCGTAGGCAGAGTTATGCAGGATGTCCTTAGCCGCGGAAATCTTCAAGCGGTGACCGTTCAAAAACCAGAAGGTTTTCCATGCGTATTTCATTCAAACACCGCACCGCCGTTGTCGGCATGAGCCTTGCCCTGTCGGCTGTCGCCATGCCGTCGTTTGCCCAAGTTTTGGTCGGCGGAGCTCCGATGCTAGCGAGCAAGGACATCATCGACAACGCGGTCAATTCCAAAGACCACACCACGCTAGTCGCCGCTGTAAAAGCCGCAGGTCTGGTCGAAAAGTTAAAGGGTCCAGGCCCGTTCACCGTGTTCGCACCGACCAATGACGCGTTTGCTGCGTTGCCTGCAGGCACTGTGGACACGCTTCTCAAGCCAGAAAACAAGCCCACGCTGACCAAGGTACTGACGTACCACGTGGTAGCTGGCAAGTCCGACGCTGCCGCTATCGCCAAGATGATCAAGGATGACAACGGCATGGCCAAAATAAAGACCGTTGAAGGCGGTACGCTGACTGCCAAAGCCGGCGGCGGCAAAGTGATGGTGATGGATGAAAAAGGCGGCATTGCCAACGTGACGATTGCGGATGTTTACCAGTCGAACGGCGTCATCCACGTGGTTGACAAGGTGCTAATGCCTGAATGATGCATTTCACGCCAACGCCGCGGTAGCTACCGCAGCACGGCTGGTTGCTGAAAAAAGCCGCATGGGCCTGTCTGAGGCCATGCGGCTTTTCGCTTTTTGACGCCGAGCTTTGATGTGAGCGTTGGGTAGGGAGCCGGCTGTGCTTTGCGCGGTGGCCAGAGACGCTTTCTGTGCGCCCGCGGCCAACGGTCGCACTGGTGAGTGAGCGCAACTGTGCGTGTGGACGACGCCAGTGGCAGGGGCGGGCATCTACATTCACCGCCTCCAGGGACACGTCCCATTCGCCTTCGCCGCGGGAGGACTACACAACTCGACTACGAACCAGCTGAAAATGTGACATTTGTGACTGATTGGTTATTTTTTGGAATTGCTGGACATATTTTTAACTAAGCGGTTATGCTGTTGGTTGAGGCGGCGCGGAACTGGTTGGAAAACGCGCGAATTCTCAGTCGGTATTTTTTCAATCACCAAGGAGTTATTCATGCGCAATTCTTTCAAATCCCGTGTAGCGATGGTCGGCGTTTCGCTCGCTTTGTCGGTTGCGGCCGTGCCAGCCATGGCGCAGGTGATGGTCGGTGGTGCCGAGATGTTGCCCACCAAGGACATCATCGACAACGCTGTCAATTCCAAGGATCACACCACGCTTGTAGTCGCTGTGAAAGCCGCAGGTTTGGTCGAAACGCTTAAGGGTCCGGGTCCGTTCACTGTGTTCGCACCCACCAATGCGGCGTTTGAAGCGCTGCCGGCGGGTACGGTTGACATTTTGCTGAAGCCAGAGAACAAGCCTACGTTGACCAAGGTTCTGACGTACCACGTCGTGGCCGGTAAGTTCGATGCGGCAGCCATCACCAAAATGATCAAGGACGGTAAAGGCACGGCCAAGATCAAGACGGTGCAAGGCGGTACGCTGACCGCCAAAGCCGAAGGCGGCAAAGTGATGGTGATGGACGAAAAGGGCGGTTCCGCTCAGGTCACCACGGCAGATGTCATTCAGTCGAACGGTGTGATCCACGTTGTCGACAAGGTGCTGATGCCCAAGTAATACCTATTAGTGGGTCCAATCACGGGAATGGCATAGCCCCCCGCGATTCGACAAAGTCAAAAACCTCATGATGAGGTTTGTGACTTTTTTTATTGGCGTGGTGTTTTGCTGGATGTCTCGGGCTGCTGCATGTCTTCGCGCACCCGCAGAAAACTGGCAAAGCGCGGCAAGCCACTGTCGTGCGTACCGCGAAACCGGTAGGTGATCCAGCTGCCGATGGGCGGTGGCGATGCGCGCTCTGCATCGCTAAAGCCCGCACCGAGCCGGAATCGCTGTCCGTTGGGCATCTCCACCACCAAGGCCCCCGTGCGACCCGCAAGGCGGCCTTTTCCTGGAAGGTGGGCGACGACGCGCGCTTCGGTGTCCTCGAAGGTTTTAAGTTTGATGAGATCGTCACTTCGACCTGCGCGGTAGAAAGACGCGCCGCGGTGCAGTATCAATCCCTCGCCCCCGCCTCGAACGGTGCGCAGCAACAGGGCGTTCAGGGCGTCATGTTTCTCGATCCGGCGCTGCGGCACTGCCTGCACCCAAGGCTGACGAATGCGCGCCACCGCGTCCTGCAGCTCAGGCAGGCGCTGATCGAACGTACCCGGGTGCGCCGGCACATCAAACACCATGAAACGTATTATCCTCCAGGCCGCATCACCCGCTGCTATCGAGCGAACGGTGGACTGCGCCTGGGAGAACTGCCCCCGTCCTGCCCACAATTCTCCATCCAATGGCGTAGACGGCCAGTCGGCCGTAAACCAAGCCGGCGGTGTAATGGCTTCGCCGCCTCTGGTAAGCAGGCGTTGGCCATCCCAATAGCCGCGCACGCCGTCGTACTTCTCGCTGAGCCAGTAATCGGCCAGCGGCAGGTCGGGTCGGTAGCTGCGTGCTAGCAGCAGTTCGGGCGTTGCCTTGGTGGGGGCGGCGCTGGCCAGCCCCCGCCAGCCGAGGAGGCAAAGAACCAGCGCACTTCGGCGATAAATCACTATATTTTTGATAGCTTCTAGCGCTTGATCAGTAAGCGCTAGAGGCCAATTTTACCTATATTTATCGGCTACGCCATGTCGCGGTTGATGCCTGCAGTCTGGCTGAAGCCACCGTCTACGTAAGTGATTTCGGCCGTCACGCCGCTGGCAAGGTCGCTAAGCAAAAACGCCGCCACATTGCCCACGTCCTCAATAGTCACATTGCGGCGCAGCGGCGATGCACCAGCCACTCCGGAGAGCAGTTTGGCAAAGTCCTTGATGCCGCTGGCAGCCAGTGTTTTGATCGGGCCGGCGCTGATGCCGTTGGCGCGCATGCCCTTGGGGCCCACCGATTCCGCCAAATAGCGCACGCTGGCTTCCAGGCTGGCCTTGGCCAGACCCATGGTGTTGTAGTTGGGGATGGTGCGCAGCGAGCCCAAGTACGACAAGGTCAGCAAGGAAGACTTGTCGTTCAAAAAGGGCAGGGCAGCCTTCGCCATGGCGGGAAAACTGTAGGCGCTGATGTCGTGCGCTATGCGGAAGCCTTCACGCGACAGGCCTTCCAGAAAATCGCCCCCAATCGACTCGCGCGGGGCAAAACCAATGCTGTGCACAAAGCCGTCAAACATGGGCCAGGATTTGGACAAGTCGGTAAACATGCGCTCGATTTGCTCGTCGCTGGCAACATCGCAATCAAAAACCAACGTGGAGTCGAATTCGGCGGCGAACTCGGTGATGCGGTCTTTGAAGCGCTCGCCCACATAGCTGAAGGCCAGCTCTGCTCCTTGCTGGTGGCACGCGCGTGCGATGCCGTAAGCGATAGAGCGGTTTGACAGTACGCCTGTGATCAGCAGTTTTTTGCCGGTGAGAAAGCCCATGGTGGTGCTCCTGATGCGAAAGAGGGAAGAAGAAAAAGGGAAAAAGGAAATTGCGCGAGACGTTCGCCGGCTCGGTTCCTCTTTTGCAGGCGATGCGCGAGGGGGCGAAAGCCCGCCAGCGTGGTGCAGAATTCTCGCATGCGACTTTGCGTGCTTTTTCTATCCTTTTGGCTGGCATTGCCGGCCTACGCCGCACATGCTTATGCGTTGTGGGGCCAGCCGCTGTACCCCGCCGGCTTCGACCATTTTGGTTATGTGAATGCGGATGCACCCCAAGGCGGCGAGTTGCGGCTGGTGAGCAATGTACGTACTTCCACGTTCGACAAATACAACCCGTTCACCATGCGAGGCGCCGCACCGGCCTACCTCAGCGAGCTGATGTTCGACAGCCTCCTCACCGGCTCCCTGGACGAGACCGCCACCGGCTACGGGCTGCTTGCGCAGGATGTGGAAGTCGCGGTGGATGGCCTTTCCGCCACCTTTCGCCTGCGGCCCGAGGCGCGGTTTCACAACGGCGACCCGGTACTGGCGCGGGACGTTGCTTGGACTTACGAAACTTTGGTGGGGCCTGCCACCTCGCCCGCCTACAAGACGATGTTGATCGACGTGGCCGGTGTGGATGTGATTGACGACCGCACGGTGCGGTTTCGATTTCACAAACCCAACCGCGAGCTGCCCTTGACAGTGGGCGGTCTGCCTATTTTTAGCCGTGCCTGGGGCATGGAAAACGGCAAGCACAAGCCATTCGACGAGGTGGTTATGGAGGTGCCCATTGGCAGTGGCCCCTACAAAATAGGACCGGTGCGTTTCGGCAAGGACATTACCTACGTGCGCGACCCTGACTACTGGGCACGCGACCTGAACGTGCGGCGCGGACAGTACAACTTTGACCGCATTGAAGTGAAGATTTACAAGGACAACACAGCCAAGCTGGAGGCGCTGAAAGCGGGAGAATTTGACCTGATGCGATTCTTTAGCGCGGGCGACTGGGCGCGGCGCGTGAACGGTAAAAAATTCGATACCGGCGAGCTGGTCAAAGGCGAGTTTCAGCACAAGCTGCCGACCGGGTTTCAAAGCTATGTCCTCAACACGCGCAGGCCGTTTTTGCAAGACGAGCGGGTGAGGGAAGCGCTAGGCCTGGCCATTGACTACGAGTGGATGAACCGCCAATTGTTCTACGGCGCTTACCAGCGCGTGAACGGCCTGTTCGGCAACACGGCCTGCGAAACGAGTGGCAGTCCCTCGGCTGCAGAGTTGGCACTGATGGAGCCTTGGCGAAAAATCATTCCCGCAGCGGCATTTGGGCCTATGCCTCACCCGCCGCGAACCGATGGGGATCAAACCTTGCGAGACAACCTGCGCAGGGCGAAGGCGTTGCTTAACGAAGCCGGTTGGTCGGTCAAAGACGGCGCGCTGCGCAATGCCAAAGGCGAGCCACTGGTGCTGGAATACATGGACAGCAACGAGGGCGGCGTGCGCACTGTGGCGCCCTGGGTGCGTAACCTCGAAAAATTGGGTATCACGCTGCGTTTTCGCTCAGTAGATTTCGCGCTGTACCAGGAGCGGTTGCAAAAGTTTGATTTCGACATCACCTCCATTGCCTACGGCGGCACCAACAACCCTGGCCAAGAGTTTGCTGATCTGTTTGGCAGTCAGGCTGCCGTCACCCCAGATTCTGGCAACTTCGCAGGTGTGAAGAGCGCCGCGGTAGACGCCATGATCCGTGCGATGACCAGTGCGAAAACGCAAGAGCAATTGCTGCCCGCGTGCCACGCGCTGGAGCGCATCATCATTGCCAACTACTATCTCATCCCCCAGTGGAGCGCCAGTACGCACCGCATAGCCTACAACGCCTGGCGTCTGGCCAAACCCGCGGTGGTTCCGCCTTACTCGGCGGGTGAGACCTGGGTAATCAATGCTTGGTGGGCCCGCGTTCCTGCGCAGATAGCGCCTGACCAGACGAAAGGCCGCTAAGCCAATGTTTGCCTACATCCTCAAACGCATGTTGCTTATGGTGCCGACGCTGCTGGGCGTGCTGATGCTCACCTTCATGGTCGTGCAGTTCGTACCTGGAGGGCCTGTTGAGCAGTACATGGCCGAAGCCAAGACTGGAGCTGGCGGCGCGGGTGCAGAAGGCGGCGGCATGGCGTACCGTGGTGCGCAAGGAGTGGACGAAAAGCGACTTGCGCAAATCAAGGCGCTGTACGGCTTTGACAAACCGCCGGGCGAGCGCTTTGTGCACATGCTGGGTCAGTTCGCGCGGTTCGATTTGGGGCGCAGCTTTTTTCAGAACAAGGAGGTCTGGCAGCTGGTGAAGGAGAAGCTTCCCGTGTCCGTCAGCTTGGGGCTTTGGACCTTCTTCATCAGTTATTTGGTGTCGGTGCCGCTGGGCGTGGCGAAAGCGGTACGCGCCGGTTCGCGGTTTGACTTGGTCACCACACTGTTAGTACTGGTCGGTTACGCAATCCCGGGATTTGTGCTGGGCTTGGCCCTGCTGGTCATTTTTGGCGGTCAATTGCAGTGGTTTCCGCTGAGGGGGCTCACGTCGAGCAATTGGGATGAGCTGAGCTGGGGAGCGCGCATTGCCGATTACCTCTGGCACATCACGCTGCCCATCATTGCCATGGTGCTGGGCAGTTTTGCCGTGACCGCCATGCTGACCAAGAACGCATTTCTGGAAGAAATTCGCAAGCAATACGTACTTACGGCGCGGGCTAAAGGTCTCTCGGATCGTCAGGTGCTGTGGAAGCACGTGTTTCGCAATGCGCTGATTCCCATCATCACCGGCTTCCCCGCGGCGTTTATCGGTGCGTTTTTTACCGGGTCGTTGTTGATTGAAACGCTGTTTTCGCTCGACGGTCTGGGGCTGCTGAGCTATGAGAGCGTGATTCGGCGGGATTACCCCGTGGTGCTGGGAACGCTGTATTTGTTCACGTTGATTGGCTTGATCACCAAACTGATTTCCGATCTTTGCTACGTGTGGGTAGATCCGCGCGTGAAATTTGATTGATGTTGGACATCAACGGTATCTACAATGCCCATGTGACGTGACCATGAAAAGGAGTCTGCCATGACTTGGAACATTGCCAGTGCCAAACAACAGTTTTCCGAGGTGGTAAGGCTTACCGCTGAGGAGCCCCAGGCTATTTACAACCGCGACAAACCAGTGGCAGTGATGATTTCTTCGCAAGATTTTGCAGATTTCCAACGATGGCGAAAAGAGCGCGATCGGCCCAGTTTGACTGAGCTATTCGATGAGATACGCGCCCTTCTGGCGGCTGATGGGCAGGACGGCATCGAGATTCCGCCGCGCACCAACCGCTTCAACCCGATGGTCGACGACCCCCACTATTGGGATGAACCGACAAGCACTGGCAAATCTGCCAGCGTGGGGTAAGCAGCTGTGTATCTGGCCGACACCAATATCGTTAGCGAGTTGATGCGCCCGCGCCCTGCAGGCGGGGTTTCAGAGTGGATGGCCACTTTGGAACACCAGCGAATCGATTTAGTGATCAGTGCTATCACGGTGGATGAGATTGTCTTTGGATTGCGCTGGAGGCCGCACCCAGCCAAGACCGCCTGGTTTGTCAGGTTCATGCAGCGCGCCACCGTTTTGCCAACGACCGAAATAATTTCGCGGCGAGCAGGTGAAATGCGCGCCCAGTTGGCTTTGGCTGCGCAAGTACGGGCGCAGACAGATATGCTGATAGCTGCCACCGCGCAACTACACGCCCTCACGCTGGTTACCCGAAACGTGCATGATTTCGACGGCTGCGGAATCGCGGTACTGAACCCGTTCACACCCTAAGCGATCGATGAGCCCCGCAGTCCTGTCAGTATTGGCTACGCCCGTATCGCTCTCCCCCAGCCGCCGCGCCTGGCTGCGCTTCAAACGCAACCGTCTTGGGTATTGGAGTTTGCTGATCTTTTGTGTGCTGGTAGCGGTCAGCCTGTGCGCCGAACTGGTCAGCAACGACCGCCCGCTGGTGGTGCGCTTTGAGGGCCAGTTGCACTTTCCCATGGTGAAGGACTATCCCGAGACGACCTTCGGCGGTGATTTTTTAACCGCGACTGATTATTTGGACCCATTTATCAAGAAGAAGTTGACCGAGGGAAACAACTGGGCGCTTTACACACTCAACCCTTATGGGCCCAACACACTCAACTACTTCGCCGAGGAACCCAACCCCTCGGGTCCGACGAGCGAGAACTGGCTGGGCACGGACGACCGCGGGCGCGATATGGCGGCGCAGCTTCTGTACGGTTTTCGCGTCAGCGTGCTGTTTGCCCTGGCGCTCACGGTGACCGGCGTTTTGCTGGGCATGCTCACGGGGGCGATTCAGGGGTTTTTTGGCGGTAAAACCGACCTGGCGTTTCAGCGTTTTATTGAGGTGTGGGGCTCCATGCCCGAGCTGTATCTGCTCATCATTTTTAGCGCGGTGTTTTCACCTAGCATTTCGCTGCTGCTGATTTTGCTCAGCCTGTTTGGCTGGATGGGCTTGTCCGACTACGTGCGCGCGGAATTCCTGCGCAATCGCCAGCTCGACTACGTCAAGGCCGCGCGCGCGCTGGGTGTGGGAAACGGGCAAATCATCTGGCGTCACATTCTCCCCAACAGTCTCACGCCCGTGGTGACGTTTTTGCCGTTTCGCATGAGCGCGGCAATTCTCGCGTTGACGTCGCTTGATTTTCTGGGCTTGGGCGTACCGCCGGGCACGCCTTCGCTGGGCGAGTTGCTCAGTCAAGGCAAGAACAACATCGATGCTTGGTGGATATCGCTTTCCACCTTTGCCGTGCTGGTGATCACGCTGCTGCTGCTCACCTTCATGGGTGACGCACTGCGCGATGCGCTGGATCCACGCAAGGCAGACCGATGAAACAAGCTTGCAAAAACCTGCTGGAGGTGCGCGACCTCGGCGTGCGCTTCGGTAGCAAAGAAGTGGTGCGCAAAGTGAGCTTCGACATTGCGGCCGGCGAAAAGCTGGCGTTGGTGGGCGAATCGGGTTCTGGCAAAACAATTTCTGCGCTTGCCCTGTTGCGGCTGGCAGGCGACGCGGTGGTGCAAGGCAGTGCGGTTTTTGAAGGCCGTGGTGATTTGCTGAAGTTGTCCGAGCGCGAGCTGCGCGGCGTGCGCGGCGGTGACATCGCCATGATTTTTCAGGAGCCCATGACGGCGCTGAATCCTTTGATGACCATCGGCCGCCAGATCAGCGAGGTCTTGCAGCTTAAACAGGCTCTGTCGCACAGCCAGTCTTGGCAGGATGCTATTGAATTGATTGCAAGCACTGGTATTCCAGACGCTGCGCGCCGTGCCGCCACCTTTCCCCATCAGCTATCGGGCGGGCAGCGCCAGCGCGCCATGATCGCCATGGCACTCGCTAGCCGCCCTAAGCTGCTATTGGCCGATGAGCCGACCACGGCGCTGGACGTCACCCTGCGGGGGCAAATTCTTGATTTGCTGTCGGACCTGCAGCGCCAGACGGGCATGGCGGTACTGCTGATTACCCACGATCTGAACTTGGTGCGCCGTTTTGCCGATCGCATTGCGGTGATGGAGCGAGGTGTACTGGTTGAGCAGGGCGGCGTGGCCGACGTCTTCGCAGCGCCGCAAGACGCTTA
>JBBSUJ010000099.1:0-9228 GCA_038235025.1 Burkholderiales bacterium
ACTAGGCCAAGTGGGGTCTAAAAAACAGGCCTCTGAGCGCAAAAATCGACGTTGACGATCAATTACGGGCTCTTCGACAACGCGTGCAACGCAGATGCGGCGGTCATCGGCAAAAAAGGTAGTTGTTCAGACTTTCCCTAGAGGGGCCTGAAGCGCGTGACGTGGCAGTTTTTAGCACAGGCATGTTTGCCATCCTCCGCGAATGGAGCGACGCCACGTCGCGCCAGTGCCGTAACGCTTCTTTTTTCGATAATGATTTATCATTAGCTTGCATGCGCACTTGTTTCATCACCCCACATAAGGCTTGTATGGCAATATTTCTTTTATGGGTCCGTCGCATAGTCGGCAAGGCGCTTGTCGCTACCGCTTTGGCTTTTCCGGTGTGGGTACATGCGGGCCAGAATGCACACACCCACGGCCGCATCACCTTAGACGCCGCGATTGACACCGAAGCCGTCACGCTACAAATCGAAGCGCCGCTCGACAGTTTTCTAGGGTTTGAGAGAGCCCCCAAAAGCCCTGCAGAAAAGGCCCGTGTTGCAGAAATGGTTGCAAGCCTGAGGGCTGCAGACTCGCTTTTTAAAATCGATCCAGCGGGCGGCTGCACGTTGGCACAGGTTCGCCTGGTCTCAAAGGTTTTGAATTTAGACGATACGAAGCAGGCGGGTGCAGCCTCCTCTTCCCCCTCTTCCCAAAAACCGCCCGGTGCACACCCGCCTTTGGTGCATACAGGCGCAGCGCATTCTGAAAAAGAAGGCCACGCAGAAATAGCCATGTCGGTGGTCTATTCGTGCACCAGCGCCGGTGCTACCCGCTATGTCGGGACGACTTTGTTTGACACATTCAAGCGCCTCCACGCCATAGATGCCCAGGTGGCGTCGGCTGGTGGTCAGTTCAAACGCATCTTGACCGCTCAGTCCCCCCGCCTGAGCTGGGGAAAATAAAGTGGGAACGCAGCCGGTACTGGAAGTGCGCGAGCTGCGCTTTTACTGGCCAGGCAACCCGCTGCCTTGCCTCGATATCGAGTTGCTGGAGGTGAGCGCGGGCGAAGCTGTTTTTTTGCATGGTCCGAGCGGCTGCGGCAAGAGCACTTTGCTGTCGCTGCTGGCCGGGGTACTGCTTCCCCAGGCGGGAGACGTGCGCCTGATGGGCCAAGGCTGGCGCGAGCTGCGCGCCGGTTTGCGTGATCCCTTCAGGGCGAATCACGTCGGTTATATTTTTCAGCAGTTCAATTTGCTGCCGTATTTGAGCGTGGTGGACAATGTTATGGCTCCGTGCCGGTTTTCTGCCGTACGCGGCCATGCGGCGGTCTTGCAATCAGGGTCGGTGCAGGCAGATGCCCACGCGTGGCTGGACGGAATGGGGCTTGCGCGCTCGCTGTGGGGCAGGCAAGCAAGCGAGCTCTCGGTTGGTCAGCAGCAGCGGGTTGCAGGTGCGCGGGCGCTTATTGGGCGACCGGCGCTGGTCATTGCCGATGAACCAACCTCCGCGCTGGATGAAGAGCGCCGCGAAGGCTTCATGGACCTTTTGCTTTCAGCCTGCACCCAGGCCCGCAGTGCCCTGGTGTTTGTGAGCCACGACCAACGGCTGGCGGCTCGTTTTCAACGGCACATCCGCATGCCGCAGATAAACCGTGCAAATCTTGCGTCAGGCCCAACGTCCCCGTCGGAAAAGCCGCTTGCAAGCGCATCGACATGAACAGTTTCCTGCTTTCATTGGCCTGGCGCAGCGCCTGGAACCGACGTTTTACTTTGCTGCTAACGGCGGCGTCGATAGCGCTGTCGACCGTCACGCTGCTAGGCGTGGAGCGCATTCGTACAGACTTGCGCGATGGTTTCGTCTCCGCCGTGTCCGGGGTCGATTTAATAGTCGGTGCCAGAACCGGCTCCACGCAGCTCTTACTGTATTCCGTGTTTCATCTGGGTGCTGCCACCCACAACATTCGCTGGTCCAGTGTGCAGGCGCTAGAGCAACAGCGGGGTGTGGCGTGGGTAGTTCCGCTCTCGCTGGGAGACTCGCACCGAGGTTTTTCAGTCGTCGGCACAACGGTTGGATATTTTGAACACTTGCGCCATGGCGAGCAACGACCGCTTGCGCTGCAATCGGGGAAAGTGTTTGACGGTCTGTTCGACGCAGTGGTGGGCGCGGAAGTCGCCAAACAGCTGGGCTACCGCATCGGCCACAACATCACACTCGCACATGGCACTGGCGAATTGCAGCTTGCCGACCACGCCGACAAGCCCTTCAAACTTGTCGGCATTCTGAAACCTACGGGCACCCCCGTAGACCGCACGGTGCACATCAGCCTTGAGGCTATGGAAGCCTTGCACGTTGGCTGGTTTTCCGGCGCGCCCATGCCAGGCGCGAGCCGCGGAACCGATGCGGTGAGCCAACTCGAGCTGGCACCCAAGGCTGTCACGGCGGCGCTGGTGGGTCTGCACAACCGGGCCGCCGTCTTTTCAGTTCAAAAGAGCGTCAACAACTTTGCCGATGAGCCGCTGATGGCCATCTTGCCGGGCGTTGCACTGGACGAGCTGTGGGAGATTTTCGGTACCGCAGAAAAGGCCTTGGCGCTGATGTCGGGCCTGGTAGCCGCTACTGCGATGGCGGGCTTGGTATCGGTCATTTTGGCGGGGCTTAACGAACGGCGGCGAGAGTTGGCGGTACTGCGCGCAGTGGGAGCCGGCCCGCGCCACATCTTGATGCTGCTCGGGCTGGAAGGCCTGATCGTGACCGTATTCGGAGTGGTGTTGGGTGTGGCATTTATGGCGCTTGCTTTGGTCGGGGCCGGTCCGTGGCTGCAGTCAGCTTACGGCCTGACGGTGCATCTCTCACAGCCCACGCCTGTGCAATGGGTATTGCTTGCAGGTCTTGTGTCGGCGGGCTGGCTAGCCAGTCTAATTCCTGGTTATTTGGCCTACCGGATATCGCTCGCCGATGGCCTGTCGCCAAAAATTTGAGGTCACTGCATGTCGAACTTTTGCTTTCAACCCACGCGTCGCAAACTGCTTGCTGCGACCGTGCTTTTAACCACGCTGCCCGTTTTTTCCGCCAGCAGTGACGGCGAAATCACTTGGTACGACCTGGCACCCAAAGATTGGGACCCAACAGCGGCCTTCAAGGACATGCCAGACCTGAGCATGTCAGCGGACACCGATCCCCAAACGCAAAAGCTTTACGACAAGATGCGCGAGGTATGGGACAACGCTCCCACGGTAGCCAGCATGGAAGGTCGCACGGGCAAGATCGCGGGGTACCTGGCCACCCTGGAAGAGAGTAAGCAAGGCGTGAAAGAATTTTTGTTGGTGCCGTATTTCGGTGCTTGCATCCACCTGCCGCCGCCGCCGGCCAACCAGATCGTGCACGTCAAGCTGTCCAAGCCGGTCAAAGGCTTCAAAAGCATGGACACCGTTTGGGTCCATGGCCAGTTCGGACTAGAACGATCTGATTCCGAGATGGGTGTTAGCGGCTACACCCTGCGAGGCGACCGCGTGACCCGCTACAAGGCGAAAACCCCGCGCTAAGCGTTCTGGCCGAAGCGCCTGCGGCTTTCGCCCAAGGCGGCAGTGCTGTGCTATTGCACCGCTGCCACAGCACCAATTCCCTACCGCGCAGGTGCGTGCGCAGCGAGCGCCTTTGCAATCGTTCGGGTATTGATCTGCATGAGCTGAAAGTACGTGGGAGCAGGTCCGCTTGACAGTGAAAGCGCATCCGAATACAGCTTACCGCCGACGACCGCTCCTGTCTCCCTTGCCAGTTGCTCCATAAGCTTTGGATTGGAGATGTTCTCGATAAACACTGCAGGAATACGCTGCGCGCGTATTTGATCCACCAGCCGCGCCATGCCGCCAGCCGAAGGCTCGCTCTCGGTGGAAAGGCCCTGCGCGGGAAGAATACGCAACCCGTAGGCCTGCGCGTAGTAGCCAAAGGCGTCGTGCGTCGTGACAAAAACACGGCGCTCAGGCGGGAGGCTTGCAAACGTCTGGCGAATGTCTCTATCAAGCGCGCTCAAGCGCTTAACGTAGGCGGCGGCTCGAAGGCGGTAAGCGCTTGCATTGACGGGGTCCACCTCTGCAAACGCCTCGGCAATATTGTTGACGTAAATAACCGCGTTAGCGGCGCTCTGCCAGGCGTGGGGGTCTTGGGTAGCGCCGTGCGCGTGACCGGTATGCGTTGACGAGCCATCACTGAAGGTACGGATCGCGACTCCGCTCGATGCGGTCACTTCCTTGCCTGTGAAATTCGCAGATTTTTTCAACCGGCCCAACCACGCTTCGAAACCCAGGCCGTTGGAGATTAAAACGCGAGCATCTTGCACAACGCGCGCATGCTTGGGCGTTGGCTCGAAGACATGCGCATCTCCTTCGGGCCCCACCAGTTCCCTCACCTGCACGTTCGGACCACCCACTTCGCGTGCGAAGTCGGCAAGAAGCGAAAAACTGGCCACTACCTTGAGTGCGGGTTCAGCCGCGCGGGCTACGGATGCTTGCAGGCATACAGCCATCACCAAAAAAACAAAATTGCGCGCACTAGTGTGGCCCTTACACCTGATCATTTGGAACCTCCTGAAACAACAAAACTGTGCACGACGGGCCGCCGCAAACGATGGGCCAGAAGGCTGCCCTGGGGTCCCGCTGCGAGCGAGATCGCATACAGCGCGCCCAGGCACAAAGTGATGGAAGAGGACGCAGCCACCGCGCCATGGAACGACAGCAAAAGGCCAGCCCAGCTTCCAAGCAATGCGCACAACACGGCCACCCCCATTTGCGCACCCAAGGAGCGCGCCCAAAACCGGGCCGCCGCTGCGGGGAGCACCAAAAAACCTACCGCCATCAATGTGCCCAAGGCATGAAATCCGCCCACCAGGTTCAGCACCAGCAGCAGCATGAACACCGCATGCGCCATAGCGCCCTGCCAACCCATTGCGCGCAGAAAATCTGGGTCAAAGCACTCGACCACCAACGGGCGGTAAATGAGCGCTAAGGCGAACAGCGACACGGTTGCAATGGCCGCGCTCAGAAGAAGCGCCGGATCATCTAGCGCAAGCACCGATCCAAAAAGCACATGCAGCAGGTCTACGTTCGATCCTCTCAGCGAGATCAGAAAAACCCCCAGCGCCAGCGAGATCAGATAAAACGCGGCAAAACTGGCGTCTTCAGGTAAAGCAGTCGTCCTGGCAACCCACCCCGCCAGGCCGGCGACTACCAAGCCTGCCAGAAGCCCCCCTAGCGCCATGGCGGGAAGCGACAGGCCAAACAAAAGGTATCCCAGCGCTGCACCCGGTAGCAGTGCGTGCGACATGGCGTCTCCCACCAAACTCATGCGGCGCAGCATGAGCAAAGTGCCGAGCGGGCCAGCGCCTACGCTCAGGCATACGCACCCGAGTAGTGCACGCTGCATAAAGCCGTATTCCGCAAAAGGCTGCCAGAGCGCCGTAAGGCCGGTCATGCAAGAGACACCGCTGCGCCGGAGGTCTTCGCCAGCCAGCCGCAGGCCAACACATCGGCGGTAGCACCCCACGCGCTTGCGGCACCTGCAAGCACCAGCGTGCGCGGAAAGTGCTGACGCACCAGCTCCATGTCATGCAAAACGGCCACCACCAATTTGCCCTGCATGTGCCAGCGTGCGATGAGCGGCATCAAGACCTGCACCGTCTGCGCGTCAATGCCCGCAAAGGGCTCATCGAGCAATACGATCGCCGCGTCCTGAACCAACAAACGCGCAAACCGCACGCGCTGGAATTGCCCGCCCGACAAGTCGCTGATCCAGGCCTTCTCCAAGCCGCACAAGCCCAGCGCGGTGACCGCCTCGGCGATCCGCAAACGGTCTGGCGCGCGCACCCCGCGCAGGCTCCCGGTATGGTTCCACAGCCCGAGCGATATGAAGTCGACCACGCTAACCGGTGCCTCGCGGTTGATGTTATGCACCTGCGGCAGGTAGGCCATGTTCCGAACCGGGATTGGGCACTCCAACCGCCCGTGCAGCGGCAGCAGCAAACCCATCAAACCCTGCAGCAAACTTGTTTTGCCGGCACCGTTGGCCCCGACGACTGCTGTGAGCGAGCCGTGAGAAAAGCACCCGCTCAGCCCCTCAAACGCCGCCTGGCCGCGGTGGCCAAGCGCAACATCGTGCAAACGCACCTCAAGCAAGGGCGGGTTGCGCGATTTACGCGTTTGGGGCGAGAACAGCGTTTCGTACCGCCACCCAGGGAACCAGCGCCGCATCACCACCAGCCCAACACCAAAGCGACCAGCACCCAAAGCGCCGCCGAAACGAAAGCTGCGGCCGTGCAACGGATAATGGCGGACGTCTGCAGCCATGTTGAGTTCCAGCCCGGAAAATGCCGGTCAATAAACCAATTCTTCATAACTCTAATGATAATGCACACTCGTTATTGAATGTGCCAGCTATTTCTTGATCTTTAACAGCGGAGCATTTCTTGGAACGTTCAACTCGCCAGCGCACCTCCATTCGAAACGCAATGGCCGCGCTCAACCGCCCTTTGCTGCCCGGCGAAATTCTGTCAGCAGCCCAAAAAGAAGTGCCGGAGATGGGCCTGGCAACGGTGTATCGCAACCTCAACCAGCTGCTCGCAGCTGGCGAAATTGCATTGGTAGAGCTCCCTGGCGCTGCGGCGCGCTACGAGATGGCGGGGCACAAGCACCATCACCACTTCAGTTGCACGGTATGCGAGCGTGTGTTCGACGTGCACGACTGCCCAGGCAATATGAAGCAGCTTGCCCCCAAAGGTTTCGTGGTGGAGCGCCACGAACTGACGCTCTACGGGCGGTGTAGCGACTGCACGCCTGCAAAGGTAAAGAGCTGACGCGGTGAGCAGCAGGAATCCGGGCTTCAGCCCGTTGTCGGCCGCTTAGCACCAGCAAACCAAGGGTTCAAGTTCTGCGCACCTGCGCTCGGCCTTACAGCAACACGATGTCGTACTGCTCCTGCCCCATGGCAGATTCCGTTTGCAGCGAAATAGGCTTTTTGATGAAATCAGACAAGCCCGCCAAGTGCGCGCTTTCTTCATCCAGAAAAAGCTCCACCACGCCAGGCGAGGCAATCACGCGAAATTCCCGCGGGTTGAACTGGCGCGCTTCGCGCAATATTTCCCGCAGCACGTCGTAGCACACGCTGCGCGCCGTTTTCACGCTGCCTTTGCCGCTGCACACCGCGCAGGGTTCGCACAGCATGTGCGCCAACGATTCGCGGGTGCGCTTGCGCGTCATTTCCACCAACCCCAGATGCGAGAAGCCACCCGCAGTGGTTTTGACACGGTCGCGCGCCAAGTGTTTGCGGAATTCTGCCAGCACCGCCACTTGGTGCTCTTCACGCAGCATGTCGATGAAGTCGGCAATCACAATGCCGCCCAGGTTGCGCAGCCGCAGCTGGCGGGCAATGGCACCGGCGGCTTCCAGATTGGTCTTAAAGATGGTGTCGTCAAAATTGCGGGCGCCCACATAGCCGCCGGTGTTCACATCAACCGTGGTGAGCGCCTCGGTCTGGTCGATGATGAGGTAACCGCCCGATTTCAAATCAACCCGGCGACCCAACGCGCGGGTGACTTCGTCGTCGATGGAAAACAAATCAAAGATGGGTCGCTCGCCCCGGTACAACTGCAGCTTGGCCGCCGCCGCCGGCATAAATTCTTGCCCAAACGCCTGCAGGCGCTCGAACTGTTCTGACGAATCGATGCGAATGGTTTGCGTGCGCTCCCCCACCAAATCGCGCAGCACGCGTTGCAGCAAATCGAGGTCTTGGTGCAAAAGCGACAACGGCGGTTGGCGCAGCGCGGCGTCTTTGATGCGGGCCCAGGTCTTGCGCAGATAAGCAATATCGTCCGCTAGCTCGGCGTCGGTTGCGTCTTCGCCATTGGTGCGCAAAATGAAACCGCCACCACCACCACTCGCCTTGTCGCCCACCAAGGCGGTCAATCGTGCGCGCAACGATTCGCGCTCGCCCACCGGGATTTTTTGCGATACACCCACATGCTCGTCCTGCGGTAAATACACCAGCAAGCGCCCGGCCACACTGATTTGCGTCGACAAGCGCGCGCCCTTGGTGCCAATGGGGTCCTTGATGACTTGCACCATCAGTGCCTGGCCCTCGAAAATTTTCTTCTCGATCGGCACTGGCGGGTCGCTGCGCCGCGCTAACGCGCCGGCCTCACCGTCCGCGTGGTGCTGCCATACGTCGGCCACGTGCAGAAACGCCGCGCGCTCCAGGCCAATATCGATGAATGCCGACTGCATACCGGGCAGCACGCGCGACACCTTGCCCAGATACACATTGCCCACCAGTCCACGCTCAAGCGTGCGCTCCACGTGGAGCTCCTGCACAGACCCCAGTTCCACGACGGCTACGCGGGTTTCTTGCGGTGACCAGTTGATAAGGATGTCTTCTTGCAAGGTGTCTGGATTCATGGCGGCAAGCGTTGGACTCAGGGATTGGATACGGCTGTCAAACCGCGAAACCAGCGACACGCAAAAGCTTCGCGGTTTCAAAAAGAGGCAGTCCCATGATGCCCGAATAGCTGCCGCGCAACTGCACAATGAAAGCACCCGCCCCGCCCTGCACCGCGTATGCGCCGGCTTTGCCCAGGGGCTCATTAGTGGCTACGTAAGCGTTAATTCGCTCAGCCGACAAAACATCAAACTGCACGCTGGAAACCGACAACGCGCACAGTCGTTTGGCTCCCACCTGCAATGCCACCGCAGTAAGCACCCGGTGCGTTTGTCCCGAAAGCTCGGTCAACATGCGCACCGCGTCCGCCGCGTCGTGCGGTTTGCCGTAAATACGGCGGCCCAGCGCGACTGTGGTGTCGGAACACAAAATCGGCGCGGCCGGCAACGCGCGCCGAGCGTGGCGTGCCACCGCGGCATCAAGCTTGAGACCGGTCACGCGCTCTACGTAAGTCTTGGGAGGTTCGCCAGCAAGCTGATTCTCCATGGCCTCAGCGTCTTCGTTCTGGTCGCCCTCGCTATTGGGCAGCAGCAGCTCGTGGCGCACCCCGAGCTGGTCTAGCAGCTGGCTGCGCCGCGGACTTTGGGAGGCGAGAAACAGGACAGTAGGCATAAAAATTTTAGTTGGCGGATTCAAGTACGAAGTGCAACAAGCAAAAAGATGGCCCAAGAGTGCATAGGATGCTCTCTTGTTGACCAGCCAGTCGCCAAGGAAAGCACTTTGAACTACACACACTTGAGGCGAGAAGAACGATACCAAATCCAT
>JBBSUJ010000100.1:0-8815 GCA_038235025.1 Burkholderiales bacterium
CATGGATTTGGTATCGTTCTTCTCGGCTCAAGTGTGTGTAGTTCAAAGTGCTTTCCTTGGCGACTGGCTGGTCAACAAGAGAGCATCCTATGCACTCTTGGGCCATCTTTTTGCTTGTTGCACTTCGTACTTGAATCCGCCAGCTTTAAACTTTGAAGTCGCTTGTGAAACGGTACGCGCCCGGCTGGTCAAACCCAACCAACGCTGTGCGGCGCGCGCCAGTGGTGCGGCAGGCCCGGTGCTGAGCAGGCAAACGCTAGAGCACGCTGGCGTATTTGCCACTCGGCCCCACAGTATTCCTGCAGCAGACAGCAGACGCTTCGTCTGGCGAGCCACAGGCTCTCCGGTGCTTAAAATTTTCACTCCGGGCCCCAGAATGTCCGCAATGACTTCCTGTGCAAAAACGTAATGGGTGCAGCCGAGTACCAGCGTGTCGGCGGCACCTGGCTGTGTACCAAACGGGCCGAGCGTGTCCAGGTAACGTTGGCACAATGTCCGTATCTGCTCGCGTGCCAAGCTAGCCTGCGCTTCAGAACAGGCGGCCTCCGCCTCGATGGCACTTGCCAGACCATCGCACGCTTGAACGCGACATTGCACATCAGTTGGCAGAGCTGACAACAACCGCGCGAACCGCTGGCTGCTCACCGTACCGCGTGTGGCCATCACAGCGATGTGGCCGTTTTGGCTGGCTACAGCTGCGGGTTTGATGGCCGGTTCTACGCCCACCAGTGCCAGGCGAGGGTGCCGCGCCCGCAAACGGTCCATCGCAGCGGCTGTGGCGGTGTTGCAGGCCACGACCAAGGCCTTGACGCGGTGTTGTTGCACCAGATAACGTGCCAAGGTGTGTGTGCGCTTGGAGACCAAAGCGTCGCTTCGCTCGCCATACGGTGCGTAGGCGGTATCCGCGAGGTAAACGAAACGCTCATTCGGCAGCTCGATCTGCAAAGCGCGAAGCACACTCAAGCCACCAATGCCGCTATCGAATACTCCAATAGGCGCACTGCTCTGGTCGCCCATCACAGGAAAGGGCGTCACCACAGCTTGTACGCCCGCTGCGTTAGACGCTGGCCAGCTGGATGAAATCACCTGCAGCAATCCGCTTCTGCCATTCCGCCGGGCCAGTGACATGGGCGCTGGTACCACCCGAATCGACCGCCACGGTCACCGGCATGTCCACCACGTCAAACTCATAAATAGCTTCCATGCCCAAGTCCTCAAAACCCACCACGCGCGACGTTTTGATGGCCTTGGAAACCAAGTACGCGGCGCCGCCCACCGCCATCAGGTACGCGCTCTTGTGCGCCTTGATGGCCTCGATGGCTACAGGTCCACGCTCGGCCTTGCCCACCATAGCAATCAAGCCAGTTTGGGCCAGCATCATGTCGGTGAACTTGTCCATGCGTGTAGCGGTGGTGGGGCCCGCTGGCCCTACCGCTTCGCCTTTGACCGGGTCTACAGGGCCGACGTAATAGATAACGCGGTTGGTAAAATCAACGGGCAGTGATTCTCCCTTGGCCAGCATGTCTTGAATGCGTTTGTGGGCAGCGTCGCGCCCCGTCAGCATTTTGCCGTTGAGAAGCAATGTTTCGCCTGATTTCCAGGTTGCAACTTCTGCTGGCGTGAGGGTATCGAGATGGATACGACGGCTCTTTTGCATGTCAGGTTTCCAGTCGACCTTGGGCCACAGGTCGAGGGACGGTGGATCCAAGTAGACCGGGCCAGAGCCATCCATCACAAAGTGCGCATGGCGTGTGGCCGCGCAGTTGGGAATCATCGCAATGGGTTTGCCAGCAGCGTGCGTGGGATACATCTTGATCTTAACGTCCAAGACGGTAGTCAAACCACCCAAACCTTGGGCGCCAATGCCAAGTGCATTGACTTTGGTGAACAGCTCCAGCCGTAGTTCTTCGGTTTGCGTGAGCGCCTCACCGCGCGACGACTTGGCGTGCAGCTCGTACATATCCAGGTCTTCCATCAGGCTTTCTTTTGCCATGAGCACCGCCTTTTCGGCAGTGCCGCCAATGCCGATGCCCAGCATGCCGGGCGGACACCAGCCCGCGCCCATGGTGGGTACGGTTTTGAGTACCCAGTCGACGACGCTGTCGCTGGGATTGAGCATCATCATCTTGCTTTTGTTCTCGGAGCCACCGCCTTTGGCTGCCACGATCACATCGAGCCGGTTACCCGGCACGATCTCGGTAAAGATCACGGCGGGCGTGTTGTCTTCGGTGTTCTTGCGAGCGAACAGTGGGTCGGCCACCACGCTGGCGCGCAAAGTGTTGTCCGGGTGGTTATAGCCGCGGCGCACGCCTTCGTTAATGGCGTCATCTAGGCTTCCGGCGAAATTCTCAAAGCGAATGTCCATGCCTACCTTCAGGAAGACATTGACGATGCCGGTGTCCTGGCAGATGGGACGGTGGCCGGTCGCGCTCATCTTGCTGTTGGTCAGGATCTGCGCCATTGCATCTTTGGCGGCGGGACTTTGCTCGCGTTCCCACGCTCTGGCCAAATGGGCGATGTAATCAGCCGGATGGTAATAACTGATGTACTGCAGCGCGGCTGCGATGGATTCGATGAGGTCTTCTTGGCGAATGCTGGTTGTCATGGGTGCGGTGCGCGAGCAGTGGAGGCACGAATTATCGCGCTGCCAGCTTGCGCGGGTCTGTCACGCAGTCGTCGTCCATCCACCGTCTATTGGTTGCGTTGACGTAGACATCTGCCGACGCGCATCTGCCGGTAAGCACCGTATCCTTGAACGCTGTCGTCACCCGTTCGGCGCCCCAACAGGAGAGTTTTTATGTCCCAAGCCCCTTCGCCGGCGATACGCGTTGAGCACGATACTTTCGGCCCCATAGACGTGCCGGCTCATCATTACTGGGGAGCGCAAACACAGCGATCCTTGCAGCACTTCGATATTTCGGGCGAGCGCATGGCCCCGGAGTTGCTGCGGGCGCTGGCGCAGGTGAAGCGGGCAAGTGCCGTGGTGAACCGCTCGCTAGGTTTGCTGGATGACGCTAAAACGGCAGCCATCGTGAAGGCCGCGGACGAAGTGATTGCAGGCGATCACGCATCCGAGTTTCCGTTGGTGGTGTGGCAGACCGGCTCCGGCACGCAAACCAACATGAATATGAACGAGGTGCTTGCCAACCGTGCGAGTGAACATTTGGGCGGCGAGCGGGGGGAAGCGCGGCTGGTGCACCCCAACGACGATGTGAACAAGAGCCAGTCGAGCAACGATGTGTTCCCAACAGCGATGCACATCGCCGCCGTGGATTCTGTGGTCAATAGACTGCTGCCCGCCCTGCAACATTTGCACCGAACCCTGGCCGAGAAATCCGAGTCTTTTCAAAACATCGTCAAGATCGGGCGCACCCACCTACAAGATGCGACGCCCATCACGTTGGGGCAGGAGATTTCGGGCTGGGCGTCGCAGCTTCAGCATGCCGAGCAGCACGTGAAAGCGGTTTCACCGCATTTAGGCGAATTGGCGCTCGGTGGTACCGCAGTGGGTACAGGCCTTAATGCGCCAAAAGGGTACGCGCAGGCCGTTGCACAAGAGCTGGCGCAGCTCACGGGCTTGCCTCTGGTGACGGCGCCCAACAAGTTTGACGCGCTGGCCAGTTGCGATGCTTTGGTTCATGCCCACGGGGCTCTCAAAGGACTGGCGGCGAGCCTGATGAAAATTGCCAACGACGTACGCTGGTTGGCCAGCGGCCCGCGCAGTGGCTTGGGCGAAATTGCAATTCCTGAGAACGAGCCCGGCTCCTCCATCATGCCGGGCAAGGTCAATCCTACCCAGTGCGAGGCGCTGACCATGCTGTGTTGCCAAGTGATGGGCAATGACGTGGCCATCAATATCGGCGGGGCCTCTGGCAACTTTGAGCTCAATGTGTTTAGACCCATGGTGATCCACAACTTCCTGCAAAGCGTGCGCCTACTAGCCGACGGAATGGCGAGCTTTGGCCGCCACTGCGCACAAGGAATTGAACCGCAACGCAAGCGCATCGCCGAACTGCTGGAGCGATCCTTGATGCTGGTCACGGCCTTGAATCCCCACATTGGCTACGATAAAGCCGCGCAAATCGCCAAGGCTGCACACCAAGGAGGAACGACGCTGCGCGAGGCTGCCGTAGCCAGCGGCTATGTCACCGGAGTCGAGTTTGACGAATGGGTGAGACCACACAACATGGTCTAGATTTCAAAAGGCGGATTCAAGTACGAAGTGCAACCTTCAAAAGGGTGGCCCAAGAGTGCATAGGATGCTCCCTTGTTGACCAGCCAGTCGCTAAGGAAAGCACGTTGAACTACACACACTTGAGCCGAGAAGAACGATACCAAATCCATGCCCTGCGCCGCCGCGGGGTTGCAATTGCTGCCATCGCCGCAGACCTGCAGCGTCACCCCAGCAGCATTGCCCGCGAGCTTAGGCGCAACAGCAGCTCCAAGGGGTACAGCCCCGCACGAGCCCACACTCAAGCCAAAGCTCGACTAAGCGGCCCCGCCAACGTGCGCACTATCCAGAGCGAGCACTGGGCAGCGGTGGTTTGCTACTTGTCCCTGGGCCTATCGCCCCAGCAAGTGAGCGGGCGCCTGTGGCTGGAGAGGCAAATCTCCATCAGCGCCGAGTGCATTTACCTGCGCCTTTATGCGGACAAGGCAGCAGGGGGCACTTTGGTGCGCCACCTCAGGTGCCAAAAACCCAGGAGAAAGCGCTATGGCAGCGGACACGAGCGCCGAGGCACGCTCAAGAACTGCGTAAGCATCGACCAGCGCCCCAAGGTGGTGGACGAGCGCAGCCGCATCGCGGACTGGGAGGGTGATACCGTGATCGGACGGGGCCACCAAGGGGTGCTGGTCACGCTGGTCGAGTGCAAGTTACGCTACACGCTGTCAGCTCCTTTGCCAAGGCGCACCAGCGCAGAAGCGGGAGAGGCGATTATCAAGATGCTGCGCCCGCACAAGGATTGCTGCGAGACGATCACGTTGGACAACGGCAAGGAGTTTGCAGAGCACGAGTTCACAGGTAAGTGCTTGGGCGCGCAGGTGTACTTTGCTCACCCCTATTGCTCTTGGGAGAGGGGACTGAACGAGAACCACAACGGCTTGCTGCGTCAGTACTTTCCCAAGAGCATGAGTCTGGCGAAGGTGACCCAGGTAGAGGTGGATGCGGCGGTGTACGCGCTAAACCACAGACCTCGTAAGTGCCTGGGTTACCGGACACCGCACGAGGTGTTTTATGAGCTGGAACTGATGCCTCTTACACCAGAGAGTCGCGCACTTCGTACTTGAATCCGCGAGTCAAATAGGCCTCCAGCCCTTATGAAAAGAGCGCTAGTAGCTATTTATAAGATAGCAAGCGAATGACGGCTAATGTCAGGTTCACGCTACTGCGTCAGCGGGCAAGCGCTGGAGAATGGCCAGCGTCTGCGCCAAGGTGGCGCGCAACTCGCGTCGATCACAAATCAGATCTACAGCACCTTTTCGCACCAAGAATTCGGCGCGTTGGAATCCCTCGGGCAGCGTTACCCGCACGGTAGATTCGATGACGCGGGGTCCAGCGAAGCCAATCAGCGCCTTGGGTTCTGCGATAACGAGATCGCCCATGAACGCAAACCCTGCGCTCACTCCGCCCATAGTTGGGTCGGTGAGCACGCTGATGTAAGGCAAGCCTTTCTTCGATAGGCGGGTCAAAGCGGCATTGGTCTTGGCCATTTGCATCAGTGACAGCAGGCCCTCCTGCATGCGAGCGCCACCGGTGGCGGTAAAACACAAGAACGGGACTTTCTGCTCAATCGCCGTTTCCACGCCGCGAACGAAACGCTCGCCCACCACGCTGCCCATGCTGCCGCCCATAAAGTCGAACTCGAAGCAGGCCACCACCACGTTGATGCTCAGAATCGCACCGCCGATCACGATGAGCGCGTCTGTTTCGCCCGTGTTTTCGAGTGCCTCTTTGAGACGTTCGGGGTACTTGCGACTGTCTTTGAACTTGAGCGCGTCCACCGGGATCACTTCTTGGCCAATCTCATAGCGGCCCTCGGCATCCAGCAACGCATCAAGCCGAGCGCGTGCACCGACACGGTGGTGATGGCCGCACTGCGGACAAACGTTCTGGTTTTGCTCCAGATCGGATTTGTACAGCACCGCATCGCAGCTGGGGCATTTGATCCACAGGCCCTCCGGCATCTGACGGCGCACGTTGGGGTCGGTTTGCTGGATCTTGGCGGGTAGCAGTTTTTCAAGCCAGGACATGTGTTGCCTTTGAAACGATAAGCGAGCGCGAGGCCGCTGGAGAACCAATATTAGGTATCAAGCGCTTTGCGGATACCGCGCAGGAAGTCAACTGCCACCGGCACCACTTTCTCGTGCGGCTGGTTGTCCAGTAGCTGGATGATGCGGCTGCCAATGACGACCGCGTCTGCCACCTTGCCAATGGCCCGGGCTGTGGCGGCATCGCGAATGCCAAACCCGACACCGACTGGAATGTTCACTTGTCTGCGGATGCGAGGCAGCATGGCTTCTACCGCTGCCGTGTCAAGTGCACCCGAACCGGTAACCCCTTTGAGTGACACGTAGTAGACGTACCCGGTGGCAACGCGCGCTACCTGCGCCATGCGTTCGTCCGTGCTAGTGGGTGCCAGCAGGAAGATCAAGTCCATGTTGTGCGCCTTCAGGGCCGCAGCAAACGCTTCGCATTCTTCCGGTGGGTAATCGACGATGAGCATTCCGTCCACACCAGCATGGGCCGCGTCACGCACAAAGGCACCATCGCCGTGGTTCTGGTCGTAGCGTTCCACCGGATTGGCGTAACCCATCAGCACCACGGGCGTGGTTTGGTTGTCTTCGCGAAACTCGCGCACATGGGCAAGTACCTGGGTCAAGCCGATGCCTAACGCCAGCGCCTTCTCGCCGGCCTTTTGAATCACCGGGCCGTCGGCCATAGGATCGGAGAAGGGGACTCCTAGCTCAATCACATCAGAGCCCGCTTCCACCATGCCGTGCATCAACGCAGGCGTGATGTCGGCAAATGGAAAGCCGGCAGTAACGTAAGGAATGAGCGCTGTGCGCCCACGCGCTGCAAGCTGCTCGAAAGTGGCTGCAATGCGGCTCATGGTGTCTCCCGCCTAGCGACTTTAAGAGCGAGACAAGTTGCCTCACATGCTCGGAAGGACATGAAACGCCGAATTTGAAACATCATCATTTTCCGCCCTTCACAGCCAGGCCGCGCATGGAGGGGCGGTCGTAGAAGTCGTCTCCCGACAAGTCGGCAACGGTGCCAATGTCTTTGTCGCCCCGGCCCGAGAGGTTCACCAGGATGGACTGATCTGGCCGCATTTCTTTAGCCAGTTTCATTGCGTACGCAAAAGCGTGGCTGGGTTCAAGTGCTGGAATGATGCCTTCGGTGCGACACAGATGGTGAAAAGCAGCGAGCGCCTCCACGTCGGTGATGCCCACGTATTCGGCTCGGCCGATCTCCTGTAGCCACGCGTGTTCAGGCCCTACGCCGGGATAGTCCATGCCGGCGCTGATGCTGTGGGTTTCGGTGATCTGACCGTTGGCGTCTTGCAAAATAAAGGTGCGGTTGCCATGCAGCACGCCGCTGGAGCCGCGCTGCAGTGAAGCCGAGTGGCGGCCAGACTCCAAGCCTTCTCCCGCCGCCTCCACACCAATCAGTCGGGTTTTTTCGTGGCAAATGTAAGGGTGAAAGATGCCCATGGCATTGCTGCCACCGCCCACACAGGCCATGACAACATCCGGCTGTTCAGCAGCCATTTTTTGTGCTGCAAGCATGGAAGGCATTTGCTTCAGGCACTCGTTGCCGATCACGCTTTGAAAGTCACGCACCATCATGGGGTAGGGGTGCGGGCCCGCCACGGTGCCAATGATGTAGAAGGTGTTGTCCACGTTGGCCACCCAATCGCGCATGGCTTCATTCAGAGCGTCTTTAAGCGTTTTGCTTCCGGACTCCACCGGTACCACCGTGGCCCCCAGTAGTTTCATGCGGTAGACGTTAGGGCTTTGCCGCTTGACGTCCTCGGAGCCCATGTAGACGACGCATTCGAGACCATAACGCGCGCAAATGGTGGCGGTAGCGACACCATGCTGACCAGCGCCGGTCTCCGCAATGATGCGCGGCTTTCCCATGCGTTTAGCCAGCATGGCTTGGCCGATCACGTTGTTGATCTTGTGCGCGCCGGTGTGGTTAAGGTCCTCGCGCTTGAGGTAGATCTGCGCGCCGCCGATATCTTGGCTCGTTCGGGCCGCGTGGTAGACCGGCGTGGGGCGCCCTACAAAATGATTGAGCTCATAAGCAAACTCAGCCAAAAAGTCTGGATCGTGCTGGTATCGCGCATAGGCCTCGCGCAGCTCTTGTAGGGCAAAGGTCAGCGTCTCGCTGGCAAAGCTGCCGCCATAAGAGCCGAAATGGCCCGAGGCATCGGGCTGCTGGTAGTCAAACATGAGTGTTCCTGGCAAGAAGTTCGTCGGCCGCGCGTACGGCGGCGACAAAACGTTGAATCTTGTCGGCGTCTTTGATGCCCTTGAGGGTTCCTCCTCCAGGGGCATCAAATTCGACGCCGGAGCTGACGTCAACCGCGAGCGTAATGCAGCGCGGCCTGACTTCCAGAATGCCAGCGGTCACGTTTGCAGGCGTGAGTCCACCACTTAAAACGAGGTGAGAGTCGACGCTTGGAGGAAGAAGTGACCACTGGAATGCCTTGCCGCCACCGCCAAACTCCTCGACGTGGGCATCGAGCAAGATGGCTTGGGCGCGAGAGTGTTGCTGCGCGTATTCTACGAGTGGGACCTTAGCCGC
>JBBSUJ010000101.1:0-8273 GCA_038235025.1 Burkholderiales bacterium
AGTCAGTTCCCAAATGCTGCGCCATCAGCAGGTCTTCATTCACACCCACCCCCACATCAAACTCGAATCGCCGCGTGGGGTTGCGGGTGTAGTTCATCATGACGCTGCGAAACACTAGCGCGTTGGGCAGGCGCAGGTGGTTGCCGTCGAGCGTCATCAAAATAGTCGCCCGCGTCGTGAGAGCCATCACCACGCCTTCATTGCCATCGATCACCACATGATCGCGGGGGGCGAACGGCTGCCGAATGCTCATCAGTATGCCGGCAAGATAGTTCTCGAGCGTTTCCTTGAACGCAAAGCCCAGCGCTATGCCCAGCACGCCGGCCGTGCCCAGCACAGCGCCCACCAACGCAGTGGCGTTAAGAATCTCCAGTGCAATCAAAATGCCGCCCAGCGCCACGGCCCAGCGGATACTGGTTTGCACCAAGTCGCGCAGCAGGGGATTGCGCTGAGCCACCCGGTCAAACGCCGCGCGGCGCGACAACCAGCCGCCTACGCGCCAGGCTAGCCAAATCACCAAAAGCGATATGGCGAGAAGCGGCAGCTCGGCAAGCAGGTTGTACGCCTGCGTTTGCAACCGAACAATTACGGCAGAAAAATCAAAATCCATTGGGGCGTTGGGGCGTCGAGATGTTCGTCAGACCATGTAGCTCATACCGGGCACTTCGGGTTCGGGCTCCAGGCGCGGTGGGGTCCAGTCAATCGGGTCTTGCCGCAGCACCAGATCGATATCCAGCTCCAGAGGCAAGCCGACTTGGTCGGGGAAACTGACTGCCAGTTCGCGCTCGTCCATGCCCGCTTCACGTGCACGCACGCGCCAACTCGCCAAATGCACGATCGCCGCGAGCGGCTCGTACTTGTTGTTGTCAAACGGTGCGTCCTGGTAGTTCAGCGCGTCCACCACGGCCTCGGGCAATTGCCAGCGCCGCGCCAATGCGCCGGACACACGCCCGTACGAAAAACCAAAAATGCGCGTTTCCAGCTTGGCGCGACGCAGGTCAAAAGGTGCCACCAGCGTGTTCAGCGACTGGGCGCGTTCCTGCTCGACCAAGTGAATCACCAACTCGCCCAAGGCGTGCAGTAAGCCTGCTGTGTAAGCCGCTGCCTGGCTTTGGCGCACGTGCCCGGCCAGCGAACGGGCCACCTTTGCGGTGTGCAAGCTGTAACGCCAGAACTGCTGCATGTTGATGCCGGGGACTGAGCCTGACGTGGTCCCAAGCGGCGCTGTGAACACCAGCTGCCGCAGCTGGGCGGTATCGACCAAGGCAAGAGCCTCCGGCAAACCCGCCACTTGGCGGGGTGCGCCAAACTCGTCGGCATTGGCCAGGCACAACAGGCGGGACGCCAACGCCGGATCGGTACCAAACAACTGGTTCACGCGCCGCAGGTTGGGCTCGTCGTTGGCAAGTTCTGCCATCAGCAATGCCACGGCGCGGGGCAGGCTGGGCAAGGCTGGAATGGAAACCAGCAGCGCGTTCACATCCATGGGGTTGGACCGTCTCGTGTGGGTGAGGGCTGATTATCCATGACGTGTCGCCAGGCGGTGACGATGGCCGGCTCACGTCACCCAGGGAGCCACTGCACTGCCAAACATGTCACGGGGACGAAACCGCCGAGCTTGCGTTTCAGCGTTTTCACCGCTCCACCAGCTCAACGATCCCGCAGCTTGGCAAAGGCCGACGCCATCGCCGACTGCGGATTGCTTTCCTGCTGCACCCGCCGCCCCTGCGGTTGTTGGCCACGCCCTGCGGCTTCGTAACGGTTGTTGCTGGCGCCGCGCGCCCCCTGCTCTCCTCGCGGCGCCTCGCCCAACTTCATCGACAAGCCGATACGGCCGCGCTGCACGTCCACTTCCATCACTTTGACGGTGACGATGTCGCCCGTCTTCACGACCTCGCGGGCATCGGTGACGAACTTGTGCGCCAGCTGGCTGACGTGTACCAGTCCGTCCTGGTGCACGCCCAAGTCAATAAAAGCGCCGAACTGGGCCACGTTGCTGACGGTGCCCTCCAGCACCATGCCTTCCCTCAGATCCTTGATGTCTTCTACCCCGTCGTTAAAGCGCGCCACCTTGAAGTCCGGGCGCGGGTCACGGCCAGGTTTTTCCAGCTCGGTAAGGATGTCCTGCACCGTGATCACGCCGAATTTTTCATTGGCAAACAGCTCGGGGCTCAGCTGCTTGAGCATGTCGGAGCGACCCATCAACTGCGCAACCGGCGACTGCGTATGCGCCAGGATGCGCTCGACTACAGGGTAGGTTTCGGGGTGCACGCCGGTGACGTCCAGCGGGTTGTCGCCCCCGCGTATACGCAAGAACCCTGCGCTTTGCTCAAACGTGCGCGCTCCCAGCCCGGCGACTTCCAGCAATTGCTTGCGATTCTTGAACGCGCCATGTGCGTCGCGCCAATGCACCACGGCTTTGGCCACACTGGCTGACAGGCCCGAGACCCGCGTGAGCAGCGGCACGCTGGCGGTGTTGAGATCCACGCCCACGGCATTCACACAATCCTCAATCACGGTGGCCAGTGTGCGGGCCAGCTCACTCTGGTTCACGTCGTGCTGGTATTGGCCCACGCCAATGCTCTTGGGGTCAATCTTGACGAGCTCGGCCAGCGGATCTTGCAAACGCCGGGCAATGCTGGCGGCGCCGCGCAGGCTGACATCGACGTCGGGCATTTCCTGGCTGGCGTATTCGCTGGCGGAATAGACGGAAGCGCCCGCCTCGCTCACGACTATCTTTTCAATAGCTGCTAACGCTTTTCCATCCTGCGCTGAAGGCCTTTTTTGCATTAATTTGATGAGCTCACCTGCAAGCTTGTCGGTCTCGCGGCTGGCGGTGCCGTTGCCAATGGCGATCAGCTGCACGCCGTGCTTTTGGCATAGCTGCGCCAAGGTGTGCAGCGCGCCGTCCCAGTCGCGGCGGGGTTCGTGCGGAAATACGGTGGAGGTGTCGACCAGCTTGCCCGTGGCATCCACCACCGCTACTTTGACGCCGGTGCGAATGCCCGGGTCCAGCCCCATCACCACGCGCGGGCCGGCGGGTGCGGCGAGCAGCAGGTCGCGCATGTTGTCGGCAAAAACTTTGATGGCGACTTTTTCAGCGTCTTCCCGCAAGCGGGTAAACAAGTCGCGCTCGGTAGACAGGCTGAGTTTGACGCGCCAGGTCCAGGCCACGCATTTGCGAATCAAATCGTCCGCCGCGCGGCCCGCATGGCTCCAGCGCAGGTGCAGGGCGATCTTGCCTTCGGCCAAGCTGGGTTTGCCAGGTTCCGGCTCGATGGGTAGCACCAGTTTGGCGTCCAGAATTTCCAGTGTGCGCCCGCGAAATACGGCTAGGGCGCGGTGCGATGGAATGCGGCCCATGGGCTCGTCGTAGTCAAAGTAATCGCGAAACTTGGCCACATCGGGATCGGCCTCGTTTTTGGCCTCGATTTTTTTGCTGCGCAGCAATCCTTCAGCCCACAGCCACTCGCGCAGGTTCTGCACCAGCACGGCGTCTTCGGCCCAGCGCTCGGACAGGATGTCGCGTACGCCATCCAGCACCGCTTGCACCGTCGAAAAATCAGCACCGGTTTTGCCGTCGTCCAGCACCTCGGGCGGCCGCGTGAAGCTGGCGGCCTCGGTCGCCGGGTCCAGGGTAGGATCGGCAAACAGCTTGTCGGCCAGCGGCTCCAGGCCAAATTCGCGCGCCATTTGGCCCTTGGTGCGGCGTTTTTGTTTGAACGGCAAATAAAGGTCTTCCAGCGCCTGCTTGGTCTCAGCTTGGGCAATGGCCACGCGCAGCGCGTCGGTCAGCTTGCCTTGCTCGTCAATGGCCTTGAGCACGGTGCCGCGCCGGTCCTCCAGCTCCCGCAGGTAGGAGAGCCGCGCTTCCAGCTCGCGCAGCTGAATGTCGTCCAGCCCGTCGGTCGCTTCTTTGCGGTAGCGGGCTACGAAGGGCACGGTGGCACCGCCGTCCAGAAGTTCGATGGCTGCGGCCACTTGGTGCACGCCGACTTTGATCTCGCTCGCCAGCTGCTGGATGATTTTCTGCATGTCGTCAAAACCCGCTTACGGAAAAGCGGCGCAGTGTGCCACACACGCCGTGCGGTGGGCTGTGCGCGCCTTGCCGTCCGCGCGATGGGTCATTCATGAGCGACAACCGCAAAGCGCTGCTGGTACAGAAAGTTATCAAAATAAATAGCTGCTAACGCTTTACCAGCAAGCGCTAAGCGCCACTTTACCTATTATTTCGCGTAGCAGCTCCCACACGCCGTGAGCTTGCCACGGCGGCCACTACGGCCAGCACCCCCGCCACGGCGAGCGCCACTTTTTCGCCCGCCCCATTGCTGGGTGGCCACACGCTAAACAGCGCCGACAACACCACCGCCCCCGTCGTCTGACCGGTAAGGCGCGCGGTACCCAGCATGCCGCTAGCGGCCCCACTGCGGGCGAGCGGCGCTGAGGTGACGATGGTGTGGTTGTTGGGTGACTGGAATAAGGCAAACCCGGCGCCGCAAAGCGCCATTCTCCAGATGATGTTGAGGTCGGATGGATGGGCAGGCAACGCCGCAAGCAACCACAAGCCGCAGGCAAAAATCGACATGCCTATGGCACCCAGCAGGCCATCGGGATAGCGCTCAATCAAGCGCCCCGCGATGGGTGCGATCAATGCAATAGCAAGCGGCCAGGCGGTAATCAACAAGCCCGCTTGCAGCGGCGACCGGCCATAGGACTCGAGCAGCAAGAAAGGCAGGCTTAAATAGGCCAGCATTTTCGCGCCAAAGGCGGACACGGATGACACCATCGATAACGCAAATACCGGTATGCGCAGTAAATCAATGGGAAACAGCGGCGTGGGCAAGTGCCATTGCCGGCGCAGGTAAATCCAGCCCACGAGCAGCCCCGACACCAGCAGCGCAGCACCTAACAGCGTCGAATTTAGCGCCGAATTCGTTGCGGATTCGCCATGCATGCCCAGCCGCTCACCGCCCAAAAACACCAGGGTGAACATCAGAATGTTAAGTACGACATCCAGCGCCGCTGGCCGCTGGGCGGTGGACTTGACCACGTTGTAGGGCAGGTATTTTCGCCCCATCCACAACGTGAGCGCACCCAGCGGCAGGTTGAGCGCAAAAAGCCACGGCCAGGACGCTACCGACAAAATTCCGGCCGCCACCGTGGGCCCGGCGACCGCCGCAAATGCCACCACCATGGAGTTGATTCCCAGCCCGCGCCCCAACATGGCGCGTGGATAAATCAGCCGCACCATGGCCGCGTTGACGCTCATGATGCCGGCCGCACCCAGGCCCTGCATGGCCCGCGCACCAATCAAGGTCGGAAGCGATGTGGCCACCATGGCCAGCACAGAGGAAGCGGCAAACAGCGCCATACCGACCAAATACACGCGTCGGTAGCCCACGCGGTCGCCCAGCGAGGCCAGTGGCAGCAGCATCACCAGCGTGGCGATTTGGTAGGCGTTGACCACCCATACCGCGTTCGATGCGGTCGATTGCAGTTCGCGCGCAATGCCCGGCAACGCGAGGTTGACGATGCTGCCATCCAGCACCGCCATGGTGATGCCCAGGATGATGACTAGCATGGCTCGGCCGCGGGCGGGTTGGTGCAAGCCGTCGGGCGGCTCGGCTGAAAAGGGCTCACTCATGTCGGGGTGACGTTCAAAACGTTAGAGACATTCGCAACGCTCGCCACATTGGAAAGGCGGGTAACGTCGTCCAGTGGCGCGAGCGGGCCCATGCGGAGCGCCAGTGCGGGCCGAGTACGGCGAAAAAAGTGGCGTATTCGGCGACCGCTCGCGCCGCCGGCGCAATGCTTGGCACGCCCACAGCGCTAAAAGCCACCCGCGGCCTTGCTTTCAACCGGGTTGGCAGCCAGCCATTCGGCCGGGTACTGGCGCATGAACTCTTTCGCTTTTTCCATGCGTGCGGTCAGCCAGGCCCCATAGGCCCCCTCGTTCAGCACCACGGGCATGCGCTTTTCGCTGCCCGGCTGCTGGTAACGGCGCAGCAGCGCGTGGTTGTTGGCGTTCATGGTCAACAAGGTGTAGCTCAGAAGGGTTTCGCCGTCTGGTCCCGTCCAACGGGCCCACAAGCCCGCCACACCCATGGGCTGGCCGTCAATGCGAAAAATACGCGTGGGTACGGCTTTGCCGCTGCGCCAGTCGTCTTCAAAAAATGCTGCCATGGGAACGATGCAGCGCTGACCCTTTTGCCAAGCGTCGTGAAAGGCGCGCGTGGTGGAGACGGTTTCAGATTTGGCATTGACAAGCTTGGCCGAGCGCAGCCGCCCATCGGAGGCCGACTTGACCCAGTCAGGCACCAGTCCCCACTGCGCGGCCACCAGCTCGCGCGCCGGTTGGGCGACGGAGTTGGATGTGGCCTCAGGTGGTATGGCGTCTGGTGGTGTGACGCCGGGTAAGGCGTCTGAAACGGTGCTGGAGCTAGGGGCTGGTGGCGGCTCAGCGGCAAGCCGTTCAGACGCGCCGGGTAAAGGCACCTCTGACGGTAAGGAGCGAATGAAATGACCGCCGCTGCGGGGCCACAGATGGCGCGCCACGGGCTCGTTGGGCGGGGCCAGGCCAAACAATTCGCGGTAGGGGCTGCTGGGCGGCAAAGTTTCGTAGTGGTTGCTCATGGGGCAGTGGTAGGTAGATACCGAAGAATTTTACATAATATCGGCATCTAGCGCTTGTCCTGTAAGCGCTAGCAGCTATCAATTAGGTAGCGTTAAACATGCGTGCGCAACTTAACAAGATGCGTTACGTCGCCTGGGATAGCGTCAAAACACCCATGACTGCACAGGGCCGAATCGGTAGGCCGGGCAAGCGCATGTTCAGCGAGTCCGGTATAGGCGCCAGCATGGCTGCCAACGCGCCAGGTTAGGCCGTGTCCAAGGCTGCTGTATTCAGTCGGGCGCGGTGGTCGGCATGGCCTGTGCGTCATTGTCTGTGGCCAAATTTGAGGACGCGCGGAGCCCCTGGGAACTGTCTGTGGCCCGCGCACGCATGATGCGGTTGCGGCCTGATTGTTTGGCGTCATACAGCGCGTGGTCGGCGCGCTGCAATGTCTCGTCCAGCGACTCACCCGGTTCGTGCTGCGCCCAACCTATGGAAACTGTGATTCGAATGGCGTGCTCACCGCGCCGCAGCACATGCGCCTGCACGGCACTGCGTACTCGCTCCAGGAGTTCATGAGCACCGTCGGGCTCGGTATCGGACAACAACAGCACGAACTCTTCACCGCCCCAGCGGGCCAGAACGTCACCGCCGCGCAAATGCGCAAGGGCGGTTTGTGCAAACCCCTGCAGCGCCAGATCCCCCACAGCGTGGCCGTGCGTATCGTTGATGGTTTTGAAATGGTCAATATCCAGCTGTGCCAGCAGCAAAGCCCGACCGCTGCGACGGCAACGGCGAAGCTCCAGCGCCATGAGGTCAGACATTTGCCGCCGGTTGACCAGCCCCGTGAGATGGTCGCGCATGGCCAGGTGCCGGATCTGCTGCAGCGCTTCCTGCAAGTGCTCTTTTTGCGCACGCAAATGGCGGCGTATGCCTTGAACCTGCAGACACATCAGCGTACTGGTAATCAATGACGCCGCCACGATGGTGAGGTGCGCGAGCAGCTCGGCCATCGGCGGATGCGGCGTCTCCAAGAATGCCGTCACCAAAATAGCCGCCGTGTACAACACCATTGCATAGAAAAACAGAAACCAGGTTTGGCGGCGGTTGTGACTAAAAATTCCAAACATCATGATGATTACCAGCACCGGCAGCACAAGAGCCCGCACGGGCCCGGCAATCACATAAGCCACCGCGTTGAAGCTCAGAGCCCATAGCATCTGTGGATAGGCCAGGGATGGATCGGCACAGCGTTCGCTCCAGCCACTGCGCACCAGCGCCAGCATGACCAACATGCCCACCGGTGCCATTCCGGCCCACCAGGCCACGGCCTGCGGGTTCAGACCGGTGCTGTCCGCCAGCATGCGCACTACCAGGGTGCAACACACCATCATGGCTGTGGCCAGCGCCGTCATGGCCGTTTTGCGACGCCGCTTGCGCTCGGTGCCCAGCAGGAAATCAGAACAACGTTGCGACAACAACATGGACACCAGAACTCCTCATTTTTGTGCTGCCTAACTGTCAAGTTCCGTGCGATTATGTCCCTCTTCGCAGTTGGCCGCTCTTTAGGGCGCGCGAGCTAATGCATGAGGTGATAGCGTCTTTTAAGCATAAGGAGCCCAAGCCGTGAGTCAAGTCCACCCCCTGGCACGTACAACAC
>JBBSUJ010000102.1:0-7771 GCA_038235025.1 Burkholderiales bacterium
CAGCTCAATGGGCGTCCGAGGATGACTCTGGGGTGGCGCAAACCGATTGAGGTTTACGCAGAGCATCTGGCCAGACTGACTGTTCAGCCTGACTTGGTGCATTGAATTAATGTTGCACTTGGGGTTGAAACCGCCCTTATCCATTAAGCGCGAGTAGCTATAAAAATAATAGTAATTAGGTATCCCGCACATCGGCCACCGGATGCGTGCTGAAATCAGCACGGTTTAGCCAGGCCAACACGCGAGTCGCTGCCTGTTGCGGCGATGCCAGATCGCCGCTGCTTTTAAGCTGCGTGAAATTTTCCACATCCGGGAACAGCGCCGGATCGGTGTTTCGCAACTGCACCTGCATGTCGGTATCTATGACGCCCGGTGCCAGCGAACACAGCTTGGCACCATGCGCCTTTTGCGCCTCGTCCAGTGCAGCGCAGCGGGTGAAATGGTCCATGCCGGCTTTGGCTGCACAGTACGAAGCCTGCGACGCCATGGCGCGCCGACCGAGGCCAGAGGAGATGTTGAGTACTTTGCGCGGAATCAGCCAGTCTTGCGTAGCCCGCAGAAAAGCGCTGGTCAGCAGCAAAGGCGCTTCAAGGCCTACGCGCAGAGCGTTGATGAGTTCCTGCGGGTCGCTTTCCGACAGCGGCGCAATGCGGGGCACTACGCCGGCGTTGTTAATCAGCGTGGCGCTGCCAAAGTCGTCAATTGAATGGCGCGATAGCCACTTCGCCAGGCGGTCTGCCGCTGCGGGACCATCCGCCAGGTCTTGCCGCCACTGCAGCAAATGACAGTCGGCTTCCTTCGCGGCTTTCGGGAGGTGGGCACTTTCGCCGCGTGAGATGCACAGCAAGGTATCTGTGGGCTTTAGCAGTTGCTCGGCGATGGCTAGGCCCATGCCACGCGATGCGCCCGTCAAAATGGTCAGGTGTCGGCTCATCGCATCATGGTACTCGCGCCTGTTGCAGGGCGCTGACCCCATAGAGCCTGTTCACGATCCCCTGCGAGATCGTGAACAGGCTGTTAGGCACAGATCGCCATGGGTACAGACCGTCCTATATGCAGCCCGGCGCTTCAGGCCTGCGCCCCGGTTCCGCAAAGCAGTCGCAGTGGTGATTGGGTCGCCAGTTGCTGTCTGAACGGCCTACTGAAATTGCGTGCGCAGCCCCACCATCAATCGCCGGCCGAATGCTGGTTCGTAGTAGCGGCCGTTGCCTTCGTTCACGATCACGGAGCCGGCGTAGCGCTGGTCCAGCAGGTTGTCGATGCGGGCCCACGCATTCCAGCGCATTCCAGCAGCTTCGAATGTGCGAGCAGCGTGCAGCCCCAGCGTGGCGTAGCCAGGGGCCGCCTGCGAATTCGCATCGTCTACGAATACTTTTCCCGAAGCGTGCACGTCCACGCCCCACCGCCAGCCGGGAGCAGGGCGGTGGTCAAGCGCCAGGTGCAGCGCCGTGCGGGCGGTGCCAGGCAACCGTCGGCCGTCGGCCGATGCGGTCGGTACAGCGCTCTTCGCAGGTCCTTCAAAAAATGCATCGAGCCAGGTGAAGGCGACTCGCGGCGTCCATGCGCCGCGGCCGCCTGCGTCGGTCTGCCACGCGAACTCAAGCCCGCGTCGCCGCACGTTGGCCGCGTTGCCATAAATCGTGCGGCCGCCGACGCTTGCGGTCGGCACGATTTCGCCCTCCGTGCGGGCGTCGAAAACAGCGGCGCTCCAGCGATGTGGGCCCGCTTTCCATTTGGCACCGAACTCCACTTGCCGCGTGCGAGCAGCGCCCAGCGCAAAGTTCGAACCGCTGCCAGTGGGGCTGTAGGCCTGCTCGCTCAGTGTGGGAGATTCAAAGCCGCCGCCGGCGTTGGCATACAGGTTCAGCGCATCGCTGGCGGTCCAGACCACCCCCAGAACCGGGTTGGTGCGGGAGAAGCTGCGGGTCCCACTGTCATCGGGGTTGCCGGCGCGAACATACTGGTCGTCCACTGCCAGCCGCACTTTTGTGAAGCGGGCTCCAGCCACCAGTCGCAGTTGCTCGGACACCCAGGTGTCCACTTGCGCATATGCATCCGTATTGCCTGCCCGATCGGTTTCGTCGCGCTGCAGTGCGCCGGCTGTGCCGCGGTTATTGACAAAACCGCGCCGGTCTTCCGCCAGCCGGTCGGCGTTGACGCCGATGGTCCAGCTCATGGGCAGGCCCGAGCTCCACCGAACCTGGTGCGTCCATGCTGCGCCGGCACCGTAATACTGGCGCGCCAGATCGACCACGCCGCCCGCGCTGCTGACGCCGCTGCCGGCAAACGCCAGCGTCTGGCGCAAATCGCGCGTCCCGCCGTAGCCATAGATGCGCAGATCGTCCTGCGTGCTGAGCCGCTGTTCCCATACCAGCCCGACCTGGTTTTGCGACACGGCTTTGCGTGTCTTGAACACCTCGGCGGCGGTTTGCAACTGGCGGGCATCGGCATCAAACTGCGTCCGTGTCAAACCCAAAGGGTCTTGCGCGCGCGGCTGGTCGTACAGGTTGACCAAAGCGGTTAGCCGGGTGTCGCTACTGGGCCGTGCCACCCATTTGCTGTTCAGGTGCACCCGTTCTGCCGCACTGTGTGGACGCCAGCCATCGGTCGCAAACCGCACAACATCGATCAGCCCGCCCAGTTCGGCGTTGCCTACATCGAGCGACGCGCCAACCAACCGTTCTCCGTTCGACCCGATTGCTACCTGCGCGCCTGCGCCGCCGCCGGGCCTGGGTTCGCGGGTGGTGATCTTCAGCACGCCCCCTGCGGCGTTGCCATAGAGCTGTGCCATGGGCCCGCGCAGCACCTCAATTTCGCTCGCGGAAGCAAGCTGAGCGGTGGCCGCCTGGCCCTGGCCGTCGGGCATGGTGGCGGGAATGCCGTCCACCACCAATCGCACGCCGCGAACCCCAAAGGTAGAGCGCGTGCCAAAGCCGCGAATAGAGATTTGCAGGTCTTGCGCGTAATTACCGCGGTTAAGCGCCACCACGCCTGCTTGATCGGCCAGCAGCTCGGACAAATTGACCAGCGGCGTTGCGGCCTCAAACGAATTGATGGTTTTTGCGGTGTGGCTGCTGGCTGCGTCGAGCCGCCGCTGTGCCTCGCTACTGGTCAGCACGGACACCTCGGGCAGGGAAGGTTCGACCTGCGCGTGGCTGAAAAGGGGCAGGCCTGATGCCGCCGCGGCGCACGCCCAGCTGAGCAGCGTTCGGGATGGCAGGCGGTAAATAGGGGGGCGTGTAGAACTCGGGTTCATGGAGCGTTGGGAAGTGAATGTCGCTAATGGCGACTGGCAAGAGGGTGTTAAGACGCGGCCGTGGATGGGGGCAGCGCATATCGTTTTTTATTGCAACGACGCCGGTGCGCCGATTGATGGCAGAGACCCGTATTGGAGCCCCAAGAAGCGAGGGACGAGGCTATCGACCGGTGTAGCGAACCCGGTAGATGACACCATTCTGGTCTTCCGCAATCAACAGAGATCCGTCTTTTGCCACAGCAAGGCCGGCGATGCGACCAAACTGCGTGGGCGGGGAGGTGTCCAGCAGCCAGCCGGAGACAAAGTCGTCCATGCCGGTGGGCTTGCCTTGGGCGTCAAGGCGCACCCGCAATACGCGGTAGCCGCTGGGCTTTGACCGGTTCCACGAGCCGCGCATCGCCACAAAGCCGTCATTTTGGTAGGCCTTGGGAAACTGCGAGCCGGTGTAGAAAACAAAGCCAATGGGTGCGGCGTGGGCGGTGTAGGTGGCGGCAGGCGCCTGCGTAGTGGGACACAGCTCTTCTTTGCTGCTGCCAGCCGGCTCGCGCGGCTGTACAGGATCCACCACGCGCGCGCCCAAGCACCAAGGCCAGCCGTAATCTTTGCCTTGTGCGATCGCGTTGAGTTCTTCGGGCGGCTGGTCGTCGCCGCGCATGTCGGAGCCGTGGTCAAAGCCATGCAGCTGGGCGTTGACCGGGTTCCAGTCAAAACCCATGGTGTTGCGCAAGCCGCGCGCAAACACCTGGCGCTCGGTGCCATCTGGCCGCATGCGCAGCAGCGTGGCGTTCTCGTCGTTGGCTTCTTCGCAGTTGTTGCAGGTGGAGCCCACTCCCATATAAAGCCAGCCGTCGGGCCCCATGCCGAGCGTGCGACGCGGGTGGTTGCCGCCTTCAGGCAGGTCGTCAAACAGTTCCCGGGGCTTTGCCAGGCCGCCATCGGCCTGCACCTTGGCGATGTAGAGGCTCGAATCGGAGACGATGTAGAGATTCCCTTCATGCAGCAGCAAGCCGTGCGCGCGGGGAATGCGTGCCACCGTTTTTTGCACATCGGCGACACCATCGCTGTTGGTGTCGCGCAGCAGCACAATTTCACCTTGCGTGCGTTGGCTGGCGTACACGTCGCCATTGGGCGCTACCTGCAGCCAGCGCACATTGCCCAAGCCTTGGGCATAGACCGATACGGCAAATCCATTGGGTGCTTTGAGGCTGCGAAGGCGCGCATCGCTCAGCGCAACGGAAGCAGGCTGCAGAACGCCTACGACGGGCTGTGCTGCTGGTGGTTTGCCCTGTGCCGCAGTTTGGGAAATGCCCGCTGTGCACGCCAGCAGCAGAACGCTGCCGACGATAGCCGCCGCCCGGCAGGAGACGGAGGCAAACAATGGCGGCACGGTACGCGCACGCACTGGAGCGGGTGAAGGGAATCGAACCCTCGTATGAAGCTTGGGAAGCTGCCGTTCTACCATTGAACTACACCCGCGAATTTAGCGATTCTAGCGACCATAGCAGCGCGCCAGAAACAGGAAGCGAGCAGAAAGCGAAGCTTGCGCGCTGCGTCGCTCTGCGAAGAGACGAGGCTGGCAGTATGCTCCGCTCCCTATGACATCTTTGAGCCCTGTTGATTCACCGACGCACCCCCGATTTTTAAGTGGAGGCGGCGACACCGGCCGAATGCTGCGCGAGTATGACTGGGAGGCCACGTCGCTTGGCGCACCTTCGGGTTGGCCGACCGGATTGCGCGTGGCGGTCAGGCTGGTACTGAATGCCTCCACTCCCTATTGCCTTATTTGGGGGGCAGAGCGAATCGCTTTCTGGAATGACGCTTATCGTGACCTGCTTGAGGCCACAGATCCAGGGCGAGGACTTGGCCGGCCCGCTGCCGAGGGCCTCTTGGCCGTCTGGCCCAACATCGCGCCCCACATTGAACGCGTGATGGGCGGGGAAGACGCACCAGGCAGTGATTTCGCCTCAAACCGAACCAACGCTGCGGGCGCGCGCGAATCCGGGCGCTGGATGTGCAAGTACGCCCCGGTAGACGATGAGGCTGCTGCCTACGGAATTGCGGGCGTCATCAAGACCTGCTTCTGGGTACCAGGGCACCAGCAAACGCTGGAGTCGCGCCTTGCCGACTCGCAAGACCAACTGGAACTCGCACTCGCGGGAGGTCGCAGCATCGGAGCGTGGGATTGGGACCTACATACGGACCGCGTGTTCACGGACGAGGCTTTCGCACAAACCTATGGAGTCGACCCCGAAGCAGCCAAGACAGGCGCTCCGATTGCGCAGTTTTTTTCCGGTATTCATCCGGAGGATTCCGCCCGCGTAAAGGAACAAGTACAGCGTGCGGTTCAAACAGGCGAAGCCTATCGCGAGGAATATCGCTTGGTGACCCCGGGCGGAAAGGTGCGCTGGCTGATCGCGGAAGGACGGTGCCATCCGGGAGCCGACGGGAGACCTGCGCGCTTCAAGGGCATCGCGTTTGACATTACAGAACGCAAGCGGATGGAGCAAGAGCTCCTGGAGCTGAACACCGACCTGGAAAGCAAGGTTGCGGAGCGCGCGGCCGCGCGCGGCCGTACTTGGAAGGTCAGCCCGGACATGATGGGCGTGGTCAATCTGCACGGTTATGTCGAAGCGTCGAACCCCGCATGGCGCAAAACCTTGGGCTGGTCTGAGCAGGAGACTGCCGAAAAAACATTTTCCGAATTCATTCACCCGGATGACTTCCACAGAACGCAGTTGGTGTGGCAGGACTTGATTACGCAAGGACTTCCCGCACTGCGGTTCGAGAACCGGTACCGGTGCAAAGACGGTACGTATCGCTGGCTCTCGTGGGTGTCCGTGCTGGAGGGCGACAAGGTGTACTGCAGTGCGCGCGATGTCACCGAAGACAAAGAGCGTGCAGCCGCACTGGAAACAGCGGAAAACTCGCTGCGCCAGTCACAGAAGATGGAAGCCGTTGGCCAGCTCACGGGTGGCCTGGCGCATGACTTCAACAACCTGCTGACCACGATCAACGGCAGCCTGGAGCTGATTGAGCGCAGCGTGGCTGCTGGTCAGCTTGACAAACTTGATCGCTTGTTGAACATGGCCCGCGGTGCCGTCAAACGGGCAGCGGCCCTGACGAGCCGGCTGCTGTCGTTCTCCCGCTTGCAGACGCTGGCTCCGAAACCGGTGGATGTCAACCGATTGGCCGCCAACATGGAAGAAATGATCCGGCGCGCCGTGGGGCCTGGGGTTGACCTGGAGTGCGTGGGTGCCGTGGGCCTGTGGCCGACGCTGGCCGATCCGGGTCAGCTGGAAAACGCCCTGCTGAACTTGTGCATCAACGCGCGAGACGCCATGCCACACGGCGGGCGTTTGACGGTAGAAACTGCCAACCGGTCGCTGGATACTCCGGCCGCAGACCTGCGAGAACTGGTGCCTGGCCAATACGTATCGCTTAGCGTGACAGACACCGGCTCGGGCATGACGCCCGACGTGATCGCCAAGGCGTTCGATCCATTTTTTACTACCAAGCCATTGGGTTCTGGCACTGGGCTGGGGCTATCCATGGTCTATGGTTTTGCCCACCAATCGGGCGGGCAGGTGCGCATTTATTCGGAGGTGGGGGTCGGTACCACCGTTTGTATTTATCTGCCGCGCCACCATGGCGAGGTAGAGCCAGAGGCCGCCGAGAAAGTGTTTCCCGATGAGCCGTCTGGCGATGGAAAGGTGGTGCTGGTGATTGACGACGAGCCCACTATTCGCGGTCTGCTGGTGGAATTGCTTCGCGAGGCGGGCTACCGACCTTTAGAGGCGCAGGATGGCCCCACCGGGCTGCGCGTACTGCAGCAGGTAGGCCAGGTGGATTTGCTGATCACCGATGTGGGCCTGCCGGGCGGTATGAATGGGCGCCAAGTGGCCGATGCCGCGCGGGTCGCCCGGCCCGATTTAAAGGTGCTGTTTATCACCGGCTACGCCGAGAACGCCGTGGTGGGCAATGGCCACGTCGAGCGTTGGATGTCGGTGCTGACCAAGCCGTTTGAGTTGCAGGCGCTAACGCGCAGGGTGACGGAGATACTGGCTTCGTGAGCGTGCGATCAACGTGAAGCAAGCGCGGGGTAGGCGCGAGGCAGTCGCGTGTCGTGGGGGTGCACTAAGGTCTCGTCATCACCGCCACCGCGTTGTCAGGGAGCCCAGTGAAACCGCCAGGCAGGGCGCACCTCGATTGCGCCCGGTTCCCACGGGCGATGGTTGCTATTTGTCGATACCGCCCAGGCACAGGTATTTTGTAGTTTCTCAACACGTTGTTCCCCTCAAAGCCAAGGCGAGTAATCTCTGAGCAGCGTCTGAATGAAGCGCTCTGCCTTGCCGTTGGTTCGGGGTGTGTACGGCCGGGTGCGGATGTGGTTGATGCCTAAGCGGCGCAGCAGCTTGGCGAATCTACGCGACCGGTACGCTGCGCCGTTGTCCGTCATCACGCCCGAGATCTTCACTCCCAAAGTCTTGTAATAACGCAGTGCCGCCATCACAAAGG
>JBBSUJ010000103.1:0-7671 GCA_038235025.1 Burkholderiales bacterium
ACGTTGATGCCGGACTTGCCCAGTACCCTGGCAATCGGATCGGCGAGCGAAAAGCACAGCCAGGTTGCCAGCCCGATGACGAGCCCGTAGCCCACCAGCGCCCCTTGTTGCCACCAGGTTTGTGCGTTGTTGGCATAAATCACCACCGTGGACATGGCGGCAGGGCCGGTCAGCAATGGGATGGTCAGCGGTACCACGGCGATGCTGTCACCCGCAGCGGCTTTTTCGGCACCGTCTTCCAATTCATTGGTGGCGGGCTTGGCCTCGGCCGGTTGGGCGTTGAGCATGTTCATTGCGCTGATGAGGAGCAGCAGGCCGCCGCCGACCTGAAAGCTGGGCAGCGAAATATTGAAAAACTCCAGCACCTGCAAGCCCAGCAAAGCGCACCCGGCAATCACCACAAACGCGCTGAAAGCAGCGGTGCGAATGGTGCGCTTGCGCTGCAGCTCTGAGAACCCCTGCGTGTAGTGGATGAAAAACGGCACGATCGCCAGCGGGTTGACGATGGCGAGCAGCGTGATGAGAGGCTTGAGGTCCATTGCGGTGTTCCTGGCGAGGCGAGGCGGTGCCTGATGTCGCGGTTCAGAGCTGCTGCGCCAAGGCCACGAACTGCGCTACCGGTACTTCCTCGGCGCGGCGCTGCACATCGAACTCGCCAGCGAAGCCGCGCGCTTCCAGCCATTTGCCCAGCGTGTGGCGCAGTAATTTGCGGCGCTGGCTGAACGCCACCTGCACCAGCTCTTCGAGCAAACGCAGCGGTACCGGTGCGAATTCGGTGCGCGGCAGCATGCGCACTACAGCGCTGTCGACACGCGGGGGCGGCTCGAAACTCTCCGGCGGCACAAACAGCACGTTTTCCATGGCGTAGCGCCACTGCAGCACCACCGACAGCCGCCCGTATGCCGCCGTGGACGGCGAGGCCACCATGCGGTCGATCACCTCTTTTTGCAGCATGAAGTGCTGGTCGGTGATGGCGTCTACGTGGTTCAGCAGGTGAAACAGAATGGGCGTGGAAATGTTGTAGGGCAGGTTACCCACCACGCGTAACTTGGGCACCTCCAGCGATTCGGCCAGCTGCGTGAAATCCACGCGAAGCACGTCCGATTCAACGACGCGAAGCTGCGCATGGGAGCGCAGGCGGGCCGCCAAATCGCGGTCCAGTTCGATAACCGTGAGGTCGCCTAAACGCTCCACCAGCGGCTGCGTCAGCGCTGCCAATCCGGGGCCAATTTCCACCATGGGATCGCCAGGCTGGGGCGCAATCGCATCGACGATGGCGGCAATGATGTTGCGATCGGCCAGGAAGTGCTGGCCGAAGCGTTTGCGGGCAATGTGTTTCATGGGGTGCGCCTAAACATGCGCACTGCGTGCGCCGCGTGCACAGCTTCCCGGTGCAAAGCCGCGGCGCATCGCGGCGTAGCAGGGGGGTGTCATGTTTACTGCGGCACGTCGCGGTATTCGACGTAGGCGCGCGCGCGCTGGTCTCGCGCCCATTCGGTGTATGCCTCTTCCAGCTTCTTTTGGCGCACCGTTTCGCGCGCAACTTCGCGCTCTTCGCGGACGCTGAGCTTGGCGGTGCGCCGCTCGACCAGTTGAATCAGGTGAACCCCAAACCGCGACACCACGGGCAGGCTGATTTCGCCAGGTTTAAGCGTATCCAGCGCCTGCTCGAACTCTGGTACGTAGCGCCCGGGAGAAGACCAGCCCAGGTCGCCTCCTTGTGCGGCGCTGGCATCCTGCGAGTGCTCGCGCGCCAAGGTCTCAAAGGTGGCCAAGCCGGCCTCAATACGCTCGCGGTACTCGGTCAGGCGCGCCGCCGCTGCTGCTTCTGGCAAGTCAGAGCTGGCGCGCAGCAGGATATGGCGAGCCCGGCTTTGCACAATGGAGGTGCCCGACTCGCTGCTGTTGGCCCGTTCAATCACCTTAAGCACGTGGAACCCTGCGCCCGAACGCACAGGGTCGGTGGTGGCTCCGTCTGCCAGCTTGGCGGTCGCGTTCAAAAACAGTTCGGGGTATCGATCCTGCGGCATAAGCCCCATGTTGCCGCCCTGGGCGGCGTCCGGCGCGTCGGAAAACTCCTTGGCCAATTTAGCGAAGTCTTCGCCGGCGCGTGCGCGCTGGGCCACGCTCTGGGCGCGCAGTTCTCGCTTGGCAACCGTTTCAGATGATGCGTTTTCGGGTACCGCAATAAGAATGTTGGCCAGATTGACTTCGGCACTTGCCGCTGCGCCGGCGGTGCCTGTGCTTTGCTGCTGCTTGCGCAGGTGTTCGTCAATGTCGTTCTCGCTCACTTTGACAGTGGACGCTACGGCGCGCTCACGCAGTCGCTGCAGTAGCAACTGGGTACGCAGCTGGGTTCGAAACTGCTCCAGCGAAATGCCGTCTGCGGCGAGCCGGCGGTTCATGGCTTCCTGCGAAACGTTGTTTTGCTGTGCAACGGTGGCCACGGCTTGATTTACCGAAAGCTCGTCGACTTTGATGCCGCCTTGCTCAGCCTGCTGCAGTTGCACCTTTTCCATAATGGAACGCTCCAGCACCTCCCGCGTGAGCACATCAGATGGCGGAGCCTTGCTGCCAGCGGCCTGCATTTGCTGGCGCATGCGATCGACGCGGAAGTCGAGCTCGTGCCGGGTTATGGGCTCCGAATTGACCACCGCCACGATGTAGTCAGCCGTTTCAGAGCGGGCGCGCTGCGGCGCTGCAGTTGTCGCTGCTGCAGGCGCTGGCGCTGCCAGCCCGCTCGCATTGGAGAGCATGGGCGTGAGGCTTGTGGCGGGCTTGCGAACGCCCTGCGCGGCGGCCGGTGCAGCAAGCAAACCTGCCAGACAGGCAAAGCAGGCCAAAGTGGTGGCGGATACACGAGGATGCATGGAGGCAGGCCTTAGTCGTAATTGCTGAAACGGCTGGGAGCCGCTGCGGGCGTCTGGCCCAAAGTGCGGTAGCCGGGAATGTTCTGTTGCAGGCTCGACAATGGGTTGGACCCCAGGCTCAGGCGCGAGAAGCCAACGAACTCGATCTGGAACAACAAGCGTGTGTTGGAGGTGACCAGGCTGTTCTGCAAGCGCTCCAGTACCACGCGGCCAATCCAGCAGCAGCTGTCGTATTCAAGGCCAACCACGGTGTCCACCAGTTTTCGGTCGCGCAGGCTGTAGTTGAGCCGCCCAACACCATACCAGCGCGCTGCGCGCATACCGCGGGAGGCAGGGCTGGATCCGACTTCCGAGGCGGACAAAGCAGGTTTGCTGCTGCCAAATACATCGGCCAGCGGCCACTGCCAGCCGACATCAATCTGCTCGCTGGTGTTGCGCTGCAGCCGGTATGCCGCACTGATCACATGAAATGGTGCCGGCTGGTAGCGCGCCGCAATAGTCGAGCGAATCGAACGCTGGGTTTTGGGGTTGAACTGCACCACAGAGTTCAGCCCCCAGGTGGGCGTCCAGTTCAAGGCGGCACCCACCATCACATCGGAGAGGCGTTCCTTCACCACCGGCTCGCCTGGCAACGTCACGTCCTGGTCAGAAAAACGAATGCGTTGGGCGATGCCAAAGCGCGCAGTTTCGGCACCCGTGTCAGGGTCAAGCATGCGTGTGGTGACGCCCAGGGTCAGCAGGTTGTTGTCGGCAATGCGGTCATGGCCGCCGTAGGCACGCTCGGTGTAAATGGTGGCGAAGTTGAAATCCGTGGCCGCCGTGTCATACACCGGCAGCAGGCGCTGATCGCGGTAGGGCGTGTAGGTATAAAACGCGCGCGGCTCCAGGGTCTGCACAAAGTTGCGCGAGAAGAAGCGCGCATCCCGCTCGAACACTAGGCCCGTGTCCAAGCTCACCGTGGGCAGGGCCCGGCTAAGCGAGCTGACGCCGTTGGCAATATGCGATTCAAACTGGTACTGCGCCGCATGCATCTGCAGCCGCGGCGTCACAAAGCCAGCTGGCCACAGAAACGGTCGGCTGACCACTCCGAGTGCGTAGCTGCGCTGCGCGTTGGGTTGGCCTGTGAGCGTGCGGTCGCTGCGAAAGCGGGTGGTGTCCAGTTCCAAACTGGCGTCCAGCCCGTAACCGAGCTGGCTGGGCACATAGCGGTACTGAAGCTGCGGCAGGCGGTCGTACGGCGGCACGATGGGTGCCAGCGGATCTTGCAGCGTTTGCCACTTGAGCGAGCGCAGCATCAGGCTTTGATCGCCGCTGCCCCAGGTGGCGGTGGCGTCTGCCGGCAACAAGCGCTGCGTGTCGTTGAAGGTGCCGCGACCCAAGTCGCGCCAATAGTTGTCGTCGCTAACGCGGCGCACATTGAGATTGACACCAATGCCGCCGACGGGGGTGTTGACGGTGGCCGCGTGTTCCAGGCCCAGGCTCCAGCGATCTTCATTGCGCAGGCGGTCGGCGGGTAGCAGGTTGCCGAACAAACGGCCTTGGTAAGCAGGTTCTAGGTAACGGAATTCGCCGCCCACCCGTACCCCGCGCTTGCTGACCACACCCGCTTCGATGGTGGCGTCACGGTTGGGCGCAATGTTCCAGTAATACGGCTGCGAATACTCAAAGCCGCCCACGCTGTCGATGGCGATGGTGGGTGGCAATAGGCCGGACTTGCGTTTGTCTGAAAGCGGAAAGCTGATGTAAGGCACCGGCAATATGGGAACGCCCTTGAATTCGAGCACGCCGTTGTAGGCCACGCCTACATCTTCCACCCGGTCGAGTTCCAGGCGCTTGGCCCGAATGATCCAGTCGGGCTTCCAGCCGGTGAAATCTTCACGCGTGCAGGTGGTGTAAGTGCCGTCGTGCACCACCGAGCGGTCGCGGTCCAGGAAATCCACACGCGATGCGTCGCCATGCGCGCCGTTGGCCAGAAACTGGTACCGCACGTCGTCGAACGTGCCTTTGAAGGCATCCACCTCCATCTCCAGCTTGCTGCCCTCGTACAGGTTGCCAGCGCGGTTGATGCGCACTTCGCCCGTGGCGGTTGCCAGGTCAGTCGGCGTGCTGTAGTCCATGCGGTCGGCCTGGATCACCGTGTCACCCTTGCGCAATTGGGCCTTGCCTTCAATCACGGTGCGCTGATTCGTCTCGCCCCACATCTTTTCGCCCGATACAAAAGTGGGCAATTCTTTGCGGGTAGCCTCAGAAATCGTCTCGCTCAGCTGCGAACTAGCGCGCAGCGGGCCGCTGGAGCCTGCGGCGGCTTCCTGCGCTTGAGCGCCCACCGGCAGGGAGCACAGCGCTGCAGCGCTGGCCCACGCGGCCGTGGCGCGCAGGCGTGCGCCTGGCATGCGCTTGGTGCGTAGGGAGGGCGCGCGCTCAGGGGCCAAGGGCCGCACCGAGGAGCGGGCGTACAGAGCAGCGTGGAGCGGCGATCGAAAAGGCAAAAGAAGCAGCAATGAAGGACGAGAGCAGTGACAGAAACAGGCGACAGATGATGCCACCGGTGAGAACAAACGCTGCACCGCTGCACCAGCGTTGCGCAACAAATTCCAGCGGGCGCGCGCAATCAGCGCACCGGTCGGCAGGCCCGCATTTGCGCAGACCGGCTTTGTAGAATCGGATTATCCATGAGCCATCCTTCAGAACCCGGCGCACATGCGCCCCCCATCGCTGCAGCCAGTGCCACAAGCGCAGTGACCTGGCCCGACCCCGCCCGCCACGCCGCCTTTACGCAGTGGCTCGGCCCGCTGACCATTCGCCACGGCCTGCTGCCTGACACCTTGCGTCCGGCATCCAGCGACGCGAGCTTTCGCCGCTACTTGCGTGTCGACACTGACGTGCCGGGCGTGAGCCGTATCGTGATGGACGCGCCGCCCGACCAGGAAGACTGCGCACCGTTCGTGCATGTGCAGCGCCTCATGCAGCAGGCGGGTTTGTGCGTGCCAGACGTGCTGGACTGGAACGCTCCGCAGGGCTTCATGTTGCTGTCCGACCTGGGCCCGCACACCGTGATTGAGCGACTTGACCCAGCCGACCCGCAAGCCGCGCGCGCCTGGTACCGCCAGGCCACCGATGTGTTGCTGCAGTGGCAAGTTGCGTCGCGCCCCGGTGTACTGCCCCTGTACGACGAAGCCCTGCTACGCCGCGAGCTGGCGCTGTTTCCTGACTGGTACGTGGCCAAGCACCGCCAGGTGACGCTGGATCACACGCAGCAGTTGGCGATGGAACAAACGTTCGAGCGCCTTGTGGCCGAGAACCTTGCCGCGCCCAGCGTGTTTGTGCACCGGGATTTCATGACCCGGAACCTGATGGCCCCCACGCTCCCCACTGCGTTAGGTTCGCTGCCCCCCGAGGGGGCGCAACCCGCCTTGGGGCGGCCCGGCGGCGGGTTGATGGCCCCACAGGTGCCCGGCGGCGCGCTGGGCGTGCTCGATTTTCAAGACGCCGTTTACGGCCCCATTACCTATGACATCGCCAGCCTGCTGCGCGATGCTTTTATTAGCTGGGACGAAGACTTTGTTCTCGACATCACTGTGCGTTACTGGGAGGCAGCGCGCAAGGCCGGACTAATCGGTAGCGCCAGTGCGAGCGGCTGGGGCAACGATTTTGGCCAGTTCTACCGCAGTGTTGAATGGATGGGCTTGCAGCGCCACCTCAAGGTTGCCGGCATTTTCGCGCGGCTCACCCTGCGCGACGGCAAACCCAAATACCTTGCCGATACGCCGCGCTTCATCGGCTATATCCGCTCCACCGCCAGCCGTTACCGCGAGCTGGTGCCCCTGGCCCGCCTGCTCGACACCATCGAAGGCACGCAAGCGCCCGTCGGCTATGCCTTTGGGCGCATGTAGATTTTTTAAGCCAAATTGGCCTATAGCGCTTATGCAGTAAGCGCGAGTAGCTACTAAATTAGAAGCAATGCCGCGTTTTTATTGCCCCCTGAATTTGGCGACTGGACTAGAGTTGGAACTCCCCGCGGGTGCCGCGCGCCATGTGCAAGTGCTGCGCTTGCAGCCTGGCGATGTCGTCACGCTGTTTCATGGCGGTCTGGCGCTGGCCGATTCCAGCGCCGAACTGCCGATGCGCCCGCTGCCCCTTGTACCCCTTGTGCCCGCAGCGTTGGCATCGCCGACCTTGGGCGGCGAGTTTGAAGCCCGCATTACCCACATGGGCCGCAGCAACGTGCGCGTGGTGGTGGGTGCACACCACGCCATCGAACGCGAGGCACCACGCGCGGTGCATTTGTTGGCCGGCATCACCGCCAATGAGCGCATGGATTGGTTGGTAGAAAAAGCCACCGAACTGGGCGTCGCCAGCATCACGCCGCTGCTCGCCGAGCGCAGCGTGCTCAGACTTAAGGGCGAGCGTGCCGACAAAAAGCGCGCGCACTGGCAAGCCATCGCCGTGGCCGCTTGCGAGCAGTGCGGTCGCAACCGCGTGCCGGCGGTGCATGGTGCGGTGGATTTGAGCGACTGGCTAAAACTTCATGTGGACGCCGGGCAGGTGCAGCGCATGGTTTTGTCGTTGAGCGAGGGCAGCACGCCTTTGGCGTCCATCGTGGGGCATGCCGAGCCAGCGATTTTTCTATCGGGACCCGAGGGCGGTCTAAGCCCTGGCGAAGAAGTTCGAGCGCTGGCCCACGGTTTCCAGTCGGTGGGCTTGGGCGCGCGCGTGCTTCGCGCTGAGACAGCTGCGTTGGCGGCGCTAGTGCTGGGGTCAGTTCATTAAGCCGTTGTGGCGGGCGGCACTTTTCAAAAAA
>JBBSUJ010000104.1:0-7610 GCA_038235025.1 Burkholderiales bacterium
AGAACTATGTGAAGACCTACAACCATCTAATCCCGCAGCGCGCACTCAACCACGTTTCACCCGTTCAGGCGCTGAAGAATTGGCAGGCGAAAAGGCCTGAGTTGTTCGTGAAGAGGGTTTATAACCAGCCGGGACTTGACAGGTACCTACTCAGCTGCAGGTATTCAGTGGGCCAAGGAAACCCGCATGCGCCCTGGTGCTTGACAAGCCGTCCTGAACTTTTGCTTGAAGTTCATTGATATGATTCGAAAATGCGTGCGTTGTTTTCCCTATTCCTGTGTCTCGCGATGGCGTTCCAGGGCCTTGCGTACGCTCACGCATTCGGTCAGCCCTGTTCGATGAATGAGGATAAGCCTTCAGTAGAGATGGGTCACTCCGCCTCTGCGGGCGATTGCTGCAACGATACAGACACGGCAGCCGAAACGGGCAAAACGTGCAAGACTGGGCAGGCGTGTAGTCCCTCCGGAGCCTTCGTTGGCATGCCTTTCCAAGCAGAAACCCTCGCGCCCTCAGCGTCTATCGCTGTGCTGACCGGCGTGTTCTTCATGCCATCGTCAGACCTCACCAGCATCTGGCGACCGCCAACTCTTAGCTGATTCCGTTTTTTTGAGCGTTGTTTCGGTCACGCGACTGCGTAACCGAAGCGGTAATCTGTGTACGTCATGGCTTGACCAAGGCGCCACATCACTCGTTCGGATTCAGCTTGTGCCATTTTTTATTAGTCTTCGGGCATCCCCAGGGGTGCCCCGAAAAGTCGTGTGCGCGTTTGCCGCCACCGTATTGGCCGCCAGTGTTTCAACCTTGGTACACGCGCAGGCAGTCCTCGTTTCGCCGCTGACACTCGATGCGGCACTGCTGGCTGCGCAAGCGCGGTCGCAAGCCCTGCCAGCACAGGACGCCGCCGCCGCATCGGCGCGCGAGCAAGCCGTTGCTGCGGAGCGGCTGCCCGACCCGATGCTGCGCTTGTCTGTCGAGAACCTGCCCGTCGACGGGGCCAAGCGCTTGAGCCTGACCGAAGATTTCATGACCATGCGCTCGGTCGGGCTGACGCAGACTTTTACGTGGGAAGGCAAACGCCATGCGCGTGCAGCGCGTTTTGAGCGCGAAGCCGACACGGCACAAGCCGCGCGGACAATGCAGCTGGCGAGTCTTCGGCGCAGCACGGCATCCGCTTGGTTGGACCGCTATCTGCTCCAGCAGATGGTCGATCTGCTGGAGCAGCAGCGAACCGAGGCGCGCCGACTGATCGAGTCCGCGGACGCAGCCTATCGCACCGCACGTGGCGCGCAAGCCGACGTATTGCTGGCGCGTTCGGCAGTGGCGCGCATCAACGACCGGATACACCAAGCGCAAACGCAGCTCGTGAACGCGTCCACCACGCTTGCAAGGTGGGTGGGCGATGTGGCCACCGCACCCTTGGGAGACCTGCCAGCGATTTCGACGACCCGGTTGGCGGCCCACACGCTAGAACTCCAAATCGAACAGCACCCCGATATTGCACTGATGGCTTCCAGGGAAGCGGTCGCGTTGGCCGAAACCGAAGTTGCCCAACAGGACAGGCGCGCGGACTGGACCGTGTCGGTGATGTACAGCCAGCGCGGCCCGGCCTTCTCCAACATGGCGTCGCTGGTTGCCAGCATCCCTCTGCAATGGGACCAGGCGAATCGCCAGGACCGTGAACTCGCTGCGAAGCTGGCCAAGCTCGAGCAGGCGCGGGGCGAGCGCGAGGAGGCAACGCGCGCCCGTCTTGCCGAGGTGCAACGCTGGCTTGCCACCTGGCGCAGCGATCTTGATCGTCTGAAGGATTACGACACAACGCTGATTCCGCTGGCCGCCGACCGCACCACAGCGGCATTGGCGGCTTACTCAGGCGGCAAGGCCACTCTGTCGAGCGTGATGGAAGCACGCCTAGCTGAAATAGACACACGCATTGAACGCCTGCGCATTGAAATGGAAACGGCCTCACTCTGGGTTGAGCTGGAATATCTGATTCCAGACGAACAGGCGGAAAGAAGCTCTACCGAGGCAAACCCCACCCTCACCTCCAAGGCAAAGCCATGAAACTCCCACACATCGTGATGGCCTTGATTGCGGCAGCAGCAGTGGGCGCGTCCGGCCTTGTTGCCTACCGCCTGGGGTTGCAGCGGGGCCAGGGCCTGTCCGTCACCAGCTCGGCGGCAGGTTCTGCGTCCACCACGCAAGGGCCAACAACCGCCCTATCCGACCCCACGACGTGGGGCATTCCTGAAGGCGAAGCCGCGACGCGTCGCCATGTCAAGGACGACCTCAAGGCCGGAGCAGTGGACCCGCTGACCGACCGAAAAATTCTCTATTACCACGACCCCATGGTGCCGGGGAAGAAGTTCGACGCACCGGGAAAATCTCCTTTCATGGACATGATGCTGGTGCCCGCCTACGCCGGCAGCGAGGGCGCGGACGGAAGCAGCGTCACCGTCAGTTCGCGCATTCAGCAAAACCTGGGTCTGCGCACAGCCATCGCAACGGAGGGGGTGTTGACACCCGAGGTTTCAGCCGTAGGGGCGATCGCCTGGAATGAACGCGATCAGGCTACCGTGCAAGCACGAGCCATGGGCTTTGTCGAGAAGTTGCATGTGCGGGCGACGCTGGACCGGGTGCACCAAGGCCAGCCGCTGCTGGACCTCTACGTGCCCGACTGGGTGGCTGCGCAAGAGGACTTCTTTTCGGTGCGCCGTATGCAAAGCAACGACACCGACACGCTGATAGCGGCTGCCCGCGCCCGCATGCGCCAGGTCGGGATGGATGAGGCCCAGATTCGGCTCGTGGAAGCTAGCGGCCAGACACAGGCCAGGCTGACGATACGCGCGCCGATCAGTGGTGTGGTCACGGAGCTGATGGCGCGTGAAGGTATGACGGTGATGCCGGGCGTGACGCTGGCGCGCATCAATGGCACCGCCACGGTGTGGGCCAACGCCGAAGTGCCGGAGAGCCAGTTGGCCTTGCTGCAACGGGGTGCACGGGTTCTGGCGAGCAGCCCTGCTTTGCCCGGCATGAATTTCGAAGGACGTGTGCAGGCCTTGCTGCCAGAAGTGAACCCACAAACGCGCACGCTGAAGGCGCGGGTGGAGTTTTCCAACGCGAAGGAGCGCCTGGTACCGGGCATGTTCGTGCAGATGGTCTTGGCCGGCACCCAGACGGACAAGACGGTGCTGGTGCCGACAGAAGCCATCATCCAGACCGGAAAACGCACCTTGGTGATGTTGGCAGAAGCGGACGGCCAATTCCGTCCGGCCGAGGTTGAAACCGGTATTGAAGTCAATGGAAAAACCGAGATCAAGCGCGGCGTAGCGGTGGGGCAGCGCGTGGTGTTGTCCGGCCAATTCCTGATCGACTCTGAAGCCAATCTCAAGGGGATTGAGGCACGTTTGAACCGAGACCCCGAGAAGGCACCGGAGCAAGCCGGTCTCGCAGAAATGCACCAGACCTCTGCACATATCGAGGCCATCCAGGGCGAGATGCTGACGTTGAGCCACCCGGCCATCGCATCCCTGAAGTGGCCTGCCATGACCATGGATTTCAAGCTGCCCAATGGCAGCGGCCCGCGCGGGCTAGCCCCAGGGCAGGATGTTGAGATTGCGTTTCGGATGCAAGATGACGACGCGCCGCAAATCGTGACTATCCAGCGCAACGCGCCAGGCGGCACCACGGGAGCCGCCCAGTGATCGCCCGCCTGATCCGCTGGTCCATAGCCAACCGTTTGCTGGTCCTGTTGGCCACCCTGATGATCTCGGCGTGGGGGGTTGTCTCGCTGATGCGCACCCCGCTCGATGCGCTGCCTGACCTGTCGGACGTGCAGGTCATCATCCGCACCAGCTGGCCGGGCCAAGCGCCACAACTGGTGGAAAACCAGGTGACGTATCCCCTGACGACCACCATGCTCTCCGTGCCTGGGGCCAAAGTGGTGCGCGGTTACTCCTTCTTTGGCGACAGCTATGTCTACGTGCTGTTCGAGGATGGCACTGATCTGTATTGGGCACGCTCGCGGGTCCTGGAATACCTCAGTCAGGTGCAGTCGCGCTTGCCCCCCACGGCCATTTCGTCCCTGGGACCGGACGCCACCGGTGTGGGCTGGATTTACCAATACGCGCTGGTGGACAAGTCAGGTTCGCAGGACATCTCGCAACTGCGCGCCTTGCAGGACTGGTTCCTCAAGTTCGAATTGAAGACCGTGCCCAACGTGGCCGAGGTTGCCACCATAGGCGGCATGGTCCGCCAATACCAAGTGGTGCTCGACCCGGACAAACTGGCCGCGTACCGTATTCCGCAGAGCACGGTGATTGAGGCGATCCGCCGCGCCAATCAGGAGGCCGGCGGCTCGGTGCTGGAACTGGGCGAGGCTGAATACATGGTGCGCGCCTCGGGTTACCTGAAAACGCTGGATGACTTTCGAGCCATCCCACTCATGACGACCAACGCCGGTGTCTCGGTGCGCTTGGCCGATGTGGCACGCATCCAACTCGGGCCTGAAATGCGGCGCGGCATCGGTGAACTGGATGGTGAGGGTGAGGCGGTTGGCGGGATCATCGTGATGCGATCTGGCAAGAACGCGCTGGAAACCATCAAGGCCGTGAAAGCCAAGCTCGCCAGCGTGCAGCAAAGTCTGCCCAAGGGCGTTGAGATTATTCCGGTGTACGACCGCTCCGGCTTGATCGAGCGCGCCATCGAAAACCTCAGTCACAAGCTGATCGAGGAATTCCTCGTCGTCGCGGTGGTGTGCGCCGTGTTCCTGTTCCATCTGCGCTCGGCGCTGGTCGCCATCGTGTCGCTGCCGCTGGGCATCCTGATGGCCTTCATCGTCATGCAGCAGCAGGGGGTCAACGCCAACATCATGTCGCTGGGCGGCATCGCCATCGCGGTTGGCGCCATGGTGGACGCGGCGGTGGTGATGATCGAGAACGCCCACAAGCATCTCGAAGCGTGGGGGCACGAACACCCGGGCGAGCAACTTCGGGGCGAAGCGCGATGGCATGTCATCGGTAACGCGGCGGCAGAAGTCGGGCCAGCGCTGTTCTTCTCGCTGCTGATCATCACCCTGTCCTTTGTGCCGGTGTTCACACTGGAGGCGCAGGAGGGAAGGATGTTCTCGCCGTTGGCTTTTACCAAGACCTACTCGATGGCCGCTGCGGCTGGCTTGGCGGTGACCCTGATTCCGGTGCTGATGGGGTACCTGATCCGCGGCCGCATTCCCGAGGAGCAGGCCAACCCGCTCAATCGCTGGCTGATCGCTATCTATCGCCCGTTGCTGAATGGCGTGCTCCGCTTCCCCAAAGCCACCATCGCCGCGTCGGTGCTGCTGCTGCTGGTCAGCCTGTGGCCCTTGCAGCACATTGGCAGCGAATTCATGCCGGGGCTGGATGAGGGCGACTTGCTCTACATGCCCACTGCCTTGCCGGGCTTGTCCGCCGGCAAGGTGGCAGAGCTGCTGCAACAGACCGATCGCCTGATCAAAAGCGTGCCCGAGGTCAAAAGCGTCTATGGCAAGGCAGGGCGCGCCGTGACCGCGACCGACCCGGCGCCGCTGGTGATGTTTGAAACCACCATTCAATTCAAGCCGCGCGAGTCGTGGCGACCCGGCATGACCCCAGACAAGCTGGTCGATGAACTCGACAAAATCGTGCGTGTGCCGGGCCTGACCAATATTTGGGTGCCGCCGATTCGCAATCGGCTGGACATGCTGGCCACCGGCATCAAGAGCCCGGTGGGCGTGAAGGTGCTGGGCCCTGACCTCGCCACCATCGACCGGCTGACGGGTGAAATCGAGCGGTCGCTTAAAAACGTGTCGGGCGTGACCAGCGCCTTTGCCGAGCGCTTGACCGGGGGGCGCTATGTAGACGTGGACATCCAACGCGAGGCGGCGGCACGCTATGGCCTGAACATCGCGGACGTACAGGCCATCATTGCGTCGGCGGTGGGCGGCATGAACATTGGCGAGACGGTTGAAGGTCTGCAGCGCTTCCCAATCAACGTGCGCTATCCGCGCGAAATCCGCGATTCGCTCGCCAAGCTGCGCACGCTGCCCATGGTCACGCCGCGCGGCCAGCAACTGGTGTTGTCGGACGTGGCGGTCATCCGCATCACGGATGGCCCACCTATGCTGCGCAGCGAGAACGCGCGGCTGGCTGGCTATGTGTACGTGGACATTCGTGGCCGCGATCTCGCCTCGGCCGTGCGCGACATGCAAAGCACCGTAGGCGCGAAGGTGCAACTTCCACCCGGTTACTCGGTGTCGTGGTCCGGTCAGTTTGAGTTCTTGGAGCGTGCCACCGCCAAGCTCAAGCTGGTGGTTCCGTTCACCTTGCTGATCATCTTCGTACTGCTCTACCTCACCTTCAACCACTTGGGTGAGGCACTGCTGATCATGACCACCTTGCCTTTTGCCTTGATCGGCGGCATCTGGCTGCTCTACCTGCTCGACTACAACCTGTCGATTGCCGGCGTCGTGGGCTTTATTGCGCTGGCGGGCGTAGCAGCAGAATTCGGCGTGATCATGTTGCTGTACCTGAAGCAGGCGTGGCTCGAACGGCTGAACCAGAACAAGACCAGCGAGGCCGATTTGCTCGATGCCATCCGCGAAGGCGCGGTGCTGCGCGTGCGACCGAAAGCGATGACGGTGGCCGTGATCCTGGCAGGCTTGTTTCCGATCATGTGGGGCACCGGCACCGGCAGCGAAGTCATGCAGCGCATTGCTGCACCGATGGTCGGCGGCATGATCACGGCACCGCTGCTATCGATGTTTGTGGTTCCGGCGGTGTTCCTGTTGATGCGGCGACCCGGACGCTGGCGGCCGGCCTGGAAGCGGTGCCGCGAACCGGCGCAGAACATGGCAACGCAGTGAAATCTCGCCTACGGGACCTTCGTCCTGTGGCGATTTAAAACAAGGAGCGGACGATGCAAAACATGATGAATGGGATGATGGGCGGCGGCATGATGTGGGGCATGGGCCTCTTCGGGTTGCTGATGCTGTCGTTGCTGGTACTGGGCGTGGGCGCGCTGATCAAGTATCTTTTTTTTGATGATCGGCGAAAGTAGGCCCGCCGGCTTTTTGGCGCAAATCGTTTTCTCCCGGGCGGGCAGGCAGCACGCGTGGCAACGGTGTTGCCCTCACACCGCCGAGGTCCCGGCGGTGTGACATGTCCGTCTTGTACAGACTCCTATCCGGCTACCTTCATTTCGTGCCGCTAAATCAGTGGCAATACACGCTTTGTTGCTCTATTTTTTATAGCTACTAACGCACTATAAATATGCCATAGAGCCCGGTTTAATCCTTATTTTCCCTACCTCGGCCACAGCGCCCACAGCTGTAGCGGCTGCTTGAGCCGCCCGGCCGTTTCACCAGTCTCATCGCCCCAGCCGACGGATTGATGGGCCCGCACCGCCGCCGGTGTTTCGCGCAATCGACAAACGCTGCAGTGCGTATGCGGATGGGGCCACCCGAGTTCGACACTTGCGACGCGTAAGTCCTTGATTCATATGAATCCTGGTTCAAAAGCGCAGACTACAAATCGGGCTTGATCAAGTCGGTAGGCATCGGAAGGGGCAAGTCCAGGGCCGCGAAGAGTGACTTCTGGGCG
>JBBSUJ010000105.1:0-7451 GCA_038235025.1 Burkholderiales bacterium
CCCGATTGATATTTTGGGCCTATCGAACGGGGCGCGCAGCGGCCTCACGGGTTTCGTGGCCGGCGCGGCGCGAAGCAGCATCGCCGGGCGCGGCGTCACCATCAACAACCTGTTGCCCGGTAAATTTGATACCGACCGGCTGGCCGCCACACTGGCGGGGGCGGCAGCGCGCAGCGGTAAGACGCCTGAGGTTGTGCGCGAAGCGCAACAGGCCGCAGTGCCAGCCGGGCGTTTTGGTCAAGCTGCCGAGTTCGGTGCCATTTGCGCTTTCTTGTGCAGCGTGCACGCGGGGTACATCACCGGCCAGAACCTGCTGGCCGATGGTGGTGCCTACCCTGGCGCGTTTTGACACGTCTGTAGTTTTTCTGCACGCTACCCAGCACGTGCTTCATGTCGGGTTTTCCCAGGGGCCAAATAGCGGGGACTTTGCTGGACAGGGTGCGCCAGCGATGCAGAATAGATGTGTGCAATTTTTTACACCGGCTCAAATATTGGAGGGCGCTTCAAGGTGACCCGCGGCTCTTGGCTGCTGGGACTGGCGCTGGCCTGCTTTTTATCGCCCGTTCTGGGCCAGTCGGTGCAGGTGCCTCTGAAGGGGGGGTCGGCAGCTCCGGCTGTGCCTACGCTTCGGGTGATTGGTGGACTGGCGGGGGTCACCCAGTTCACCCGGTTAGAAGCACCGTTCTGGAGCCAGGATCTGGCCCGGCTGAGCGGGGGGAAGTACACGGCGTCGATCGCGGCCTTTGACCGCGCCGGTGTGCCGGGTGCCGAAATGCTGCGCCTGATGCAACTGGGCGTAGTGCCTTTTGGCACGGTATTGATGGGGTCCTTAAGTGGACAGTTTCCTCAATACACCGCCGCCGACCTTGCCGGCCTGAATCTCAATATCACCGACATGCGGACCAGCGTTGCGGCATTCCGGCCGTACCTTGAACAAGCCCTGCGCGAGGAGCAGGGTATCGAGCTGCTGGCGATCTACATCTATCCGGCGCAGATGGTCTTCTGCAGTCAAGCGATAGCCCGGCTGTCCGATTTGCACGGCCGAAGGGTGCGTGTTTCATCCGCGGCGCAAGCAGACTTTGTGTCGGCCCTGGGAGCTGTGGCGGTGCACACGGCCTTTTCACAGGTGGTTGCGCGTTTCGCGTCTGGCAGTGTCGACTGCGCCATCACCGGGACCCTGTCGGGCAGCACCTTGGGCTTGCAGCGGCTCACAACCCATCTGTATCAAATGCCGGTGAACTGGGGTATGGCCATTTTTGGTGCCAATCGCGCAGCCTGGGAGGCACTGCCGGCCGACTTGCGCACCCTGCTGCGCACTGAACTTCCGCGCCTTGAAGCCCGTATTTGGGAAGAGTCAGAAGCCGACACGGCCAGAGGCCTGGCCTGCCTGGCGGGCAAGGCAGCTTGCGCCGATGGCAAGCCTGCACAGATGCAGCTGGTTCCGGCCACGCGCGCCGACCGTCTGGTGGCCGAAGGCGTGTTTGCGTCCACGGTACTGCCTCGGTGGCTCCAGCGCTGCGGCAGCCAATGTGTGGGTATCTGGCGCAAAACCGTTGGAGCGGCGCGAGACATCGAGGTGCCCGGGCCATGAGTCCGAACCGCAGTGTCAAGCGCGCGAACCTGACGGTATGGGGCGCGGCTGGGCTTTTCATTTTGGGATTGGTCGTTGCTTCCTCGGTGCTGATTGCAAGCATGCGCGCCACGGCGTTGGAAGACGCCAATGCGCAGCTGAACCGCTACGTTTCGGCTGCGGAAGCGGGCCTGAATCGCACGTTTCTGAACGTTGATATTTTGCTTGCCAGCACGGCCAGCACGCTGACAACGAGCGTGCAGGGCGGCGATTGGCCCACCGCGGCTGCAGGCAGTGCACTTTTGGCGCGTACCGCGCGGCTCAACCTGGCCGTGCGGTTCGTAGCAGTGGTGGATCCGCAAGGGCGGGTGCTTGCATCTTCGGACCCGCGCGGTGCCGACATGCAGCTGACATTGCCTGCCGACTTTGTTGAGCGTGCGCTGGCATCGACGGTCTCAACCTTGGTCATCAGCGCGCCTACTCAAAGCGTGGCCAGCGCTGAGGAAGTGCTCTATCTAGCGCGCAGCCTAAAAGGGCCGCGCGGCGAATCGTTGGCGGCGGTGGCCGAAATGCCGGAGAGTGTGTTGACAGGCGTTTTGACGCAAGGTGCCCAGATTCCCGGCCTGGAAGTGGTGTTGGAAAAGGGCCGAGGAGATTTTCTGATCGCGGTTCCGGACACCCGTAGTGCCGTGCGTCCAGGCGTTATCGCACCGCTGAACGAGGTGCTGGCGGCGGGCAGCACGCCAGTCTGGTCAGGTGGTACGCGGCTTTCGGGTCAGCAAGGTCAAGTGTTTGCACGTCCGATCATCTATGACGACCTGTGGGTATCCGGCAGCCTTCCGCTCGGTATCGCGCTGGCGGGATGGCACTCGGACAGCACGGTCGTAGCAGCCGTTACCGCCGCGTTCTCGGCGCTGATCTTGCTGGTAGCCTACTTTTTCACGCAATACCTGCGGCGCATTGGGCATGCGCGCCGAGCTCTGGCGCAGTCCAAGGCGCAGCTCGATCAGGCGCTTGAAGCCATGATCAGCGGCTTTGTACTGCTCGATAACCAGCAGCGTGTCTTGCACTGGAATCAGCGTTTTGACGAGCTTTTTCCCTGGTTGATCGGCATGATGCAACCCAATGTCGCATTCAGGAAGGTGCTGCTCGCATCGGCGGCACACGAGCTACCAGATATCGACGAGGCTGGTCGCAGCGGATGGGTCGAGCAGCGTTTGATGTCGCAAAAAAATGCCGTGGGGTCGTTGGAAGAAAAATTGCTGGATGGGCGCACCATCCAGATACTGGAGCATGGCCTGCCCGACGGCGGAATGGTCATCACCTACCACGACGTTACCGACATGCGCCGCGCCAGCGCCGAGATTGAAACCCTGGCGTTCTACGACCCCCTCACTGGCCTGCCCAACCGACGTTTGCTGCTCGACCGGCTGACCCAGGCCACGACCCGCTCGCAGCGATCCGGTCAGTTGGGAGCACTGTTATTTTTAGATCTTGATCAGTTCAAAACGCTTAATGACACCATGGGCCACGAGATGGGTGATGCGCTGCTGCTGCAGGTAGCGCAGCGCCTTCGCGCTGGCGTGCGCAATGTAGACACCGTTGCACGCTTGGGGGGCGACGAGTTCGTGATCATGCTCAATGACCTTTCAGGCGAGCGCATTGAAGCAGCCAAACAAACGCAGCGAGTGTCAGAGAAGCTGCTTGCCAGCTTGGAACAGCCCTACTTACTTGGCACGCACCAGCACCAGAGCACCGGTAGTCTCGGGGCTACTTTGTTTGGAGAAGCGCCCCAGTCCGCGGGTGAACTATTGCGCCAGGCCGATATCGCCATGTACCAAGTCAAAGCGCGGCGCGGCAACGGCGTATGCTTTTTTGACCCGCAGATGCAGACCACCATCAGCGACCGGGCACAGTTGCAAACGGATTTGAAAAGCGCGCTCGTCCGGCAAGAATTCGTGCTGTATTACCAGCCGCAGTGGTGCAACGACGGCAGTATGGTGGGCGCAGAAGTGTTGCTTCGCTGGCAGCACCCCGAGCGCGGTCTTCTGGCACCTGGCGCTTTTATTGCGGCTGCTGAGGAAACTGATTTGATTGTCGGTATCGGCGAGTGGGTGATCTACACCGCCTGCAACCAGATCGAGTCATGGAAAGACCACCCGCAGTGCGCCAAACTGCAGATTTCGGTGAATGTAAGTGCGCGCCAGTTCCGCCATCCTCGCTTTGTTGAAAACGTGCTGGATGCTGTTGCGGGCCTCGGCTCACGCGCGCACCTCCTCACGTTGGAGCTGACCGAATCCATGGTGCTCGATAACGTGGATGAAACGGTGGCGCGCATGCACCAGTTGCGTGCGCGCGGCATCCGCTTTTCGGTGGACGATTTTGGCACTGGCTATTCGTCGCTTGCGTACCTTACCAGCCTGCCGCTGCACCAACTCAAAATTGACCAGTCGTTTGTGCGCAACCTGGGCGTTCGACCCACTGACGAAGTCATCGTGCAGACCATCATTGGCATGGCGCGCAATCTCGAGCTTGAGGTCATTGCCGAAGGCGTGGAAACCGAAGAGCAGAAGCAGCATTTGCTGGACTATGGCTGCACCTTTTTTCAGGGCTACCTGTTGGGGCGACCAATGCCAGTGGAAGCCCTGTGTGCGTTGCAGCCTGTCCAGGACTCGAAAGCCGAGTGAAGCAATACGCAGGTGCGCATCAGCGGCGCGAAGAAACAACAATGCCGCCGACGATCAGCAGGAACGCAGCTGCGTGGTAAGCCTGGGGCGTTTGCCCCAGAAACGCAGCTGACATGACGGCGGCAAACAGCGGTGTGAGATTGGCAAAGAAGCCAGCAACGGTCGGGCCCGCGCGCTGAACGCCCAAGCCCCAGCAGCGGTATGCCAGCAAAGCTGGTCCCAAGGCAATAAAGGCCAGGGCCAACGCGAGCGGCCAGCCCCAGTCGATAGGACGTGGTGCGAGTGCCCACTCCCCGCCGGCGAAGGCGCTGGACCAGGCCACGCCAAACACCATCTGCGCCAACAAAAAAGCAGCCCAGTCTCCGCGCACCTCTGTTGGCTCGCTCGTCTTTACCAGTAGCCAGCTGTAAAACGCCCAGGCGATCGTGGCCAGCAGCATGAGGATGTCGCCCGGCACCAGCTTGAGTGCCAGCAACTCGCCCCATTGCCCCCGGCTAAGCACGATGAGCACGCCCGTCATCGAGCACACAGCGCCCAGTAGCTGCTGGCGGGCGATGCGTGTACCAAAAAACAGGCTCCCGATCGCCAGAATCCACATCGGCATGCTGGAGCCGACCAACGTGACATTGATGGGCTGCGAAGTTTGCAAAGCCATGTACTGCAAAGAGTTGTACAGCCCTATGCCGAGCAATCCTAGTAGTGCGTAACGACGCCAGTGCGGCCACAGTGTGCTGCCTGGCTGCAGGACCCGAAAAGCGAACGGCAGAAGGACTAGAAGGGCAATCGTCCAGCGCAGAAAGTTAAGCGTGAGCGGTGGAATCATCTCGTGCACGAGGCGTCCGACCACGGCGTTTCCCGCCCACATCAAAGGCGGCACGGCCAGCAAGGCGGCGGTGCGTGCAGTGAGTTTTTCTTGCATGTTTGGACTGTAGCGGCGTTGCACTTGCGTCGCGCGGTCGTGGCACCATGCGCCATTACCGAATTGGAGGCATTTTCATGAGCCAAGCCATTCAGATTTGCCGCAGCGGCGGCCCCGAGGAGATGCAACTGGTCGACGTGCAGGTGGGCGGGCCCGGCCCCGGCGAAGTGCGTATCCACCATCGCGCCATAGGACTTAATTTCATTGATGTTTACCAGCGCACAGGCTTGTACCCCTTGCCCATGCCACTTCAGTTGGGGATGGAGGCATCGGGCGTGGTGGATGCGTTGGGCGATGGCGTCACACACCTCTCGGTGGGTGACCGTGTGGCATATGCCAGCAACCCGCCGGGAAGCTACAGCACCGAGCGTGTAATGCCGGCAAAGTGCGTCTGCAGACTGCCCGATGACATCAGTTTTGAGACGGGTGCCGCCATGATGCTGAAGGGCCTTACGGCGCAATATCTGCTGCGCAAAACCTTGCCAGCGGGAGGTTTGCAACGCGGCGATGCGGTGTTGTTCCACGCGGCGGCGGGCGGTGTCGGTTTGATTGCCTGCCAGTGGGCAAAAGCACTGGGTCTGGAGTTGATTGCCACGGCCGGCTCAGATGCCAAATGTCAGCTGGCACTGAAACATGGGGCTGCACATGCCATCAACTACCAGACTGAAAATTTCGCAGCCCGAGTAAAAGAGATTACGGGAGGCAAAGGCGTGAAGGTGGTGTACGACTCTGTGGGCAAAGACACCTGGGAGAAGTCGCTTGATTGCCTGCGTCCCCTGGGGCTGATGGCAAGCTTTGGCAACGCATCGGGCCCGGTGCATCCCTTTGCACCGGGCTCGCTTGGAGCCAGAGGCTCGTTATACGTCACCCGGCAGACTCTTTTCACCCACATCGCTACACGGGAAAGCACGCAGGCGATGGCCGATGAACTCTTTGCCGTGGTGCAAAGCGGACAAGTTCACATTGAAATAGCGCAACGCTACCCTTTGCGTGACGTGCAGCAAGCCCATCGTGATTTGGAGGCGCGTAAAACCATAGGCTGCACGATTTTCACGCTGGACTGATCGGAGCGGTGTCGGCCGTTCCGGCGCTTCAGGCGGGGTAGGGCGGTAAGCCGCGCCGCATGCGGGCGCGCTCACACGCGTCCGAACCTGCCTCGAAGTCCCGGCACGGAGAAGGTCGCCATTCATAAATGCCACAGCTTGCTGATACGCCCGGCGTACCGACCAACGCTGCACAGCGCGGCGAACGGTGGTCGGTGCCGCGCATCCGGCTGATTCCTGGCAAAACGTCAACCGCTAAACCGGCAGGAACCATGCCGCCGTGGTCGCTGCGCTCCTGTGTGGAAAAGTCCACGAGAAATGATGTGCAGCAGACACCGCAACTCAAGCAGGGATGAAGTGCGGAGGGAAGCATGGAAAAAGGCTCGGTGGGTTATGTGGGGTGCGGCAGTGAATCCGCATCTCGTCGGTCATATTGAAGATTGTGCGTGCAGACACGCTGAGACAATTGACGGAGTGGTTGAAGGCGGGTGGATTTTTCAAGCGAAGTTCGTTAGACATGTTGTGCGTATTGATGCCGCAGTCGACCGCGTGAACATCGGCAGCGCCGAGATCAGCAGTGCGCTGGATTCTGGCTCCATTGCTGTTGTCTGCGAGGTGCGAACCCTATGGATATTCGTGTTGTGACGCGTTTGCTAGCGCATCTGCCGGTAGTGCCTTGATGCCCACGCCATGCCTGAAGGACATGTTTCGTGTGCGTGCAAGCTCAGGAAGCTCTGGCACCTGGCAGCGTGTCGGGGAAGTCGGCCACTGCGCGCCGCGCCAGTTCAGGCGCTGTTTGCAGTAAAAAGCGGGGCGCGTCGATGGCAACGACCGGTGTGCGCGGCTGGAGGCGACAGATTTGTTTGCAGGCGTTCTTCGGCACGAGGCGGTCATGTTCAGCGCGCAAATACAAAACCGGTACCTCGACTTTTCGAAGTTGGGCGGACACGTCGACCGACAGAACTGCTTGGAGGCGCGCTTTCAGTGCTCGAGCTGGTACTTGTGACATCGCCGCAGCCAGTGACGCTCGAAGCGCGGCGGTCGAGAAGCGGCCCATCAGGAGCAAATTGAGAGTAGCTGTCAAGTTCCGCGCGATTATGTCCCTCGTCGTAGTTGGCCGCTCTTTAGGGCGCGCGAGCTAATGCATGAGGTGATAGCGTCTTTTAAGCACAAGGAACCCAAGCCGTGAGTCAAGTCCACCCCCTGGCACGTACAACACCACGCATTCGCAC
>JBBSUJ010000106.1:0-7329 GCA_038235025.1 Burkholderiales bacterium
AGTTTGCGAATGGAAAACAGGCTCTCAGTGAAGGTGTCAGCGCCGCGCATGGGGATCAATGTGAGGTAGCGGTGGTACCAAACTTACTGGCTTGGCTTGACGGTCTTGTCCCGTCGGAGGAGTATTTCTTCAGCCTGCTAAGCGTGCTCGATATGCCGCCCGATTTCTGGCCATCGGCGGTGCAGAAGCCCCCACGCAAACAACCCGACCGCCATCATGGCCATGGAGCTCAGCGCCATGAGCTGAGTGGAATGCATTACCAGCGGCACCAGCACGCCGGCCACAGTGCCGTTTGCCGCAGAGCCAATAAACGCCTGCAGCGAGGACGCCATACCGCGCCGCGCCGGATAAAGGTCTAGCACCATAAGCGTAACGACGGGCACCATCAACGCCCAGCCAAAGGCAAAAACGGCAATGGGAATCAGCGCCCAGAACACCTGCGCCGGAAACAATAGATTTGCAATTACGTTGACCACTGATGCAATCAGCATGATCAAAAAACCATGGCGAATTTGCCGCTTAGGTGTAATTTTTCCGGCGAGCCGGCCGCTGAGCCAAGCGCCGGACATGATTCCCGAGATGGTCAGTACGAAGAACCAGTAGAACTGTTGCGGTGCCAGGCCCAAGTGCTCGCCCAGAAACGCAGGCGCGCCCAGCACGTATAAAAACATACCGTTGAAGGGCACTCCGCTGGCCAATGCCAAAAGCAAAAACCGCGGGCTTGATCCCAGTTGCCTGTAGCCACTCATCAAATGGCGCACCTGAAACGGCTGGCGTTCATCTTCGTGCAAAGTTTCGGGTAAAAGACGGTAGTTGGCCAGCCACAAAACAACGCCTACTCCGGTCAAAAACCAGAAAATGCTGTGCCACCCCGTGTGTACCAGCAGCCAACCGCCCACGATGGGGGCAATAGCTGGTGCCGCACCAAAATAAATGGTGACTTGACTCATTACCTTTTGGGCTTGGGCTGGCGGAAAAATATCGCGAATGACGGCTCGCGAAACGACAATCCCTGCGCCGGTCGAGAGGCCCTGTAGTGCACGAAATATCACCAATTGCTCCACCGTTTGCGCCAATGCGCAACCGGTGGAAGCCAGAGTAAAAATCGCAATTCCCCACAGCACCACCGGACGCCTACCAAAGCTATCGGCCAAGGCACCATGAAACAGATTCATGAATGCAAAGCCAAACAGATAGGCCGACAGCGTTTGCTGCATTTCCACGGGCGATGCATGCAGCGCAGCAGCGATGCCGGCGAATGCTGGCAGATAGGTGTCGATGGAAAAAGGCCCCAGCATGCCCAGCAATGCGAGTAACACTGCGAGCGCCCAGCGCGGGCCGCGCCACAGTTGATCGGCTTGAGGATGCATGTTGAACCCGATCGTTACGGGGCGTCCACAGCGTTTGGCTTGATGGACGGGAGCCTCTGGAAAAACGCATGGGCCAAAAGCGGCCAATCCCATTGGGTGGTGGGCTGAACCAAAAGCCCAGTCGAGGCGCTTGCAAAGTTTTGTCCAGAGCGCTAAAAATTATAGCGAGACGGCAATGCCTTGCGTGTCCATTTTCGCGCCCAGCAGGGTCAGCGCATTGCGTTGCGGCTGGCCAGTTCAACAAACAGGCCGCTATGGTCCAACTGACCCAGGCCGTGCTCGATGGCTTGCGCGTAAAGTGCTTCTACGACGCCGGTAATGGGCGCGTCAAAGCCGATGTCATAGGCGGTGGCCAGTACATTTCGCATGTCTTTTAACTGCACGTTCATGCTGCCGCGCTGTGCGAAATCACGCTCTACCATGCGCTGGCCATGCAGTTGCAGAATTCGACTGTCAGCAAAACCACCCGATATTGCTTCTCGAACTTTTGCCATGTCTGCGCCGCCTTTGGCGGCAAAAATAAGCGCTTCAGCGACGATTCCAATCGTGGCACCTACGATCATTTGATTGGCCAGCTTGGCCAGCTGGCCGGCACCGTGCGGACCCACCAATGTGGCCGTTCCCAGACACTTGAAAACCGGCTCCGCTCGCGAAAAATCCGCGGGTTTTCCCCCGACCATGATGGCCAGTGTGCCGGTTTGTGCTCCCACCGTGCCGCCTGATACCGGCGCATCGAGGTGCGCAATGCCCAATTCACCCAAACGGGCCGCATGGTCGCGGGCCTCACTGGGCTGGATGGACGCCATGTCGATAAAAAGCGCCGCGCCGCGCATGGCGCGCGCGGCATGCAGGCCAAACAGTACTTCGGCAACTGCGTCGCCGTCGGCGAGTTCGCTAATGACAATATCGGCATGGCGCACAGCGTCGGCGGGACTGCTGTGGATCGCGATACCAAATTCAAGCAACGGCTCAGCGCTTGAGCGGGTTCGATTCCAGGCGTGCACTTCGTGGCCGGCCTGCTGTAAGCGCCGTGCCACCAAGCTCCCCATCTTGCCAATGCCCAAGACGGTAATGCGAAGTGGAGATGCAGTCATAGTGCCTTGTCTGAATAGCAGTACATGCCTACATCATGGGTATTTCTGCTGGCAGACCCTGTCGCAGAGCTTGCAGCTTGAAATCTCTGCCGGCTCATTTCGGTTGCGCCGCTGTTTCAGTAAGCGAGCACGCTTCATCTTGCTATCACATTAGCAAGTGCTCGCCTGCGTTGTCACCACCCAGGGTTACGTAGTTCACTTTGCGAATGTCCAGGAGCTGCGTCCCGCCGGAGTAGCTGATGGAGCTTTGCACGTCTTGCTCCATCTCGATCAGCGTGTCGGCTAGTCGGCCCTTGATCGGCTCCAGGATTCGCTTGCCTTCCACGTGCTTGTATTCGCCTTTGTTGAAATCGCTGGCAGAGCCGTAATACTCTTTGAACAGTTGGCCGTCGACCTCGACCGTGTGGCCTGGCGATTCCTCGTGGCCCGCAAATAGCGCGCCAATCATCACCATTGATGCGCCAAAGCGCACGCTTTTGGCGATATCTCCATGACTGCGAATGCCTCCGTCGGCAATGATGGGTTTGGTCGCCACGCGCGCGCACCACTTAAGCGCTGACAGCTGCCAGCCTCCCGTTCCAAACCCGGTCTTGAGCTTGGTGATACAGACCTTGCCCGGGCCAATACCGACCTTGGTAGCGTCAGCCCCCCAATTTTCCAGATCGATCACCGCTTCGGGCGTGCCCACATTGCCGGCGATGACAAACGCCGTGGGTAACTTTTCTTTCAGATGGCGCACCATCGTTTGCACCGTATCGGCATGACCGTGCGCGATGTCGATGGTGATGTAGTCGGGCGATAGATCTTCCGCTAAAAGGCGTGCCACGGTATCGTAATCCGCCGGCTTGACACCTAGCGAAATGGAACTGAACACGCCCTTGTTCGTCATGTCGCCTACGAACTTCACGTTGTCCAGGTCGAAGCGGTGCATCACATAGAAATAACCGTGCTGCGCCAGCCACGTGCAGATGGTCTCGTTCACCACGGTCTTCATGTTGGCCGGCACCACCGGTAGGCGGAAACGGCGGCCGCCTAGCTCCACACTTGTATCGCACTCTGCGCGGCTTTGCACCCGGCACTTGCGCGGTAGCAAAAGAATGTTGTCGTAGTCGAAAATTTCCATCAGATTCCAAGCTCCGTAAGGGGCCGCAGGCACAAATGCGTGGTCTGCGGTGGGCGCTTGGCTTGTATCCGGCTGTTTGCGGGGGCCTGTGCGGGCAGTCCGAACCCGGCGCGTGCGGTCACAAAAAAACCGGGCTGCAAGTAACTTGGGCCCGGTGTCTGATTCTACCCGCGGCGGGTCTTAAGGTGTGTCAAAGCAGGTCGCTTGGGCGATAGCCACCACCTCGCCGTTCGCGTTTTGCAACCAGGCGATGAGGAGAAGCCGGGCGGGGTCCGTGTTGGCCGCTATCTGCATAGGCACGCGGTCTACCCAGCGCGTACCGCGGGGCAGGTTAATGCGGCCAGCGGCCGCCAGCTGCTGGGAAGCGGACCAGGTCGCCTGGTAGCTACCCCGCACTAGATTGCGCGCCACGGTGGTCCCGTCAGTATTTGCAGGTATCTTTTCCACCAAAGCCAGCCAAATTTTGAGCTTGTTGTCTGCAGAGGCCCCCCCGCTTACCGGCGTAGCTCACCACCGTGCCCACGTAGTCGTTAACAGCGGGGCCAAAGGCTACGCGCAGCTGTCCTGGGAGTGTTGTGGCGCGAGTCGGCACGGCCACGTCTGTCTGTGAGGGTAAGGCGCGTTGCAGGCTTTCCAAGCGTTCAATGGAATCGCGTCTCGCAGCGGCCGACAGGGCAGCATCGTCACCGGCTGCGCTGGGCACGATCCAGTCAAGCACGGCGGCCGTGGGGCCTGGCGCGGGCGTGGCGGCGTCGGCCCAGCAATCGGCGCAATCGGCAAGGATAAAGCGCTCAAAAAGTGCCTGAGGTGCTTTTGCACCATCGCTGCTGCAGCCGCTTTGGGCATACAGAGTCGGCAAATGCAGGGCCAATAACAGGGCCAGCAGGGGAGAGTATTGGGTGGCAGAAATCTTCATGGCAGCTCGCTTTCTACAATGGCTGCATGTTCCCACAAGACCCGTCTGTCAGCGCAGCGGCTGCCTCTGCAGCCCCTGCAAATTCCCAGGATTTCCCCGCGTCTGCCGCGCCGCCCATTTTGCCGCCGCACGGCCAAGCCCTTCATTCGCCGCTGCTGGCCAACCTCAACCCTGAGCAACTCGCTGCCATCACCGCGCCCACCGGTCACGCGCTGATCCTGGCCGGCGCTGGCTCGGGCAAAACCCGCGTACTCACCACGCGCATTGCCTGGTTGCTGCAAAACGGTTTGGCCACGCCCGGCGGCATTTTGGCGGTGACCTTCACCAACAAAGCAGCCAAGGAAATGGTGTCTCGCTTGTCCGCCATGCTGCCGGTGAATGTGCGCGGCATGTGGATTGGCACCTTCCACGGCCTGTGCAACCGCCTGCTGCGCGCGCACCACAAAGCAGCGGGGCTGCCGCAGGCGTTTCAAATTCTGGACACGCAAGACCAGCTTTCCGCCATCAAACGCCTGTGCAAGCAATACAACGTGGACACCGAGCGCTTTGTACCCAAGCAATTGCTGTACTTTATTGCCGGCTGCAAGGAAGAGGGTATGCGCCCCGGTGATGTGCCCACCAATGACAGCGACTCCCGGAAAAAGGTCGAGGTGTACCAGCTCTACCAAGACCAGTGCAACCGCGAGGGCGTTGTCGATTTTGGCGAATTGATGCTGCGCAGTTACGAACTGCTGCGTGACAACGACGCCATTCGAGGGCACTACCAACACCGCTTTGCGCACATGTTGGTGGATGAGTTTCAGGACACCAACAAGCTGCAATACGCCTGGCTCAAGCAGCTGGCGGGCGACGAGGTGTCGGGCCACTTTGAGCCGCACGGCAGCGTGATGGCGGTAGGCGACGATGACCAGAGCATCTACGCCTTTCGCGGCGCGCGCGTGGGCAACATGCAGGACTTTGTGCGTGAATTTCGTGTCGAACGAAAAATCAAGCTGGAGCAAAACTACCGCAGTTACAGCAATATTCTGGACACCGCCAACGCGCTCATCAGCCACAACAACAACCGCCTAGGCAAGAACCTGCGTACCGAACAAGGTCCCGGAGAGCCAGTGCGCGTGTTTGAGGCCACCAGCGACTTGCAGGAAGCGCAGTGGATGGTGGATGAAATCCGCCAGCTGGTGAAAACCGACAGCGTGGCGCGCAAAGAAGTCGCCATCCTGTACCGCAGCAACGCACAAAGCCGCGTGATTGAAACCGCGCTGTTCAATGCCTCGGTGCCGTACCGGGTGTACGGCGGGCTGCGGTTTTTTGAACGGGCTGAGATCAAGCACGCACTGGCCTATTTGCGCCTGCTCGAGAATCCGCAAGACGACACCAGCTTTTTGCGCGTGGTGAACTTTCCGCCGCGTGGCATTGGTGCGCGCAGCCTCGAGTTATTACAGGACGCGGCCAAGAGCGCGGGCTGTTCCCTGCACGATGCGGTGAGCGCCATGACTGGCAAAGCCGGCAGCAACCTCACCGCGTTTGTGGCGCGCATTGACGTGCTGCGCGAACAAACCCAGGGCCAGCCCCTGCGCGCCATCATTGAGCAAATGCTGGAATCAAGCGGCCTGATGGAACACTTTCGCGCGGAGCGCGATGGCCAGGACCGCATCGAAAACCTGGAAGAACTGGTGAACGCGGCCGAGAGCTTTGTCATGCTTGAAGGCTTTGGCCGCGATGCCGTAGCGTTGCCGCTGGATGAACTGGGCCAGCCGCTGACCCAAAGCCCCACCAGCCAGGGGCTCGACCTCAATCTACCCATGCTGGACGACGTTCTCGTAGACGCGCCGTCCTCCGGCCCGCCCGGCGTGGACCAAGAGACCGGCGAAACCCTCTCGCCGCTCGGCGCCTTCCTGACGCACGCCGCCTTGGAGGCCGGTGACAACCAAGCCCAAGCGGGGCAAGACGCCGTGCAGCTGATGACCGTTCACGCCAGCAAAGGCCTGGAATTCGACGTGGTGTTTATCGGCGGCCTGGAAGACGGCCTGTGCCCACACGAGAACTCGCTCAGCGAGCAGGGCGGCATCGAGGAAGAGCGCCGCCTGCTGTACGTCGCCATCACCCGCGCCAGAAAGCGCCTGTATCTCAGCCATTCGCAAACACGGATGTTGCATGGCCAGACGCGCTACAACATCAAGAGTCGCTTCTTCGAAGAATTGCCCGAATCGGCTTTGAAGTGGCTCACGCCCAAACAATCGGCCTTTGGTCGATATGCTCCTGATTCAATAGCTGGAACCGCTTATTCAGCAAGCTCTAGAGGCTCATTTGGCTTGAATTCAGAGCGGTTCGCCAGCCCGCCTGTGCCGCCGCAGAAGGCGTCGCCTGGCCACGGCTTGTCGCCTGGAAAGAAGGTGTTCCATGCGAAATTTGGCGAGGGCAAGGTGTTGGCGATTGAAGGCACCGGGGACGACGCCCGCGCGCAGGTGAGCTTTGGGCGGCATGGAACGAAATGGTTGGCGCTGGCGGTGGCGAAGTTGACGGTGGTGGAGGGGTAAACGCCCCGTTCGACTTCTACGGGCTTTGGTCATTGCGGTGAGGCACCTGCCACGTGCCGTCGCTTGTATTTCTTTTGTAGTTTTTTCCAAGGCGGCTACTGCTTCCATGGGCGAGCCTTATGCTCCAGCATCCGCCCTTTGACTTCTTTAAGGATGTCCTGCATAACCCTCGCGAGGATGTGATAGTGCGGATCGGAATGGGCCGCAAGGCGTCTTTTTGCAGCTAATAGCCGTGCTATTGGCAAAAAAAGCAACGAAGCGGACCGCCCGAGACCGCGCCATCACAACC
>JBBSUJ010000107.1:0-7195 GCA_038235025.1 Burkholderiales bacterium
GGGCGGTTCTCTGCGTTGCTTTTCTTGCCAATAGCACGGCTATTGGCTGCAAAAAGACGCCTTGCGCCCCATCCCGATCCGCACCATCACATCCTCACGAGGGTTATGCAGGACATCCCTAGCGCTGAGCCTGACGCTGAGCCTGTCCCCGCCCCCGTCGCTGGGCGCGCGGTTCACTTAGGGACGCCCTGCGTAACTCCCTGAGGTCTGTGATAGCACGGTCTCGGGCGGTCCACTGCGTTGCTTTTCTTGTCAATAGCTCGGCTATTGCCCGCCAAAAGGCGCCTTGCGGCCCATCCCGATCCGCAGTATCACATCCTCGCGAGGGTTGTGCAGAACATCCTTAGAGGAAACCGGCACGCGCTGGCGCACACGCAGCGAGCAACGCCCAAGCCGCCGTTCTGCACGAGCCGACCTTCGCGGGGCGTGGCCGCTCATCAGGCTGCTTTTTTAAGTCGCGACGGCACGGCGCGCGGGACGCGTTCAGGCTCCCGCGCGCATCTCTGGGTTAGCGGCTATCGCGCTTGCCTTGGGCACGGCGCACGCTGGAACTGATATGCCCCTGAATCGCGATATTGCCTGGCGCGTTCTTGAGCGGGTTGCCGCGCTCTGCGGCCGGCACGGTGTCCAGCGGGGCATGCAACTGCGGCGCAGCAGCTTTGCCGCCGCGCGCAGGGGACTTGTCGGAAGGCGCTTTGTGCGAGCGCTCCACAGGGTCGTGCCCCGTAAGGTGTTCCACATGAGCTGGCTCGTCAGGCTCGTTGTGCACGTGGCCCACGGCGCTTAAGGCCGCTTGGTCTTGGTCCGACGGGTGACCTGTCTTCAGTGGCGGCTGGCCGAGTGCTGTCGATACCCACTTGGTGGCGGGTGCCTTGAATTTTTTATCCGTCTGTGTTTTGGCCTTTTCGACTGCAACTGCCTTTGTAGAGGCAGGACTAGCGGCAGGGGCAGCGCGCTTGGTGACCGGCGGGGGCACCTTCGCTTTAACAGCTTTGTCAGTTTTGTTGGCCCTGCTGGCATGCGCGCCCTTCGCCTTGTCAGCCTTGTCAGCCTGTGCAATCTTTTCGGACTTACCGGCGACCTCAGCGCCCCGCTCAGCGCGCGTTTGCAGCAACGCGCTGCGCGCCTCAAAGCGCGCGAGCATTTCTTCCATGATCTCGGCCTTGCGCTGGGTCCGGGCGTTGGCCTCGCTTGCCGCACCCGCAGCCTGACCGGAGCCAGCGGCTTTTTTGCCGGTGGCTTTGCCCTTTGCTGCGACACTTTGGCGTTGAAACAGGTCGCGGTACTTGTCGCGCAAATCGCGGGTTCGCTTTTCTTTGCCGGCGAGTTGTTTCTCGTTAAAGGCCTTTACTGGCTCTGCGCGGCTGTGTTCAAAAAGCTCCAACTCGGCTGCAGTGAGCAGGGGTTTTGCTTGGGTGATGCTGGTGGCCATAACGGTCCTTGTGTCGGTTGGCGGCAGCAACCACTGCTGCAGCGTAACGGGTGTCGCGGGGTGCGCACCCATAGCGATTCACCCTATAGGGCTTGGCGGGTGCGCAGTGTGGGACAGCTGCTTGTTGCGGGCTCTGCGGGCGCCTGTAAGCGCAGCGCCGCCGCGTCAACATCCCGATACACAACTTCACGCAGTGCCTACACGCCATGTGCCCTGTGTTGACGCAGTGCGCGCACCATGCAGCCAACGAACCCTTCAGGCCAGCCAACCTTTTTCAGAAGGCCACCATGACCCATCGTGCTTTCTCAATGCCCGCCGTTTGTGCGGCAGCGGTGCTAGCGGCGCTGGTAAGCGTCCCCAGCCCTGCGCAGGCGCAAGTGCAGGGCACCGTGATCATTCAATCAGGCGCGCAATTGACTTACCGCAACCGGCCGCCGCCGCCACCACCGCGCGCGGTGGCCAGGCCATCGCAGCGCCGCGGTCAGGTTTGGGTAAAAAGCCATTGGGAGTGGCGCGGCAGCCGCTACGCATGGAACGACGGTTACTGGGTTAAAGCACGGCGTGGCTACGCCTATGCCCAACCGCGCTGGGAGGAACAAGGTGGACAGTGGCGCTACGCCCGTGGCGAGTGGCGACCGGTTCATCACCGGGGTGACCGCGATTCGGACCATGACGGAATTCGCAATCGTTACGACAACGACCGCGACAACGACGGTTTGCGCAACAACCGTGACCGCGATCGGGATGGCGACGGCGTGCGCAACAACCGCGACCGCAAGCCCGACAACCCCAACCGCTATTGAACGACGGGCCCACCGTTGGCTGAATTCACCAGCGGCGGCGAGCCGGCGTGCCGCTAAAGCGGGCTGAGAAAAACGGTGAGCACCCCGGTATACCCATACAACCGGGCATGCGCAATTTCGCCCGCAGCGAAGAAGCCCACCAGCGGAACATCCCCCAACGCGTGTTGCACGATGCGCACCTCAGCGCTGTCGCCGCCAAAGTGCGGGCCGCCCCGGCCAGCGCAGCTGACATACACCGCCCCGGCGATGCCATGCGTTTGCGGCCCTTCAGCGGGGGCCAGTTCTTCCCGAATTTCAGCGCAAATGCGCACCAGGTCTGCGCGCGCTGCCTGTGCGTTGCGCTGGCAAAACGCCAGTCGCATACCGGTCTCGACTTGGTCGGCAAGCGCTACGCCGTGGCGCGCACCATCCAGCCCCACGATATGGCGTACGCGTGTCTCGGCGCCAAAGTGCCCGGTCCGCTGCTCGGCCGTGCTGGGCGCCGTGCGCTCATCGTCCATCAAGCCGACCAGCGTGGCACGCACACGTTCCAGCGCATGCTCGGTATCGCCCGAAAGCGACACCTCCAGGGTGTCAAGCAGGTTGTCCAGCGCGGGTTCATGGTCCAGCGCAAACACCACATTGCCGGCGGCCTCGGTGATACGGTGCACCGGCCCCACAGGCTGGCAGCCTTGTGTGACGCGCGAAATCAGGGACACGGCCGCATCAAACGCTACGCCCGACAAGCCGCCCGCAAACACGCCGCCCGCCGCACCCTGCCCCGCCACGTTGCCGCTGCCGCCCACCGCAAATTGCACCGAAGCGCCGCGGCTTGCCGCAACGCCGCCAAACAGGTAGCCACTGGCAGTGCGGTCGGCCAGCTCGGACACCAGCGCCCCGATGTCAGGCGTGTGACCATCCACATGCACCAGCGCCGTGTGCGCCGCAAACAAGCCACTGCCGCAGTGCGGAAGCGGTGCCACGCCCGAGAACACACGGTATTGGTCGAACGGCACGTCCAGCAACATGACCGAGAGAGCGGGTTGGTCAAAATATTCGGCTGCACCGCCACACACCCCTATGCCCACGCTGCCGCTCCAATCGGTGATCCCGGGCAGCTCGGCGGCCAGCAGGTCGAGCACTTCCTGTGCTTGGCCAGCGTAGTGGTCGGTGATGTAAATCAGGCCGAGCGTGGGAGCCTGCGCATAGCCGGGCAGCTTCATTTGCGCCTGTAGCTGTACCAGAGCCAGCAGCGCGGCCATACGCGCTTGGGGGTGCGTAGCGTGTCCAGTGGGGAAGCGTTGCATGGCGTGCGTTGTGGGCGTTGCAGCTTGTGCGCTAGAGAATCAAGCCGCGCGCTTGGGTGCGCTGGATTTCTTCGGTGCCGATTTTTTAGCGGCAGTCTTCTTGGTTGCCGGTTTTTTAACAGCAGGTTTTTTGGCCGTTGCCGAGCTGGCTGCGCTTGAGGCGCTGGGTTTGCTGGCGGCGCCAGATGGGCCGGACGCCGCCTTCTTCGTCACCCTCTTCACCACCCTTTTGGCAGCACCCTTGCGCGGTGCAGCAGCTTTTTTGGGCGTCGCCGCGCTTACGGGGCTGCGCGCCTGGGTGGCGCCGCCGGTCGCTGCGCTTTGTGTGCCGCGCATGGTTTTGACGCCTTGCGCTGTCATTTTTTCTGCAATGCCGCTGGCCGTCTTCATGGCTTCTTTGGCCATGTTGCGGGTGGAGTCCAAAGCGGCTTGTTGCGCTGCGTCTTTTAAGGCGGCACCGGCGATCTGCTGAAACTGCTGCGTGAGCGAGCCCCACCACTGCATCGGGTCAATAAGGCCGCCGGCTGTTGGCTCGCCCTTGCCGGCGCTGTCGGCTTTGGAGCCAGTCGTTATCGAGTCGGCAGGCACTGCGCTGGCGGCAGGTTCTGCGGCTGCTGGCTCGGGCGCAGCGGCACGCTCAGGCGCTGGCGCTGGCCGCGCCATGTCGGCAGCGCGCGATGCTGCGCTGCTCATCGCTTCAGCCGCTTGGGCAAAACCACTGCCGGCCTTGTGCGCGCCGCCCGCAGCGACCTCGCTTGTTTTCACCTTAAATGCATTGGCCACATCGGCCATGTGAACGTTCAGGCCCTTGAGCGTGGCGAGCGTCATTTTTTGCACTTCGAGCGCCTGCACTGTGGCGGTAAGTGCGCGTGAGTTTTGGTCCAGCCAGAACTGCACGGCCTTGAGCTCTTCAATGCGCTTTTCGAGCTCTTCCACGCTGACAGTGGGCGCCACCCAGCTGGAAATATTGGGCATTTGCGGAATGCCGCTCGGCGCCCCTTTCGTCAGGTTTTGCAGGAAGTCAAAACCGGGTACGAATTTACCGAAACCAAAGGGGGTAGCGTCGCTCATTGCAGATGTCTCCTGGGGCGTCAAAAAGATGCCCGCAGCTTACCGCAAGGGTCAAGGCGCGACGAATGGCTTTCAGGCGTTGTACGCCCGCTTTCGCTTAATGCGGATGGGCAGGTTTCGCTTCGCCGTGCTTCATGCCCGGCATGCCTGGCCTGTCCTTCATGTCGTGCGACATGCTGCCCATCGCTGAGCCAGCTTTGGCGCCAGGTGCCGCCGTGCCAATGGGCAGGTTGACTTGCTGGGACGTCTCAACGCCTTGGGCATTTTTGAACACCAGTGTCAGCGGAAGGCTCGCGCCCTTCACCAACGGCGCTTTAAGGTCCATCAGCATGACGTGGTTGCCGCCGGATTTGAGCTCTACCGCCTTGCCAGCCGGCAAGTCCAAACCGGACAACGCGCGCATCTTCATCACGTCACCGTCCATCTGCATCTCGTGCACTTCCGACACGCCCGCAGCGGGTGTTTCTATGCGCACTAGCCGCGTGGCTTGTGGCGCGGTCAGGCGCATGTAGGCGCCGGACGCTTTTTGGCCCGGCACCGTGGCGCGGGCCCAGCCGCTGTCGACTGCAACGGGTGCGGAGGCAGTCGCGGTCGTAGCGACAGGTGCCGTAACCGACGCTGTTTGTGCGTGTGCGGCACCACCCATACAAGTGGCGGCGACCAATAGGGAAGAGGCGATTTTTTGTACGTTCATATCAATTCCTGAAGAAAGTCGAAAGAGAGAGGTGAGCAATAACGAGAGAGGGAAAAAGGAGAAAAGGAGAAAAGGCAAGCCGCTCAGTGCGCGTGGCTGCCCGCTGCGGGCAGCAGTTCCAGCGCGGCGGCCGGGGCTTTCAAATCCTGCGGGCTTTGACCAGCGGCTGGTACCTGGTTCCAGTCGATTCGGCCTTGCGTGCAGATTTGTTCCACCGGCCAATAGATCGTTCCCGCCTGCGCCGGCATGCGCGCCTGCAAAACGAACTCATCGTAGAACCCATTGGGCAGCGCATCGGCGTCGGTGTTGGCCGTCCAGCGAATGCGGTGCACTTCATCGGTGATGGTTGTGCCGTGCTCGCTGCGCGGCGGCTCTAGTTTGACGCGCTCGATGCTGACAGACCAACCCGATTTGGGCATCGGTTTAGCCGCCTCAACCCCCGCTGGCATGGTGATGGCAATCTCCCGCGTGGCCGATTCGCCGCAACCATGACCCACGCGGAATGTGGCCTTGTAGTTGCTGGCGGCGTTGGCCACCTGGTATTCCAGCGTGATGTGCGCGTTTGCAGCATGAAATAGGCCACTAGCGCTTATGCATATTGCACAAGCAGCTATATTTTTAGTAGTCAATAACATCATGAATCTTTTTGAAAATGACCTGATCCCGCACCAACCGAAAGCGGGACGACGCAGATGCATGGCGGGGAAAGGGTCACCGTATGAGGTTCATGGCAACCTCCACGGCCACGCGGGCTCGGCGTGTACATGCGTCCCCTGAAATACAAGCAAAAAAGGCCGCTAGCGCTTACCCCATATGGGCAAGCAGCTAAGGTTTTGAACCCAACTCAGGAGAAGACCGGGGGCCCGCGTGCCGGCAGCGGCGCGGCGGTGCGCAGCGCAATGTGGGCCGCCGGAACCGGCTGCAAAGCCACCGCCAGCGGCTGCACCAGCGGCAACGCTGGTGCGGGCAGCGGCGCGGGCGTGCCGCCACCCAGGTGCAGGCACAGCGGGCATTCCAGCACCTGCGACTGCAGTTGCACGCCGTCGTCCGTGGTGACCAACAACTTGACCGTGCCAGCGCTAGAGCACAGCAACTGCATGGACTGCGGATTGATCAACGGCGAAGCCGTCGCCGCCCCCACCATCGCACTGAACCACACCAGCATGAAGCAGGTGAGCCAACGGGTGCGACGCAGGAAGTGCATGGGGCGGGATTGTAGGAGGAGGGGTTTTGGGGGGCTTGGTCTTCTCTGCTGCTTACAACTGAAAGAGAGCATGGATGTCTGCGGCAGTGTTAATGAACTGAGACAGAGGGTCGGCCGGAATAACCGCCATGCAGCGATTGTTGACGTCCCATGCGCCTCGAAGGTACGTCACTCGACAATGAGGGCACACGGACTGCCCGCAGAGCATCGAAGATTCGTTCTCTAAAGCGACGCCGGCATTTGTTGTCATCAAAGCGATTCAGCCTGCCGCCTACTTCCCCGGTTTCATTGCGCACGCAAGAGCATGTTGCCGTCAAAGTCCTGCGTTTCAGCAGCATCCTTGCTTAGCGCAGCCGACGCCGTGAGTTCGCGCGCGAACTGTGTGACCCGGCACAATACCCTCAGTGGCTCAGATTTTCTCGATGAGGCGTAGCGGCGCGGCTCACCGCATTTATCGCGGCGTACTTCAACGCGCCGCTTCAAAACTGTCAACTCCGTGCCAGCAGCCCCTGCAGCCCACTCGCCCGCTGGGTGCGCGTCTTCACCGCCTGCGTCAGCAGCCTACCACGCGGGGCCACCAGCGTGAACGCCTCCCGCGCACGCGTAATGCCGGTGTAGACCAACTCACGCGTGAGCAGCGCGCCAGCCTGGGGCGGTAGCGCAAGCGCGGTGTGCTCAAACTCAGACCCCTGCGCCTTGTGCACC
>JBBSUJ010000108.1:0-6932 GCA_038235025.1 Burkholderiales bacterium
TGATCCGACCAACACGATGCGCCCGCTGCCTCGTGCTTTCATCGCCTGCAACATCTGCAGACTCAACCGCATCGGCGCTGTGACGTTGACGGCAAACACGTCTGTAAAACTGCGTTCCCAACTTTCGTCGTCGTCATCCAAAGTCGCCTCGTCGGGGCAAATTGCGGAAGTGATGACCAGCGCATCTGCATCTTGGCAGTCCGCCCCAATGGCACGCAGCACAGAATGGTCTCGCAGGTCAGCGACTTCCCAACGATGCATGCCGACAGCCGCAACCTCTTCACGCAAGGCGCGTGCTGGGAGGCGGATGTCATAAATCGAAAGGCGCGCTCCAAGCAGCGCGCAAATGCGTGCTACTTCGAGACCGATGCCGCCGCAACCTGCCAACACCAAATGCTGACCGCGCAGGTCCACACCAAGCGCTTGATAACCCGTCAATTCGTTGGTCATGCGTTGCCCTCAGCGATAAACCAGATCGCGTAACGTGAGCGAGATCGCTGGAAACGCGCTGATCAGTGCCAAGGACACGACGATGACCCCAACAAAAGGCAGCAGCGGCCTGATCAAGGTGTCCAGTGGAATTTTGGCCACCGAACAAGCCGCAAACAGATTCACGCCGACGGGTGGCGTGATCATGCCGAGTGCCAAGTTGACGATCATGATCAGGCCGAAGTGCACCGGATCGATGCCGAAAAACACCGCCACCGGGGCCAGGATGGGTGCCAGCACGATGATGGCAGCCGAGGTTTCCACAAACATACCAATCAAAAACAGCGCCACGTTTACGCCCACCAAAAAGTAGAGCGGCGTCTTCAGGCTGTCTTTGAGCATCACGCCGATGGTCTCGGGCAGGCCAGCGTAGTTCACAAGGTAGGAAAACAGGCCCGCGTTCATGATGATGAACATGATGACGGACGTGGTGACGGCCGATTGCTGCAGGATGCGCGGGATCTGTCGCCATTCAAGTTTCCCGTAGATGAACAAGCCAACAACGAAGGCGTAAACCACCGCCACCGCAGAAGCTTCCGTCGGCGTGAAGACGCCACCGTAGATGCCGCCCAGGATGATGACTGGCATCATCAATGCCCAAAAGGCCCTTTGCGCCGCTACGACCACGCCAAGTCGCCCTTCGCCGTCGCGCTTGCCGCGCCCAGTCACGTGAGCCCAGACGACGATGTAGAGCATCAGCAAGCCAGCAATGAGGATCCCAGGACCGATGCCGGCCACAAACATTTCCCCGATGGAGACCTCGGCGCTTACGCCGTAGAGGATCATTGGAATTGACGGGGGGATGATGACGCCAAGCTCAGCCGAGGTCGCTTGCAACGCAGCGGCAAAGTTGGTTGGGTAACCCATCTTCACGAGCGCCGGGATCAAGATGGCGCCGACCGCAAAGGTGGTCGCCACCGAGGACCCTGAGACTGCGGCGAAGATCATGCAGGTGAGCACACAGCTCAACGCCAAGCCGCCCTGAATGCCGCCGACTATGGATTTGGCAAATTCGACAAGCCGTTCAGAGATGCCGCTTTCTTCCATCAGCTTTCCGGCGAGGATGAAGAAAGGCACGGCCAGCAGAGGAAATTTATCCAGGCTGGAGAACATCTCCTTGGGGATCACCACCGAGGGCAGGCTGCCCGACGTCCAAACGCCGATCACGCTGGCCACGCCGATGGAAACGCCAATCGCAATGCTCAAGCAAAAGCACAGCAGCATGGTCACCAACATTACGGCTGGCACGTAACGCCTCCAAACTCATCATTTACCGAGGCAACGGGCTGCGACAGGAACTGGGCCAAAAGCGCCACCATTGACAGCAAGGCGCCTGTCGGAATGGCTGCATAGGCCCAAGTCATGGACAGCTCCAAGCTCGCAAAGCTCTGGAAGCGCACCCGCCAAGCCATGTCAGTGCCCAAAACCACCAGCAAAGCCAGAAAGCTCATGGTGACAAGAAAAACCAACCAACGGATGCCAGCCCGAAAAGAGGCGGACCGAACGCGGTTGATCACATCGACGCAGATGTGTGCCCCATGACGAAAACCGATGGACAGGCCCAGCGCCACCATCCAAATCATGGCGCGGCGCAGCACCTCTTCCGACCACGACGAGGGCTCGTGAAGCACGAAGCGCGCAAGCACTTGGTAGAACCCAACAACGACCATCAGACCCATCCAGATCGACAGCAGCCAAGTCGTGGCGCGCTCGCATCGATCCGCTAACTGGAGTGCGAAGCGCCGCACGGGTTACTGAACCGCAGCGATGGCTTTCAAAGTCGGGCCATAAGTTTTCTCAAAATTTTTGAATGCCGGCTCAAGTGCGGTGCGGAACTCAGCGGTGTTGGGTCGGGTGACGGTCATGCCTTCCTTCTCGGCTTGGGCAATGGCAATGGCATCGTCCTTGGTAACACGTTCGCGTTGCGCCTTGGCACCAGCGCGGGCTGCAGACACAAAGGCTTTTTTGTCTTCATCGCTCAGCTTGTTGTAGAGCGCTGGGCTTGCAATGAAAAGAGTGGGTGAATAGACGTGTGAAGTCAATGCCAAATGCGTTTGCACCTGCCACAAGCGCGCTGTAATCAAGATGGGCAGAGGATTTTCTTGCCCGTCGATCGTGCCTTGCTGCAGGGCGGTGTAGACCTCTGGCCACGCCATCGGCGTGGGCAGGGCGCCCAGCGTTTTGAAGCTCTCAATGTGCACCTTGTTCTCCATCGTGCGCAGCTTGAGGTTGGCCAGATCGGCAGGTGTGTTTATTGCGCGGCTCGTCGTGGTGAGCTGACGGAACCCGTTTTCTCCCCACGCCAGAGCCACCAAGCCTTTGGAAGGAAATTGGCCCAGCAGCTTTTGGCCAATCTCACCATCCAGTGTGTGCCGCGCATGGGCGTAGTCACGGAACAGAAAGGGGATGTCCAGCACGCGGATTTCCGGTACGAAATTGCCGACCGTTCCACTTGAGACGAATGCCACATCGAGCGATCCGATTTGCGCGGCCTCCACCATCTCACGCTCGTTGCCCAGCGTTGCGTTGGGCGCCTGACTGCAGGTGTAGCGAGCGGCTGTGGTTTTTTCCAGCTCGCCACAAAAGGCATCGGCGCCTGCGCCGTAGTGGCTGTCGTGTCCAACGGCATAGCCAATCTTGATGACCTTTTGCGCATGAGCAAAAGGTGCAAAGAAAGCACCGGTGAGCAAAATAATGGAAAGGGTGCGGAAGCTTGGTTTCATGGTCGTCTCCTGTCGTTTGGAAGAGGTGCTTGTGAACGAGAAATGCAATGTCACAAAGAGAGGGGCAGCGGAAGCAGTCGGTGGCTGTGGATCAGCGGCTTGCCATCAGTTCTTGTAAGACGGATCGGTGCGGTCAAGGCGGCGCAGCATTGCGGGCCACTCTCGATCTGCTGCACCACTGAAGTCTTCTTGCCACTGACGATCGGCCAGAGCGCAAACCTCTTCGCTGAGTTGGTTAAGCTCACCCCCAGTTGACTGGGCAAGAATCTGGGCTTGGGCCGCTTTCTCAAGATAAAACATTTCGACAAAGGCAGCACCAACCGACCGGCCCCCTGTCAAAGTGCCGTGATTTCGCAAGATCAGCGCGTTGTGACCTTTCATTGCCGCGATGATGCGTTCGCGCTCCCCTTTCGAGAGCGCAACGCCCTCGTAATCGTGGTACCCGATTCGTCCATAAAAGCGCAGGGCGTGTTGAGTCAGTGGAAGCAGGCCGTCCTTGAGCATGGAAAGGGCCATCCCGTGAACCGTGTGCAGGTGCATGACGCTCGCCAAATCCTTGCGCGCTTCGTGAATACCACCGTGGATTACAAACCCTGCGGCGTTCGGTCGGTGGGGTGAGTCCCCGACCACGTTCCCGCTGTAGTCGATCTTGACCAACGACGAAGCCGTCATCTCGTCGAAGCTCATGCCCAGCGGGTTGACCAAGAAGCACCCCGGCTGCCCAGGAACCCGCACTGAAATGTGGGTGTAGATCAGGTCGTCCCACCCGAAAACGGCACACAGTCGGTAAGCCGCTGCCAGATCACGGCGCACGACCCACTCTTCAGGAGTCGTGCCATGCGGGTCGGAAACATGCCCTGCATTGAGTTCAAAGCCTTGGTAGGGCTTTTCTTCCAACAGCGCGTTTGGTTGTGCCATATGCTTGCTTGCTGATTCATTTACTGATTGCATACTGAACGTTCAGTATAGGTTTGATGGCCCTGTTTGCTATGTCGAAATCTTTGGGGATTACCCCACCCGAGCCCTCGGGGAATCGCCCAAGAGGGCGCGCTCGCAGCAAAGTGGCGGAGGAGGCCGTACTGGATGCCGCTTACAAGTTGCTGTCCGAGCAGGGGTTGCAAGCGACAACGGTCGAAGCCATCGCGGCAGAATCAAAAGTGAGCAAGGCCACCATCTACAAGTGGTGGCCCAACCGCGCGGCCATCATCATGTCGGCGTTTCTGCGCGAATCGTTGGTCGCGATCCCTTACCCAGACGCACTCTCATTGGATGCAGTGGTCGAGCGCGTCATGAACATGAGCGAGAAGTTTCGTGGGCCGATCGGACGCATGATGGCTGCGCTGATCGCGGAAAGCCAGCTTGACCCAGCATTGGCAAGAGAGTTCCAAGCGGGCTACATCAACGCCCGCCGAGCCGAGGGCGTTCGCATTGTGAAGACAAGCATTGCCCAAGGCATCGTGCGGAGAGCAGACCCGCAAGTCGTTTTGGATGTTCTATATGCTCCGCTGTACTACCGCCTGCTGATTGGACATCAGCCGCTGAGTGCCAAGTTTGTCCGTGAATACTTGCAGCTCGCGATGCACGGAATTTTGTGTGAAGTGGCAGCCACTGCGACGGAGGCTGGTCAGCACCTCGCGGTTCGAGCGTCTCGAAGCACTGCGAGCGCGAGCGAGCCTCCCACCGCTGCGCGGAAGAGGAAGGGGGAGTCGCAGGCTGGCAAGCCGCTCACGCAATCTCCGAAGTTGAGGTCTCCCCTGTAGCCTCAGACCTTGAGGTCTCCCCTGTAGCCTCAGACCATTAGACTTCCTCGCCGACCACCAATGGACAACTTGGTGAAGGGCATCACAGCACCATCAAGCGTGCACAGACCATCTGCTTAAACAGGCTCACAGCGGCTCGACGTGCCCTAAGCCACGCCTCCTTGACCCAGTGACCTGGTCCGTCACCATTTGCCAATCAGCCCTTCAGCACGTCGCACCAAATCACCAAAGTGGCTCGCCAGATAGGACACAAGTGGACCCACGCGCGCAGACGTCTGATGGCGTTGCGGATGCACCGCGTAGGTGTCTGCCGATGGGGTGCGGTAACGTGACGACAGTTGCTGCAACCGCCCGCTGCGCAGGTAGCGCGCGACAATCCCATTCGGCACGCAGGGTGATGCCATGGCAGTCAAACCTGAAGTTGAAGACGACATCAATTTCAGCACGGCCGTGTCAGTGGCGGCAAGCCCAGCGTTGCCGCCTGTTTTGTTTGAGTGTTCTACGAAAGCGAATTGATGAAGACGTACAAAATTGCCTGCATCCCCGGCGATGGCATTGGCAAGGAAGTGATCCCGGCCGGCCAGGCCGTGCTTGAGGCGCTCGCAGCCGCTGGTCAGGACTTCGCGTTTGAATTCACCTCGTTCGGCTGGGGCGGCGATTGGTTTCGCGAGCACGGGGTGATGATGCCGGACGACGGCCTGAAAGATCTGAAAAACAAGGATGCGATCCTGTTCGGCTCGGCCGGTGACCCGCACATCCCGGATCACATCACGCTTTGGGGCCTTCGATTGAAGATCTGCCAAGGGCTGGACCAGTACGCGAACGTGCGGCCAACTCGCATCCTGCCGGGCATCAAGACGCCGCTGGCCAACTGCGCTCGCGAAGACCTGAACTGGGTGATCGTCCGCGAGAACTCCGAAGGCGAATACTCCGGCGTCGGTGGCCGCGTGCACCAGGGCCATCCACTCGAAGCCGCGACCGACGTGTCGCTGATGACCCGCGCGGGCGTGGAGCGGATCATGCGTTTCGCGTTCAATCTCGCCCGGTCGCGCCCACGCAAGCTGCTGACGGTCATCACCAAGAGCAATGCGCAACGCCATGCGATGGTGATGTGGGATGAGATCGCAGCACAGATCGCAAAAGAATTTCCCGACGTTACCTGGGACAAGGAATTGGTCGACGCATCGACCGCACGCATGATCAACCGCCCGGCGTCGCTCGACACGATCGTCGCAACCAACCTGCACGCCGACATCCTGAGCGATCTTGCGGCCGCGCTGGCGGGCAGCCTCGGCATTGCGCCGACCGGCAACGTCGATCCCGAACGGCGTTACCCGAGCATGTTCGAGCCCATCCATGGCTCGGCCTTTGACATCATGGGCAAGGGCTTGGCAAACCCGATCGGCACATTCTGGTCGGCCGTGATGTTGCTCGAACACCTGGGCGAGCAGGCGGCCGCCGATCGGCTAATGGCGGCGATCGAGCAGGTCACAGCCAACACCGCGCTGCACACCGGGGATCTGGGCGGAAAAGCCACGACCGAGCAAGTCACTCAGGCCGTTTGCCAACGCCTGGCCGATGCGCCGACTGCGCAACGCGCCGCCTGATCGAACCATTTGCAGCAAGGAGACATCCATGAACGACAACAACAATTCCCGCCGCCGATTCGCTGTCGCTGTGCTGGCGACGGCACTGCCACTGCTGCCGCTGGTTGCTTCGGCGCAGGCTGCCGACTGGCCGACGCGGCCGATCTCGATCGTCGTGCCGTTCGCTGCAGGGGGCACCACCGACGTGCTGGCGCGAACGCTCGGCGAGCAGTTGTCCAAGAGTCTGGGCCAGCCGGTGCTCGTCGAGAACAAGCCGGGTGCCGGCGCCACGGTGGGCGCCGACATCGTCGCCCGCGCGAAAGGGGATGGCTACACCTTGCTAATGGGTGCGGTGCATCACACGATCGCCACCA
>JBBSUJ010000109.1:0-6778 GCA_038235025.1 Burkholderiales bacterium
CTCCATCTGTCCCAGGAACTCCTGCTTGCGGGTTTTTTTGACGGCGAGGTTGGGATCAAGGCTCGATTGCTTGATGGGGGTGACGATGCCATGAAAAACTGACTGCTACCAGACCGTAGGCAGAGTTATGCAGGATGTCCCAAGGGACGCCCTTCATAACTCTCTGCCCTCTGTGATGGCGCGGCGTAGGGCGATCCGCCGCGTTACTTTTTTTGCTAATTGCACGGCTATTGACTGCCAAAGGACGCTTTGCCGCCCATCCCGATCCGCACCATCACACCCTAGCGAGGGTTATGCAGGACATCCTAGAGACTGCAGTTACTCTTGTTGAGAACTCTTACTTACTTGCTTTCGTATTTTATGGGAGCCAAGCAGAATGAAATGCCCACCAATTCAATTCAAGAACTGTTTTCCCACAACCGTGCATGGGCAGCGCAGATGGAGCGCGAGCGCCCCGGCTTTTTTACCCAGCTGCTGGCCCAGCAACAGCCCAAATACATGTGGATCGGCTGCTCCGACAGCCGCGTGCCGGCCAACCAGATCACCGGGCTTGACCCGGGTGAAGTGTTCGTGCACCGCAACGTGGCCAACGTGGTGGTGCCCACCGACCTCAACTGCCTCTCCACCATCCAGTTCGCGGTAGACAAGCTTCAGGTCGAACATGTGATCGTCACCGGCCACTACGGATGCGGAGGCGTGCGTGCGGCGCTGGAAGACCAGCGCGTGGGCCTGTCGGACAACTGGATACGCCACGTCAAGGATGTGCGCGATCGGCACCGGGACTTGCTGGCCGACATCCAGCCCCAATGGCGGCTGGATGCGCTCTGCGAGCTCAACGTCATTGAGCAGGTGCTGAATGTCGCCCAGACCACCGTGATCCAGGACGCCTGGACGCGCGGACAGCCGGTCACTTTGAACGGCTGGTGCTACGGTTTGAAGGACGGCTTGATCCATGACCTGCACATCTCCGTGCAGGTCAATGACGAGTTGGATGCCACCTACCGCAGCGCTGTGGCCAGCGTACCTGGCGAGCGCCGCGCCACGGTGGCGACCGAATCGTCGCTGGCAGCGGCGCACTGATTGCAAATCGGCGAGCGTTCGAACGACGAGGAGCAAACCATCAAGAAATCAACCTCCAACCCCAGCTCCGGGCCTACCTTAAGGCCTTCTGAGGACGTGAGATCCGGTGGAAAACGTGGCAGCAAGGCAGGCACCACATCCGCCGCTGAGGTGAGCGCAAGCAGTGTGACCGCACTGGTACCAGCTGCAACCACCGACACGATGTTTCCGCAGCGCTTGGCTTCGCCTATTGCCTACGACATCGCCAAGGCCATGATGGACGGGTTCAACCGCCATTACCGGCTTTTTCGAACCGAATCCGCGCGTGCCAAGCACCGGTTTGAAACGGCGGATTGGCGCGACCAACAACGCGCCCAGCGCGAGCGCATCGAGTTCTATGACCTTCGAGTCAAAGAATGCGTGCGCCGGCTGGAAAAAGAGTTTGCGGCGGGCGACCAGCCCATGCCGCTTTGGCATGAGGTGAAGTTGCACTACATCGGGCTGTTGGTCGAGCACCACCAGCCCGAACTGGCAGAGACGTTCTTCAATTCGGTCACCACCAAGATCTTGCACCGCACGCACTTTCACAACAATTTCATTTTCGTGCGGCCGGCGATGAGCACCGAATATCTGGAGAACGACGACTTCGGGGGCCGCCCCACGTATTACGCCTATTACCCCACAAGCGACACGCTGCGCGAGACGCTCATCGCCATCGTGGAGGCGTTTCGGCTGCAACGTGCATTTGCCAATTTGGCCGCGGACCTAGACCATGTGCTGCGCGCCATGCAAAGTCAGAGCCGCCTGCACCAGGTCAAGCTGCGCGCCAATTTCCAGATTCAGGTGCTCTCCAGCCTGTTTTATCGCAACAAGGGTGCCTATGTGGTGGGCAAGATCATCAACGGTTACCACGAAGTGCCGTTCGCGTTGCCCATCCTGCATAACGAGCAGGGGCAACTGTTCATTGACGCCGCTTTGTTTGGCGACGATGACCTGCAAATGCTGTTTAGCTTTGCGCGCGCCTACTTCATGGTGGACATGGAAATCCCAAGTGCCTACGTGCACTTCTTGCGCAGCCTGATGCCGCGCAAGCCGCGCGCTGAGCTGTACAACGCCCTCGGCCTGGCCAAGCAGGGCAAAACGCTGTTCTACCGCGACTTTTTGTATCACCTGAAGCATTCCACCGACAAGCTGCGCATTGCGCCCGGCATCAAAGGCATGGTGATGCTGGTGTTCGACCTGCCGTCGTTTCCTTTCGTTTTCAAGCTCATCAAGGACTATTACCCGCCGCAGAAGGACACCACGCGCGAGAAGATCAAAAGCAAATATTTGCTTGTTAAGCAACACGACCGCGTGGGCCGCATGGCGGACACGCTGGAATACAGCCTGGTGGCGTTTCCGCGGGTGCGCTTTGAGGATGACCTGATCGCCGAACTGCAAAAGTTTGCCCCCAGCCAGCTGGAAATCAGCGACCGCGATGGCGATGGCCAACAGGAAGTAATCATCAAACACCTCTACATCGAGCGGCGCATGATTCCGCTCAACATGTACCTGCAGGAATCGTTTGACGCCGGGCCGCAGGACGAGCGCGCCCATCAGCAAATGGAGCGCAGCGTCATCGAATATGGCAACGCCATCAAAGACCTGGTGGCAGCCAACATTTTCCCTGGCGACATGCTGTGGAAGAACTTTGGCGTTACGCGCCACGGCAAGGTGGTGTTCTACGATTACGACGAGATTGAGTACATCACCGACTGCAACTTCCGCCGCGTGCCCGAGCCGCGCAACGAGGAAGAAGAAATGAGCGGCGAGATTTGGTACTCGGTGGGGCCGCGCGATGTGTTTCCGGAAACATTTGCACCCTTTCTCCTGGGCAACGCCTCGGTGCGCGCAGTTTTCATGCGCCACCACGCTAATTTATTGGGCGTCGAGTTTTGGCAGCAGCACAAAGAGCGCATCCTCGCCGGCCATGTGTATGACGTGTTTCCGTACGACACCAGCCGGCGCTTTGACCAAGCCTACGCCGACTGATTTTTGTCTTGTCTTGACCGGAGATTTTCACCATGACCCCCAGCGCTTCAGACCCCATCGTCATTGTGGGTGCCGCGCGCACCCCCATGGGCGCGTTTCAGGGCGACTTCTGCAGCCTGGCCGCGCACGATCTGGGCGGCGCGGCCATCGCCGCAGCGGTCAAGCGCGCGGGCGTGGCCCCCGACCAAGTAGGCGAAGTGCTGTTCGGCAACTGCCTGATGGCGGGGCAGGGCCAAGCCCCCGCGCGGCAAGCCGCATTCAAGGGCGGGCTGCCGAAAGAAGCCGGCGCGGTCACGCTCAGCAAGATGTGCGGGTCCGGCATGAAGGCCGCCATGATGGCGCACGACATGCTGCTAGCCGGCACGCACGATGTGATGGTGGCGGGCGGTATGGAGAGCATGACCAACGCGCCCTACCTGCTAAAAAGAGGCCGTGGCGGTTACCGCTTGGGCCACGACCGCATCTTCGATCACATGATGCTCGACGGCTTGGAAGACGCCTATGAGGCCGGCCGCTCTATGGGCACCTTTGGTGAAGACTGCGCCGGCCAATATGGTTTCACGCGCGAGCAGCAAGACGCCTTCGCCACCGCCAGCGTGCAGCGCGCCCAGGCCGCTACCGCATCCGGCGCGTTTGCTGCCGAAATCACGCCCGTAACCGTGAAAAGCCGCGTGGGCGAAACCGTGGTGCTCATTGATGAAGGCCCCGGCAAGGCGCGGCTGGACAAAATCTCCAGCCTCAAGCCGGCTTTCAAAAAGGACGGCACCATCACGGCGGCGTCCAGCTCCTCCATCAACGATGGTGCGGCCGCCTTGGTGCTGATGCGCCAATCCACCGCCGAAAAACTGGGCTGTAAGCCGCTGGCACGCATCGTCAGCCACGCCACGCATGCGCAAGAGCCCGAATGGTTTGCCACCGCGCCGCTGGGTGCGACGCAAAAAGCGCTCAAGAAAACCGGCTGGAACGTGGCCGACGTCGACCTGTGGGAGATCAACGAAGCCTTTGCTGTAGTGCCCATGGCGCTGATGCACGAGCTCAATCTGTCGCACGACATCGTCAATGTGAACGGCGGCGCGTGCGCGCTGGGCCACCCGATTGGGGCCAGCGGCGCGCGCATTTTGGTGACTTTGCTGCACGCGCTCAAAGCGCACGGCAAGACCAGGGGCCTGGCCACGCTGTGCATTGGCGGCGGCGAGGCCACCGCAATGGCGGTGGAGTTGATCTAATGCGAGTTACTCCTGTTCTAATAGTTGGTAACCTATGCTGAATAAGCGATGTAGGCCGATTTAACTCATAAATCTTTCGCAACCGAGCTGGTGGTAGCTGCGTCGCGCGGCTTTGGTCTGGAGCTCGCCCGGCAGCTGCTGGCATCTGGTGCACACGTCATCGCCACCGTTCGCACCCACGCCGACCGCGAACAGTTGCAAGCCATCGGTGCCCAGGTGCTGACGGTGGATGTCACCGATCCCGCCAGCATCAGCGGCCTCGCGTCGCAGCTGGGTGGCAAGCCGATTGACCTGGCGTTCTACGTCGCCGGTGTTATGCGCCGCCCCAGCGCTACCGAGCCGCCTACACAGCGGGACTTCGACGCGGTCATGCACGCCAACGTGCTGGGTGCTATGCAGCTCATTCCTTGCGTAGCGCCCATGGTCGAAGCCGCTGGTGGCGTGTTTGCGTTCATGTCATCCAACATGTCGCAGATTGCGAATGTGCCCGGCAGCAACGCCTGGCTGTACCGCACCAGCAAGGCAGCGCTGAACATGGCGGTGGCAGCCGCCCAGCACGACTACCCGGCATCCACGCTGATCACCATGGACCCCGGCTGGGTGCAGACCGACATGGGTAATAAGTCTGCGCTGCTTAGCCTGAAAGTCAGTGTGGGCGGCATGCTGGCGAAGCTGGCCGCCCTGACGCCTGCCGACAAAGGCCAGCTGCTGCGCCCCAAGCCAGCGCGCCTCAAAACCGCGCCTTAAACACCGCCCCTTAAACCGCTGGTCCAACGCCGTGAAGCGTTTCTTTCCCCACTTTTGCGACTTGTCCGTTGAGCCCGCACCGGTGGGCGCGCCGCGCCTGGCCATTTCCCGAGCACTGCGCTCGGTACGTTGGGCGCAGCATCAAGCCCAAATGATGACAAGCCAGGACACGAGCCGAGACACCCCATGCTGCTGACCCAAGACCAGGAAATGATCCGCGACGCGGTGCGCAACTTTGCCCAAGAGCAACTCTGGCCCTACGCGGCCCGCTGGGACCGGGAGCACTTGTTTCCCAAAGAGGCCCACCGAGGCTTGGCGGCACTTGGTGCCTACGACATTTGCGTGCCTGAGGAACTGGGCGGCGCGGGGCTGGACTACCTGTCGCTCGCGCTGGTGCTGGAAGAAATCGCGGCTGGCGATGGCGGCACCAGCACCGTCATCAGCGTGACCAACTGCCCGGTGAACGCCATCCTGCTGCGCTACGGCAACCCGCAGCAGCAGCGCGAGTGGCTGGTGCCGTTGGCGCGCGGCGAAATGCTGGGCGCCTTCCGCCTGACCAAGCCGCATGTGGGGTCAGATGCATCCGGCCTGCGCACCACGGCGGTCAAGCAGGGCGATGAGTACGTCATCAATGGCATCAAGCAGTTCATCACCAGCGGCAAGAACGGCACCGTGGCGATTGTGGTTGCGGTAACGGACAAGGGCGCGGGCAAGAAAGGCATGAGCGCCTTCATCGTACCCACCAGTACGCCCGGCTACGTGGTGGCGCGGCTGGAAGACAAGCTGGGCCAGCACAGCAGCGATACCGCGCAGATTACTTTTGAAAACTGCCGCATTCCTGCAGAGAATCTGATCGGCCAGGAAGGCGAGGGCTACAAGATTGCGCTGGGCGGACTCGAAGGCGGGCGCATCGGCATTGCCGCGCAAAGCCTGGGCATGGCGCGCAGCGCGTTTGACGTCGCGCTCCAATACAGCAAGGAGCGCGAGAGCTTTGGCACGGCCATCTTCAACCACCAGGCCGTGGGCTTTCGCCTTGCCAATTGCGCCACATAGATCGAGGCCGCGCGCCAGCTCATCTGGCACGCCGCCGCACTGCGCGATGCCGGCCGCCCGTGCCTCAAGGAAGCTGCCATTGCCAAGCTGTTTGCCAGTGAGATGGCCGAGCAGGTGTGCAGCGCCGCCATTCAGACCTTGGGCGGCTATGACGTGCTGAATGATTTCCCGGTGGAGCGCATTTACCGCGACGTGCGTGTCTGCCAGATCTACGAAGGCACCAGCGATGTGTAGAAGATCATCATCCAGCGCGCGCTGGCTTAGGACCGGTTTTTTGCTCCTTAATTAAGAGCTACTAAAGGTTTACCTATAAGCGCTAGATGGCCATTTCGCCAACAACTCTGGCGTGTTTCGATGCTGCGGTGGTGTCAACGCTCGCCTCCACTGTTGTGCGGGCTTCTGGGTGGAGGCCCGCTGCAGCAATGGGCCGGTGCCCTTCATGGGTCGATCCGGCACATCTGCCGATCTTTTGGGGCTCAAGGAGATCCGCAGGATCGATGAGCTGCGCTGATGCCGTTCAACGCTAGGGACATCCTGCATAACTCCCTGCGGGTTGTGATAGCGCGGTCTCGGGCGGTCCGCTTCGTTGCTTTTTTTGCCAATAGCACGGCTATTAGCTGCAAAAAGACGCCTTGCGGCCCATTCCGATCCGCACTATCACA
>JBBSUJ010000110.1:0-6710 GCA_038235025.1 Burkholderiales bacterium
ATCGAGCTGCTGCTTGACGAAGGCACGTTCGAAGAATGGGACATGTTTGTCGAGCACCGCTGCACCGACTTCGGCATGCAGGACAACAAGGTACCGGGCGACGGCGTGGTGACGGGCTACGGCCTTATTAACGGCCGCCTGGCCTTTGTCTTCAGCCAGGACTTCACCGTGTTTGGCGGCGCGTTGAGTGAAACGCACGCCGAAAAAATCTGCAAGGTGATGGACCAGGCGATGAAGGTCGGTGCACCGGTAATCGGCCTGAACGATTCGGGCGGCGCCCGCATTCAGGAAGGAGTCGCCAGCCTGGGCGGTTATGCCGACGTGTTCCAACGCAATGTGATGGCCAGCGGCGTGGTGCCGCAGATCAGCATGATCATGGGCCCCTGCGCGGGCGGTGCGGCGTATTCGCCCGCCATGACCGACTTCATTTTCATGGTGAAGGACTCGAGCTACATGTTTGTCACCGGCCCCGAGGTGGTGAAAACCGTAACGCATGAGAGCGTGACGGCCGAGGAACTGGGCGGCGCGATCACGCACACCACGAAAAGTGGCGTGGCCGACAGGGCGTTTGACAACGATGTGCAAGCGCTGCTCATGCTGCGCCGCCTGTACAACTACTTGCCGCTGAACAACCGCGAAAAGTCACCGGTGCGCCCCAGCAACGACCCGGCTGACCGCGCCGACAAATCACTCGACACGCTGGTGCCTGCCAACGCCAACCAGCCCTATGACATGTTGGAGCTGATCACCAAGGTGGTGGACGATGGCGACTTCTTTGAGCTGCAGCTCGAGTACGCCAAGAACATCGTCATCGGCCTGGCGCGTATGGAAGGCCATACCGTGGGCATCGTGGCCAACCAGCCTTTGGTGCTGGCAGGTTGCCTCGACATCAAGAGCAGCATCAAGGCGGCGCGCTTTGTGCGTTTTTGCGATGCTTTCAACATTCCTGTCGTCACGTTTGTGGACGTGCCCGGCTTCATGCCCGGCACCAGCCAGGAGTACGGCGGCATCATCAAACATGGCGCCAAGCTGCTGTATGCCTACGCGGAATGCACAGTGCCCAAGGTCACCGTGATCACCCGCAAAGCGTACGGCGGCGCGTACGACGTGATGAGCTCCAAACACCTGCGAGGTGATGTGAACCTGGCCTGGCCCAGTGCCGAAATTGCCGTGATGGGAGCCAAGGGCGCAGTGGAAATCATCTTCCGCGAAGACAAGAACGACCCGGTCAAGCTGGCCGCACGCGAGGCGCAATACAAGGAACGCTTTACCAACCCGTTTGTGGCCAGTGCGCGTGGCTTTATTGACGACGTGATCCTGCCGCACGAAACCAGGAAGCGGATTTGCCGCTCGCTCGTCATGCTGCAGAACAAGAAGATTGAGAACCCATGGCGCAAGCACGGGAACATTCCGCTGTAGACGGCAGTAAGGCCCCTCTACTTTTCAACCTTTCTGATCATCTGCCACCTATGCGCTTTTCCTCCAAGATTGACCTTTGGTTATGGGTTCTGATGACGCTCACAGTCGCCGTCTGTGCCGCTGCGATTGTCATGATGGGCTTGAATGGCTCCGTATCGGCCGCCTTTGCCGGGATGGCAGTGTGCGCCGTGGTACTCGCATTGCCAGTGTGGGTTGTGCTGCGCACGTATTACGAGCTGGTCGAATCTGATCTGCTGATTCGCAGCGGCCCATTTCGCTGGTGCGTGCCGCTGGACCAAATCCGCACGGTTGCAGCCAGCAGAAACTTGGCGTCCGCGCCTGCGCTCTCGATCAACCGTTTGCTCATTGCCTATGGCCAAGACGACGCGATACTGATTTCTCCGCGCGACAAGCTGCCGTTCATCGAAGAGCTACGACGCCAATGCCCCGGCATTGAAGTCGCAGCATCTTGATGACTCAAGGAACCCCATGTTTACCAAAATATTAATCGCCAATCGGGGCGAAATTGCCTGCCGGGTCATCGCCACGGCCCGCAAAATGGGCATCGCCACGGTGGCGGTGTATTCCGACGCTGACCGCGAAGCACGCCACGTCAAACTTACCGATGAAGCCGTGCACATTGGCGCAGCGCCCAGCCGCGAGAGTTATCTGCAGGCCGACCGCATCATTGCGGCAGCCAAAAAGACCGGCGCGCAGGCGATTCACCCCGGCTACGGTTTCTTGAGCGAGAACGCCGAATTCGCTAAACGCGTGGAAGACGAGGGACTGGTCTTCATTGGCCCCAAGCACTACTCCATCGCCGCCATGGGCGACAAGATCGAATCTAAAAAGCTGGCAGGTGCGGCAGGCGTCAACTGCATTCCTGGCGTCAACCACGCCATCGAGTCGGCCGAGAAAGCGGTGGTAATCGCCCAAGGCATTGGCTACCCGGTGATGATCAAGGCCAGCGCAGGCGGCGGCGGCAAGGGCCTGCGGGTGGCGTGGAACGACAAGGAAGCGTTGGAAGGCTTCACCTCATGCCAGAACGAAGCGCGCAGCAGCTTTGGCGATGACCGCGTTTTTATAGAAAAATTTGTCGAAGAGCCGCGCCATATAGAGATTCAGTTGATTGGCGACAGCCAAGGCCACGTGGTGTACCTGAACGAGCGTGAATGCTCCATTCAGCGCCGGCACCAGAAGGTGATTGAGGAGGCTCCATCGCCCTTCATCTCCGACGCCACGCGCAAAGCCATGGGCGAGCAGGCCGTGGCGCTTGCCAAGGCCGTGCAATACGAATCAGCTGGAACCGTGGAATTTGTAGTCGGCAAAGACGAGTCGTTCTACTTTCTGGAAATGAACACGCGCCTGCAGGTGGAGCACCCGGTGACCGAATGCATCACCGGGCTGGACTTGGTGGAGCTGATGATTCGCGTGGCCGCTGGCGAGCCCCTTCCGCTCACCCAGGCCGAGGTGAAGCGTGATGGCTGGGCGATCGAGTGCCGCATCAACGCCGAAGACCCGTTTCGGGGCTTTTTGCCAAGCACCGGGCGCTTGGTGCGCTTTCAGCCGCCTGAGCAAACCATGTTCCATGCCGAGCCTGACAAGAAATATGGCGTAAGGGTGGATACCGGCGTGTATGAGGGCGGCGAAATCCCCATGTACTACGACTCGATGATCGCCAAGCTCATCGTGCACGGTACGGACCGCAATGACGCGATTCATAAAATGCGCGCGGCGCTTAACGGCTTTGTGATCCGCGGCATCAACAGCAACGTCCCGTTCCAGTCGGCGCTGCTCGCGCACACTGATTTCGTCTCGGGCCAGTTCAACACCGGCTTTATCGCCGAGCACTACGCCGATGGTTTTCACGCCGAAGGCGTGCCGCACGACGACCCGCTGTTTTTGGTGGCGCTGGCGGCCTTCATGCACCGGCGCTACCGCGCGCGGGCCTCGGGCATCAGCGGGCAGATGGCAGACCACGAATTGAAAGTGGCTGAAGCGTTCGTGGTGGTGGTGTTGGGCCCGGAAGGCCAACACGAGCAGCATGACGTGACGGTGACAGACTTTGAATCAAAATCAGGCTCTAGCGCAATTACCATAGGCGGTACCAGCTATCAAATAGAGAGCGAAGCCACCTTGGGCAACAGCCGCTTACAGGGCCGCTGCAACGGCGAAGGCTTCACCGCGCAGGTGGAGCGCGGCGCCGGTAAAAATCCGCTTGCCCTGCGCATCGCGCACAACGGCACGCAGATCGAGGCCATGGTGCTCTCGACTCTCGGCGCGAAGCTGCACCGCTTGATGCCGTACAAGGCGCCGCCCGACCTGTCGAAGTTTTTGCTCTCGCCCATGCCAGGCCTCTTGGTCGACGTTGCCGTGCACGAAGGACAGAAGGTGCAAGCCGGCGAAAAGCTAGCGGTGATTGAAGCGATGAAGATGGAAAACGTTCTGCTGGCCACGCAAGACGGCGTGGTAGGCAAACTGGTGGCGGGTAAGGGCGAATCGCTGAGCGTGGACCAGGTGATCCTGGAGTTTGTATGAGCGGCGCCGTTGCAACCCGCGCGGTGGAGGTGCACCGCCCTGCGCGCATCCCGGAACCGACGGGGCATTGGACTGTTTCTGCCGTGCAGAAGCTGATGGAGCGCCCGTTGCTTGACCTGTTGTTCGAAGCGCAAACGGTGCACCGCGAGCACTGGCCCAAGGGCGACATTGAGCTGGCCACACTGCTGTCGGTCAAAACCGGCGGCTGCCCGGAAAACTGCGGCTACTGTCCACAGGCTGCGCAGTACGACACCGGTGTTGAAGCCCAGAAACTGATGGAGGTGGAAGAGGTGCTGCGCGCCGCGCAAGCAGCCAAAGACGCGGGTGCCACACGGTTTTGCATGGGCGCAGCCTGGCGCGCGCCCAAGGACCGCGACATCGAAAAAGTCTCGGGCCTGGTGGCGGCAGTCAAGGGCTTGGGCTTGCAAACCTGTGCGACGCTGGGCATGCTGGAGCCGCAGCAAGCTCTGGCGTTGAAAGAGGCGGGCCTTGATTACTACAACCACAACCTGGACACTGCGCCCGAGTATTACGAAGACGTGGTGAGCACCCGTGCCTACCAAGACCGGCTCGACACCTTGCAGCACGTGCGTGCAGCGGGCATCAGCGTGTGCTGCGGCGGCATCATTGGCATGGGCGAAGCGCCCGTACACCGCGCGGGCTTGATCGCGCAGCTCGCGAATCTGAATCCCTATCCGGAGTCAGTGCCCATCAACAGCCTGGTACGTGTGCCTGGCACGCCTTTGGCCGACAGCGAGCCGGTGGACCCTCTAGATTTCGTGCGCGTCATTGCCATCGCGCGCATCACCATGCCCAAAGCGCGCGTGCGGCTGTCCGCGGGCCGCCAGCAGATGGACGAAGTGGTGCAAGCGCTGTGTTTTCTGGCCGGGGCTAATTCGATTTTTTACGGTGACCAGTTGCTTGTCACCAGCAACCCAGACGCGCAAGCCGACCTGCAATTGCTTACGAAACTGGGTCTTCATCCCGGTCAATTCATGTTGCAGTCTGCGGCACCCAGCGCGGGCGCAGTTACCACGCGTGGCGATTCAAGGGGTGTCATTCCCGAAAAAGGAGCACTGTGATGAGTCCCTCGAAACGTCCCTTCAAGGTGCTCGGCATCCAGCAAATCGCCATTGGCGGCCCGGACAAAACCCGCTTGCAAACACTTTGGGTCGACATGCTGGGGCTGGAATTCACCGCCACGTTCAAAAGCGAGCGCGAAAACGTGGACGAGGACATCTGCAGCCTGGGCAAGGGCGTGCACCGCGTGGAGGTGGACCTGATGCAGCCGCTGGACCCGGACAAGAAACCGGCAGTGCACACCACACCGCTCAACCACGTGGGTCTCTGGATAGACGATCTGCCCAAGGCTGTCGAATGGCTCATCGCAAAGGGCGTGCGCTTCGCACCGGGCGGAATCCGCAAAGGCGCTGCGGGGCACGATATCTGCTTTCTGCACCCTAAGTCGAACGAAGAATTTCCCATCGCGGGGGAGGGCGTGCTGATCGAGCTGGTGCAGGCGCCCAGCAATGTGATTGCAGCGCTGGCTTAGCGCTCAAGTGGCGACGCCACGAATTCACTATCGAATAAGTAGCTACCAAGCGGCAGCTCATCGAGAAAGTCAGCTTCGCACATTGCCATATTTTGATAGCACCGTTTTGCATTTTGCGGACGGCGGTTTCAACCCCAAGTGCAACATTAATTCAGTGCACCGAGTCAGGCTGAACACTCAATCTGGCCAGATGCTCTGCGTAAACCTCAATCGGCTTGCGCCACGCGAGCGTCATCCTCGGGCGTCCATTGAGCTGATTGGCCACTGCATCGAGCTGCTCCTGGCAGTAGCCGCTCAGGTCCGTTCCTTTAGGAAGGTACTGGCGCAGCAGTCCGTTCGTATTCTCGTTAGAGCCTCTCTGCCACGGGCTGTAGGGATCGCAGATGTACACCTTCATCCCCGTGTTCTCGCTCAGCTCCTTGTGCCGGGCCATCTCACTGCCTCTGTCATACGTCAGGCTGAGCGGCATTGGCTGCGCCACTGCATTAAATTTGTCTGTAAAGGCCTGTAGAACGTGGGCAGCCGTAGCCGTAGCCGTAGCCGTAGCCGGATTGGGGTGAGCCAGCTTGACCAGTACAACAAGGCGCGTAGTGCGCTCAACCAAAGTACCGATGGCACTTGCGTTTGCCTCGCCTTTGATGAGGTCTCACTTCCCAGTGACCCGGTAGCTGGCGATCGTTCACTTCGGAAGGGCGCACATGAATGCTCAGCAGGTCATTTGTCTCACGCCGCCGATCCTGTCCTTTGGAGCGGGGCCAGCGCTTGGCGTGGCTTATGCGCAGGCATGCAACTAATTCCTTCTTGAGCGCCCCACGGGGCTGGGCGCAAATACAGGCGTGCGGGCAGGTGTAGATGTGCTCGTGTGACGCTTGCATGCGTTTGTCGTGAGGGTGAAGGCGTTTGAGCTCGCGGGAGATTTTCTGGGGCGACCACAATTGAAGCAGATAGAAGCGAACACGTGGGAACAACGGGCCATCACGGTGTGTCGCATCCCGGACGATCATTCGGCCGCTTTTTGAATAAATGCGGATGCGATTTGTACCAGTCCTTCATCGTCTGAATCGGCAGGCTTGCTCTTGAGGGCTGACTGCGGCAACTGGTGGTTGTACAACGAGACATAGCGCAGCAGCGTCTGCTGCAAATCTTCTCGATCAATGAACCGGTGCGTCTTCAGCACATCTGCAATGCGCCCATTGAACCG
>JBBSUJ010000111.1:0-6640 GCA_038235025.1 Burkholderiales bacterium
TGAGGCATGCCTTGTTGCAGGCCGAGGGAGATGGCGTGGCGCTCCGCTTCGCTCAGTTGTTGGTAGCTAGTGTTTGGCATGGCTGTCCTCTCAATTCAGTAGTGTGTTGCACTTCACAATTGAGGCCGCCAAGCGCTAGAGCCACTTTTTGACTCTTATTTTTACGCTACGCCCGGCAGCATCTGACATGCATGCCAAGCGGCCACCCATTCCTCGTTGGTGCGCTCCACCAGCACCGGAATGCGGCTGTCTTTGCCAGAGATAAAGTCCGCATCTTTTGCATTGGCATCAGCATCCACCGTGATGCCCAGGTACGCCAGCCCGACACAAACGCGCTCGCGGATCACGGCGTTGTGTTCGCCAATGCCGGCAGTGAAGACCAGCATGTCGAGCCCGCCCAACACGGCCACCAGTGCGCCGATCTCGCGCACGATGCGGCGCACGTACAGCGCCAAGGCCGCTTCCACGCGCGGGTTGCCTGCATCCTCGCCCAACAGCACCCGTGGGTCAGACGACACGCCCGAGATGCCGAGCAAACCCGAATGGTGGTAAAGCAGATGGCCCACTTGTTCCAGCGTGCGGTGCTCAATTTCCATCAAGTACAGCACCGCACCAGGGTCTAGCGAGCCGCAGCGGGTGCCCATCATCAAACCATCGAGCGCAGAAAAGCCCATGGTGGTGGCAACGCTTTTTAAGCCCTGCATTCCGCACAGGCTAGCGCCGCTGCCCAGATGGGCCACGATGGTGCGGCCGCGCGCTGCATCGCCCTGGCGCTCGGCCAATGCGATGGAAATGAATTCGTAAGACAGGCCGTGAAACCCGTAGCGCCGCAGGCCGCGCTCCCAAGCGTCCCATGACAGCGGCAGCATCTTTTCCACGTCAGGCAGGGTGTAGTGAAAGGCGGTATCAAAGCAGGCGATTTGCGGCAGATCGGGTGCAGATTCCAGCAGCGCAGCAATGGCTTCCAGGGCAAAGGGTTGGTGTAGCGGCGCGAGCGGAATTAGCTTGCGCAGATCGGCCAGCACTTCGGCGTCGACTCGCACCGGGTCGAAATATTCGGCCCCGCCGTGCACCACGCGGTGCACGACGGCGACCAGGCGATGCGCACCTTGCGCGAGCCGCGCCGTGACGCGCGTGCGTATGTGCGCGAGCGCTGCACCGTAGGGATGCTCGGCATCCAGCGCCACGGGAGCTGGCGCTACGTCGGTCTCGCCAAACGTGGGAGACGCGCCGGTGATTCCATCGACCTTGCCGTTCCACAGCGGCTTGCGCGCCAAGGGCTGAACGCCCGCATCAAACAGTGCGAACTTGACGCTCGACGAGCCGCAGTTCAGCACCAGAACCAAGTCACTCATAGCGGCACCTTTTTGTAATGGTCAGCCAGCAGCACGGCCACCGCGCAAGACGCCAGCCGCGTATCACGCGCATCAGCCCGGCTGGTGAGCACGATGGGCACCCGCGCGCCGAGCACGATGCCGGCGCTGGCGGCGTCGCCCAGGTATTCGAGCTGCTTGGCCAGCATGTTGCCACTTTCCAAATCGGGCACCACCAGGATGTCGGCGCGTCCTGCCACTTCAGAGACGATTCCTTTGATATGCGCGGCGGCGATGGAGACGGCGTTGTCGAATGCCAGCGGGCCATCGAGCAGACCGCCGGTGATCTGCCCACGGTCGGCCATCTTGCACAGGGCAGCGGCGTCCAGCGTGGCGGGCATGCTGGCGGTGACGGTTTCTACGGCGGCCAAAATCGCCACGCGCGGTTCGGCGACACCAATGGCGTGTGCCAAGTCGATGGCATTGCGCACGATGTCGGCTTTGTCAGCCAGCGTGGGTGCAATGTTGATGGCCGCGTCCGTGATGATGAAGGGGCGCGGGTACGCCGGTGTTTGCATCAAAAAGCAATGGCTCACGCGCCGCTTGGTGCGCAGGCCGCCCTGGCTGGCCACCACCGCGGCCATCAACTCGTCGGTGTGCAGGCTGCCTTTCATCAGCGCCTGCACTTTGCCCTGGTGCACCAGCTCCACGGCGCGCTCGGCGGCGGCATGGCTGTGGGGCACGTCTTCGATGGCGATACCGGTCAGGTCAAACCCGTGCTCATTCGCCACTGCCAACAGGCGTGCGCTGGGCGCTACCAGCACTGGCTCGATGAGGCCAGCCGCGCGTGCATCCAGCGCGCCGCCTAGGCTGAGTGGGTCACAGGGATGCACAACGGCCATGCGCAGTGCGCCCAGCGGCCGAACGTGGTCCAGCAAGCGCTGCAGGCCATCGTTGCCGGCGCTGATATGCACCTCGGGCAAGGTGGTGCGGGCGCGCTCGATACGCTCGGTGGGCGCAATGACCTCTGCCTCGCCGGTCAGCACCGTGGTGCCATCGTGGCGCACGCACGTGCAGGCGAGCGTGAGGCTTTGGGTGGTGGCATCGCGCGCGGTGACGGTGACGCTGGTGCGCAGACGGTCGCCCACGCGCACGGGCGCGATAAAGCGCAGCGACTGACTAACGTACACAGTGCCGGGGCCAGGCAAGCGCGTGCCGATCACAGCTGACACCAACGCACCGCCCAGCATGCTGTGGATGCTTGGCCCTTGAACACCGCCAGCAGCCGGAGCCGGGGGGGCTGCGGCACTGGCACCAGGACCGGCGGTGGAACCTGGCTCGCCGGGCGGCAAAGGGCGAACAGCGGCCGCCTGCGCAAGATCCGCGCCGCGCGTGCCGTGTGATGCCGATAAGCCGGCGTCACCAGACAGCACCGCGAAAAGCTCAATGTCCTGGCTGGTGAGGACACGCTCCACGACGGCGCTATCGCCCATGGCGATGTCATCAAAAAGGCGATTGCGCAGCGTGGTGAGCTCGCTAATGGCGGCATCTGCGTCCGATTTTTGGGGCGGGTGGACAGGCGGGGGATGGGGCATTTTTTCTCCTCAGTCGGGCATACGGAAAGCGGGGCTCAGTGTGCCGCAGTACGCACGCACGGCCTGTTGGTCATGGGCCGAACCGACAGCGCGCGATTGCGCCTGCAGTGCATGGAACCTGGAACGAAAACGCGCATGGCGGTGGCGTGGGTGGGTGCAGATGGGTTTAGGTGGGCGCTGCAAGCAAGGTAGGTGAGTGGACGCGCCGCAGCGCGTCCGGCAGATCAGGACTGTTTGGCTTCAACTGCACCTCGCGTGGCCGCGGCCCCGGGCACTGCTTTGGGCAATGACACGGGCACCGGTTGGGGCACCGGCGCGCCGAGCGATGCCATCAGCTCGCGCAAATCGGCGGAGTGGTGCAGCACGCTGCCGCCCGCCTTAATCAGGTCGCTGACCTCATCGGGAGAAATGGAAAACGCGGTGGGTACTTGCAGCAGCCGGCGGCGGGTGGCTTCATCGGGCGCATCGCGCAGGTTCAGTTGTACAACGTGAATTTGCGCATTGGGCGCGAAGGATTCGCTCAGCCCTGGCGCGCGCGATTTGAGCGCTTGACGCCATTGGTCGATGGTGTCTTTGAGGTATTCCTGCACTTCGCGCGTGGCGCGTGCACCCGTGCGAAACAACAAGGTGTCCACCACCTGGACGGCGCTGGGTACCGTGTCGGTCTGGTCGATGTCTACCGGCGGATCGCGTTCGGGATTGACGGTGATCAGCACCAGCTTCTGAATGGTGCCAGGCGGCACGTTCAATTCATTGAAGGCGCTGCGCAAGCCGCCACTCGGCGTGCGGTCCAATAGCCGCTGCACGCCCAAGTTGTCGGCCAGGCCGCCATCGACCAGATGGATGTAGGGCCTGCGCTTGGCATCGAGGTAACTGCGCTCGTGCGCGCGGTATAAGCGGGCGCGAAAGCCTGCGGCCTCGGCGGGCGCTTGCACGGCCAGCGCGGCGTTTCCCGTGGCGAAACTGTCAGTTTTGTTAACGCCGGCGTTAACACTAGCACTGCCGTCGCTGCCTTCCTGGCAGCGGTCTGCGTAGTTGCGCAGCTTCATGGGGCTGAGCAGCAGCGGCACGGCCGACGACGAGGCCGCAGCAAAAGACAACGGCACGCTGGACAGGTCAGAACAGATCAACGAGAACTGGTCCCATGTGAACTCAAAACCGGTACCCAGCGACATGTCGGTGGCGGTAATAAAAAGCTGCGGGTGGCGCGGCCGGCGCTCGACTTCGCCAAACGTCATGCCGCCGTACAAATCATCATCCAAGCGGCGCGCGAGCAGGTGCGAGCGGCCGATATACGGAGAGCTCAAATCCACCAAATTGCCCGGCTTCAGGGCTTGGCGAATCAAGCTGCTTTGAAAGTTTTGGCGCAAAAACGCTTGTTCAAAATTAGGCAGGCGCTCAATTCCGTAGGCCGCAAAGTACGCCGCCATGATGCTGCCGCCCGAGACGCCGCTGATCACATCGGTCGCGTTGAGCAGCGCGGTTTCGCGGCCCTTACATTGGTAGCGCGCCTGCTCAAGGGCGGTGAGCACACCAAAGCCAAATGCCGCGGCGCGCGCACCACCGCCCGAAAGCGTCACAGCCACCAGCATGCTCGGGTCGCGCGCGGCGGTTTGCTGCAGTTCTGCCTTGCGCGGCGCGGTGGCTTGCTCGGCCGTAGACAAGGGCTGGTTGATCCACGGTTTGAGCGAAGAGCAAGCAGACAGGCTGAGCGCGGCGGCAATCAGCAGGCCAAATCTCCAGCCGCGCAGCTGGGTTTGCACAACGCTGGCAGATACGGCTTTTGGGCTTTCGGGGCGGCTGCGGCAAGCGAGGTTCATGGCGGCGTTTCGAGGTGCTCCGGTAAGTTTGCGCGAGGGCCAGAGGATAGCAACCGCCTTGCGCCGCAGTGGGTGCGAACAGGCCACCGATGAAAGCGCTTCAGCGCACCGATACGGCCGCCCTCAACCCGCCCTCAACCCGCCAACGTCCTCGCCAAGATTTCCGACAACAACCCCGGCAGACCGCCCATGTGGGTGAACAGTTGCACTGCTCCGGCCGCGCGCAACGCCGCAGCGCCGCTGTGGACGGGCCCGCCGGGCGCATAGCCCCACACCGTGGCACCCGCTGCCACGCCGGCTGCGACACCGGTTACCGAGTCTTCAATCACCAAACAGCGCTCGGGCGGAACACCCAGCGCAGCTGCGGCGGCCAGGTAGACATCCGGCGCGGGCTTGGTGGCGCGCATCTCGTGCCCGATGTAGACGTGCTGGCCAAACCATTCGGTCATGCCGACCTGGCGCAGTTGCATCTCCACCTTGAATCGATCTGCACCGGACGCGCAGGCAATGCGCCCGCCTGTCAAACGATGCAGCCCGCGCACAGCGTCCAGCGCGCCATCAATGGGCTGCAAGTGCTTTTCAATTTGTAGATTGCGGCGCGCGTAGAAGTCGGCCATCCAAGCGTCGGTGAGCGGGTGGCCGGTGTGCGCCTCAATCAAGGCGGCTTCGCTGCGCACCATCTTGCCGATGAAGGTGGCCATGCATTCCTCTGACGTGATCGCCCAGCCGGCTTCGTTCAGCATGGCGCACAGCACGCCGTTGGTGAGCGGCTCGCTGTCGACCAGCACGCCATCGCAGTCAAACAAGACGGCTTCAAATTTCATAGCTGTAAACCCTTTACTGATAGCCTCTAGAGTCCAATTTAGCTCATTTTTTTACCGCGTTTTGGCGCTGGCATCGGCGTCTCCGTCCAAGTCGCTATCCATATAGAACCACCGCCCGTCTTCGTGCAGGAAGCGGCTGCGCTCGTGCAGGCGGTGCGCGCGTCCCGCTGCATCGCGTTGGCGCGCTACAAATTCCACTTCGGCATGGGTGCCATCGCGCTGGCGGCGCGAGCGCACCTCCAGGCCGATGAACCGCGTGGCGGCATCCAGTTCCAGATTTGCCGGCCGCCGCGAAGGATGCCAGGTGGCTAGCAAGTAATCGGCCCGTCCTTGGGCAAACGCGGTGTAGCGCGAGCGCATGAGGGATTCGGCATCGGGCGCTGGCGTGTCAGCAAAGTGCTCGAGGTAACGGCCGCAGCAGGCAGCGTAGGCAAGAGTGCGCGCGCGCAGGTCGGTGCGGCCACAGGGGCAAGGTATGAGAGACATGCTGCAATTTTCGCCGCTTCCTGCGCAAGCGCTCCCGGCCCTGGCCACCGGGCAAGTGCGACTCGGGCGGCTGCGCCCATTCGCGCACAGCACAGCACTGCACTGCACAGCACTGCACTGCACTGCACAGGCACAGGCACACGCCGGCATTGCACAAACGCAAACCAGGGCGGCATGAGCGCCGATTTCGGTCACCTCCCCGCTGCGCCAACGTGGCGGCACCGCACCTGCGGTTCAGGCACCGTGAATGCTGGGGCCGCAGGCTAAGCCAATGGCTCAATGCACCGGCCTTTTCGCTAGGGTGTTGCCACCCATTCAACAGGCGGATCGCCTTCGTGCTCAGGGCTTGCCGAACACGAAAGCTTGGGGAGGGGCGCCGAATAAAGCCGCGGCTGCAGACCTTCGCGTGCGCTTCTGCCCCCTCCCGGACTCACCTGACTCGCCTCACACCATCTCGCCCGCCTAGGGATGTCCTGCATAACCCTCGCGAGGATGTGATAGTGCGGATCGGAATGGGCCGCAAGGCGTCTTTTTGCAGCTAATAGCCGTGCTATTGGCAAAAAAAGCAACGAAGCGGACCGCCCGAGACCGCGCTATCACAA
>JBBSUJ010000112.1:0-6560 GCA_038235025.1 Burkholderiales bacterium
AACTAGGCCAAGCGGGGTCTAAAAAACAGGCCTCTGAGCGCAAAAATCGACGTTGACGATCAATTACGGGCTCTTGGACAACGCGTGCAACGCAGATGCGGCGGTCATCGGCAAAAAAGGTAGTTGTTCAGACTTTCCCTAGAAGGCCAATACATCTCAATTTTTGCGAGTGAAGCGGGCAGGGTGCCGGTCGTTCCTTCCACCACCCGCAAGGAGCCCTGTGTTCTCGTTAAAGAATCGCTGCTGCCGTCGCTAATTGTTGGACTTAGGCTCACTGCGGCTCTTATTACGCTCCGCTTCGGTGCGCATCTCACGCTTCCGCAGTGCCAGCAACTTTGCTGGTCAGCGCATCTGCACCGTGCCTGAGACGGTTACTGATACTTCAGCCTTCCCCGGCTCCACCGAGATGGGCCTACTGCTGAGGCTGGCAACACTGGTCTTCATGCTCATCATGCGCGGCACTGGGCCCGACGATTGACGGCTGTGGCTCACAGATATTTCACGCAAGGTGTAGCCGGAGAAACCAAACTCCCCGGCTAACTGGGTGGCCTGGGCCTTGAACTGCGCAATAGCCTGCTTCTGAGCGTCCTGCTCAACCAACTGACTCTTCTCGCGGCTCAGAGCGAACTCCACTGAGCTCACCGCCATGCTCGAAGCACGAGCTGCTGCACTCGTGATGAGCGGAAAATCTCGGCCCTCCAGCACTAGCTCGGCTCGCCCCTCCCACCCGCTTATCTGTTGCTTGTCGCTGTACCGGGGCGACAGCGAGAAAGCGCCGGTTCTCACGTCCATCTTGAGTAGTGATGCGTCTTTTCGCGTTTCGGCGAGCGCAGCATCCAATGCTTGGCTCAACTGCGCTTGAACAGCAGCGGCATTTTTACCGTCTCTCACAGCAAAGAGGGTAAGAACGAGAAGATCCTGCTGAACGTCCACAGAGCCACTGGCGGTCAGTTGCACCACGTTTTGGAGTGCGGGCGCTGTTTGTGCAAAAGCAGAACCGTGGAGCGCCACAACAAGGACGGAAATTTTTAAAAGGTGAACTGAAATTGTCATGATTTGCGAGCGCGCACGGCACTTCCTAAACAACGGAACGGCAAAGGCTACCGTAGACATGTGCATGAGAGCGTCAGTCAGTGCGCTGAGCGCTAACGCGGCCTGTGGCGAAGTGTGGTGAGTCGAAAGAAATGTAACGCTAGGTCATTCTTGCTGCGCATGTTGCGAATTCGCATCGCAAAATGGTAACAATGGCCGCTGTTACAAATTGGACCTAGGAGTCACCATGGCCACAACCAACAACAGCGCGCGCGCCGACAAAATATTAGTCGTCGACGACGACGCCCGAATTCGCGATTTGCTCCGCCGCTACCTCACGCAAGAAGGTTTTGACGTCGTACTCGCGGAAGATGGCAAGGCCCTCAATCGCATCCTGCTGCGTGATACGGTGGATTTGATCGTGCTTGACTTGATGATGCCCGGCGAGGATGGGCTCTCCATCTGCCGCCGCCTGCGCGGTGCAAATGACCGAACGCCCATCATCATGCTGACCGCGAAGGGCGAGGACGTTGACCGGATCGTGGGGCTAGAAGTAGGTGCCGACGACTATTTGGGTAAGCCTTTTAACCCGCGCGAACTACTCGCGCGTATACACGCTGTTTTGCGCCGCCGCCCACCGCAGGAGGCGCCCGGGGCACCGTCGGGCGACAACGAAACCGTGACTTTCGGGCCATTCACGTTTGATCTCGGCACACGAGCCCTTCAAAAAAGCGGGGAAGAGTTGCCGCTCACCACCGGCGAGTTCGCCATGCTGAAGGCGCTTGTAAGGCACCCGCGCCAGCCGCTATCACGCGAGAAGCTGGCACTGCTCGCTCGCGGCCGAGAATTCGAGCCGTTTGATCGCAGCCTTGACGTTCAGGTTTCACGTCTGCGCAAACTCATCGAAGAAGACGCCGCCGCGCCGCGCTATATCCAAACCGTTTGGGGTGTTGGCTATGTGTTTGTGCCGGACGGTGCAGGCTGAGATTCACAGGCACGCGCAAATAGCCGGTGGGCAACCCTCTTTGCAGCACTGCCGCTTTGCGCTAGACCGCGCTTTTTGATGCCAACCAACTCCTCAGTCGATCACGACGCCACGACCCCTGCGCCGCTGGAATCCGTACGCACCGCTCAAGGTCGCGGGCGGGGGCGTATGAGTTTTAATCTTTTTTGGCGCACGTTCCTTCTGCTGAGTATCCTGTTGTTCGGCAGTATCTTGGCGTGGCTGCAAACCCTCCGCGCCTTGGAATTTGAGCCGCGCGCATTGCACACAGCCCAGCAGATTGCGTCACTGGTGAATCTGAGTCGCGCCGCTCTCGTACATGCGGATGCCATTGCGCGCGTTTCTCTTCTTAAAACCATGGCGGACCAAGAAGGCGTTCGCTTGCTGCCGCGCGAGCCGGGCGACAGATTTGAACTGCTGGACGACTCAGATCTCAGTCAACGCCTTACCGAGGAGTTGACGCGCAGGCTGGGCAAGGGCGCTATCGTGGCGCAGAGCGTGAATGGTGAAAAAGGCCTGTGGGTGGGTTTCACCATTAACGGAGATTCCAACTGGCTTCTGATGGATCGCTCGCGTTTCACCCCCGCGGGCGGGAGAACTTGGCTCATTTGGCTGGTGACGGCTGGTGCGCTGTCCCTTGCCGGTGCCGCGGCGATCGCACGGCGCATTAATCAGCCGCTTAAACGTTTGTCGTATGCCGCTAACCGGGTGCGTGACGGAGATTTTGCGGCCAGTCACCTGGACGAAGAGGCCTCGACTAGCGAAATTCGGGAGGTCAATATTGGTTTCAACCGAATGGCACAAAAGCTGGCCAAGTTGGAACAGGACCGCGCGGTCATGCTCGCAGGCATTTCGCACGACCTACGTACGCCGCTTGCACGCCTGCGGCTGGAGACGGAAATGAGCGTGTCTGACGACGTAGCGCGAGAGCACATGGTGGCTGACATCGTCCAGCTTGATGCCACCATCGACAAGTTTCTTGACTACGCTCGGCCCGATCGCGTCATCCTGACGCCAGTCAATCTGCACGGCGTGTTGTCTTCTTGCGTGTACGCCGTGCAGGACCATCGCGAGCTCCAGATCACCATGAGCGTGCCCGAAGATTTGAACGTTTTGGCCGACGAGGTTGAGCTCTCTCGCATCATCTCAAATCTTCTGGAAAACGCACGCCGCTACGGGAAAAGTGGCGATACAGGTGTTACCTATGTCGACATCAGCGCGCGTGGATTGGAGAAATGGATACTCATCAAAGTGCGTGATCACGGCGCTGGTGTTCCACCTGAGCAATTGCAAAATCTCACCAAACCGTTTTTTCGAGGAGATGCGGCGCGCACCGCAGCTGCTGGAGCGGGCCTTGGCTTGGCCATTGTCGACAAAACTATTCAGCGAATGGGCGGCATTTTTGCCCTGGCCAATTCAACTACGGGTGGTTTGGCAGCCCATGTGCAGCTGCAGCGTTCGCCCGACTCCGCCAGTAGCCCCGACGCGCAGCAACGGCTGCAGCGCCCGCTGGTTAAGCGCAAGCTGCCGCCACGCGAAGTGAAAACCTAGGCGCGTAAATAAATCATGGCGATCGCGCGCGCTTCTATCGCCAGACCCTGCCCGACTGGGCCCAAGCGCTCCGCAGTTTTCGCCTTCACGTTTACTTGCGTCTCCTGCACATGAAGCGCTGCCGCAATAGCAGCGCGCATGGCGGGAATGTGTGCTGCAAGCCGAGGCGCCTGTGCAATGACTGTGCTGTCGATGTTGCCAATGTCGTAACCAGTTTCTTGCACACGCCGCGCGGCCTCCCTCAACAGACGAATGGAATCGCCCCCCCGAAAAGCGGCATCCGTGTCCGGAAAATGTGTGCCGATATCGCCCAGGCCAGCCGCACCTAGCAATGCATCAGTGATGGCGTGCAGCAGTACATCCGCATCCGAATGCCCCAAAAGGCCGAGCGAATACTCAATCCTGACACCGCCAATAACCAGTGGCCGCCCTGGCACCAAGGCATGTACATCCCAGCCCTCTCCCACCCGCATCGCTTGCTTCATAGTTCACCTTGTTTGGTTGTGCAAATGGTCCGTGCGGGCGTCGGGCCGGCGCCCGAGCCGCTGAATCGAGCCAGCGTACCGGTATGCGTGCGCTGCAGGAGTAGCGCTTCCGCCAAGGCAAAGTCTTCGGGGTAAGTCACTTTGAAGTTCAGCGCGCTACCCGGCACCAGCAAAGGCCGTTCGCCCAGGGATTCCATTGCACTGGCCTCATCCGTTGCTGCCGAGCCAAATTGCTGCAACGCCTGGGTCAGCAGACCCAGACGGAACATCTGCGGCGTCTGAGCGAGCCACTTATCGGACCGGTCTAGCGTGGAAACGACCCGCATACCTCCCGGCCCTGAAGTTGCCGCCTTGAGCGTGTCGGCCAACTTGTGCGCGAGTAAGCCGCCTACCCGGTCGCCAGCGCAAGCGTCAACCAGGGCATTGATTTGCGCAGTGGTTACCAAGCACCGCGCAGCATCGTGTACGAGCACCCAATCGTTCGGTGCAGCACCACGCTCCGTCAGTGCGAGGAGTCCACCAAGCACCGTATCCGCTCTTGTGGGCCCCCCGCAGGGCACGACAAAGTAGTCTGAAGACGGATACGATAAAAAAAACACGTCATCGCGCGCTACTGCAACCAGCGTGCTTCGCAGACGCTGGACGCCAACAAAGGCAGCCAGGGTGTGCAGCACCATGGGCAAGCCCGCAAGCGCTTGGTACTGCTTGCGCTGCGACACAGGCGAATGCGGTAGCGGTGCGGGAACGGCACGCTGCCCCTCACCCGCGCAGAGCACAAGGGCCCAGATGCTAAGTTGATTAGAGGGTACTGCCGGCAACGGCTGAGGAATTGACACCCGTTCAGGTACGGCTGCAGGCGGGCAGGAAGCAGAGTTCATCGTCGCATTCTAAAATCGTGCTCTCGATTTTCGCCGCGTGAGAAAAGCCTTGTGTTTAAGGCCTGCACACGGCCCTCTCGCGTTATCGCATGCAACTCCCCACTATTCTTCCTGGCAAGCGCCTGCGCTTGCCCCGCCCCCCTGGCAGCGCCGACGCGCTACTGCTCGCTCGTATCGCGGAACGAGAGCGCGCTGCGCAGCGCGTCACAGCCATCGTTACCGCCGATGCTTCGGACGCCCACAGGCTGCAAGGCGAGATCGAGTTCTTTGCTCCAGGGCTGAGGTGCGCCTTGTTTCCAGATTGGGAAACGCTGCCGTACGACAGCTTTTCTCCGCACCAGGATCTCATCAGCGAACGTTTGGCAACGCTTTGGCGCATCAGCCAACGAGATCGTGAAACAGGCGCTGATGTGGTGCTGGTGCCAGCGACCACCGCGCTGTATCGCCTCGCTCCGCCCTCCTTCCTAGCGGCTTACACGTTTCAATTCAATGTGGGCCAGAAGCTGGACGAGGCCAAGCTACGCGCGCAGCTCACGCTGGCTGGCTACGCCCACGTCGGTCAGGTGGTAAGTCCGGGCGAATACGCGGTACGTGGTGGATTGATTGATTTGTTTCCTATGGGTTCGCGCGTTCCTTACCGAGTTGACCTGTTCGACAACGAAATTGATTCGCTGCGCGCATTTGATCCCGACACGCAGCGCAGCTTGTACCCAGTCCCCGAAGTGCGCCTGCTACCAGGCCGCGAATTCCCGATGGATGACGGTGCGCGCGCGCAATTCCGCAACCGCTGGCGTGCGATGCTGGACGGCGACCCGACACGAAGCCGCGTTTACAAAGATATGGGCCAAGGGGTGGCCACTGCGGGAATCGAATACTACCTGCCGCTATTTTTTGAGAAAACAGCCACCGTTTTCGACTATCTTGGCGAACAGGCAACGGTGGTTCTGCACGGAGATCTGGAGCCCGCATTTCAGCGGTTCTGGCAGGACACCCGCGAGCGCTATCGCTTAGTGCAAGGCGATCCAGAGCGACCCGCCCTACCGCCCGAAATGTTGTTTCTGACCGCCGAAGATTTCCACGTACAAGCCCGCGCCCACGCCCAGTTGTCGCTTCGCGGAGACGTACAAGATGTGGAAGACAGCGCAGTATTTGGCAAGTTACCCGACTTGGCGGTTTCACGCGGCACGGAGCAACCGCTGGCGCGCCTTCAAGCGCATGTGGCCAGCGCAACACATCGGGTTTTGCTGCTGGCTGAGAGCGCGGGTCGCGAAGATCCGCAAGAACGAGACGGCGCCGGGCGGGCAGCGCAAAGCGAAGACGCCCTACGAGCAGCTCCAGGAGAACAAGAAGGCGGCAGGCCAGAAGAAGCAGCAGGATTGGGGCGCTGAGAGCGTGTACTTCGAGTCAGCGCCGCACCGCGGCGATCTCGCCATCAATGGGCTGCTGGTCCGTCCAGCAGCTTTTGCCAGCAACTTCTGCCACCACGAGCATCAGAAGCAGCGGCAATCGATCCATGCCCAAGTGGCTGTCTTGATCTCCTGGCGGACTTTCCGCAGGGCGCGACGCTCTTGTGGCTGCCGCTCACGATCGCCGCGATCGGCCGCGGCGCCT
>JBBSUJ010000113.1:0-6552 GCA_038235025.1 Burkholderiales bacterium
CGGGTTCTTGATGGTGATGGGTTGGGGCTGGAGCGTGGGTGTCGCGCTGAGCCTGATTGCCTGGTGGCTGGTAGGCGCAGTGCTGAAAATGATCGACAGATCCCCAGACGGCGTCCGCTCAGGTGAGGTGGCCTTGGCCCACGTTCAAGGCGGGCTAAATCGGCTTGCACGACAAAACACAACGGGGCACGCGCGAAATGAAGATTGACGTCAAAGTGTTGGATTCACGCATGGCAGGTTATTTGCCCGCTTACGCCACCCCCGGCAGCGCAGGACTAGATTTGCGTGCCTGCCTTAAAGAACCCTTGACCTTGCAGCCCGGTGCTTGTGAGCTTGTCGGTACCGGTTTGGCAGTGCACTTGCGTGATTCGAGCTACGCCGCATTGATCCTTCCCCGTTCTGGCCTGGGACACAAGCACGGCATCGTGTTGGGCAATTTGGTGGGGCTAATCGACAGCGACTATCAGGGGGAACTAATGATCAGCGCGTGGAATCGCAGCAGCTTGGCGTTTGTGATCGATCCGCTTGACCGGTTGGCGCAACTGGTGGTGGTACCCGTGGTGCAAGCGCAGTTTCGAGTAGTGGAAGGGTTTGAGGCCAGCGAGCGAGGAGCGGCGGGATACGGCTCTACCGGAAGGCGGTGACTCTAGACGGAGCCGCTGCCAGTGGCGGGCACGTGCACCCAACTGCGCCTTTGTAGGCCTGGTCCCACATTATTTGGCGTCTTTGCTTACGGCGAGTGCCCTACGTCCCTTTCAACACGGGTACGTTCCTGGGCTCCTAATCAAGCGATCACGCGGCTATCCCACGCGCGTTGAGCCCAATAATTGTTATCAGGAGAAGACAAATGTGTATTTCGACATTCACCCGTGCGAGCAAAGTGTCCCTTGGGGTTTTGGTTGCCGCTGGCCTAATGGCCTGCGCGGCGCCTGGCGACAACTACCAGTCCAATCGTTATCCCGCCAACAGTCCCGCCCAAAGAGCTGACCAAAATTTTGATCGCGGCACGGAGTACGGCCGAGTGGTCAGCATTTACGAGCAAGCACGTCAAGGTAACGGCAACACCTCGGGTGCTGGCGCGGTTATCGGGGCCGTTGTTGGTGGGGTACTTGGCAACCAAATCGGCGGCGGTAGTGGCCGCGCGTTGGCGACTGCTGCCGGCGCGGTAGGTGGCGCGGTGGCCGGCAACGCGGTCGAATCGCGCAACGGTCGGGCAAGCAGAGTTGACGAATACCGCATCGTGATTGCGCTCGATCAAGGCGGTCGACGCGACTACGACGTGAGCAATCCCGGTGATTTGCGTGTTGGCGACCGCGTGCGCCTGTACGCCGGTGAAATTTCTCACTATTGAAAACAGTCTCGGCGAATAGGCAGCGTCGCTGCTCCGATCTGCGATCAGATCAGTGAAGCGGTGGGCGGCCTTGCGAAACGGGCTGGATTTGAAAAAACCCGGTCCCCGCCGAGCCCGCCGTCAACTCATCTGCGGTTGCAGCGCGAACTGCGTGCACCTTTAGGTGCAAGCGCAGCGCGATCCCGGCCAATGGGTGGTTTCCATCCAGTACAACATGCTCTGGGTAAATCTCAGAAACGGTGTAGAAGCCGTCGCGGACGGCTTCCGGATTCACCCCTTGTGGCAGTGCGGTACCCTCGAAACTCATGCCTTCCTCAAGCCCATCGGGAAAAAGCGTGAGGGGTTCGAGAAACAGCAGCGACTCATCAAAGTCACCAAAAGCTTCATCTGGCTCCAAGTGCAGGTCGAGCTTTGCGCCGGGCGCGTGGCCCTGCAGAGCTTCCTCGACGCGGGCCAACAGATCGGACCCACCAACGAGGAATTCGACAGGTCCGTCCAAAACGTCCAGTGCTTCGCCCAAGGTGTCTTTCAAGGTCCACGTAAGCGAGACCACGCATTTTTCTGAGATTTCCATACGAGAATTCTCGCACCTTGGAGCCGCCCGGCTCCGCCTGTTGTCGGAGCCTCGATGAATATTCAAGATTCGCTGCCTTTACTGGGTGGCATCAGCCCCGCTAGCTTTATGAAGCGGTACTGGCATAAGAAGCCGTTACTGGTGCGCGCTGCCGTTCCGGGCCTCGTGCCGCTGGTGTCACCCGCGCAATTGTTTGCACTTGCCGGGCAAGACCATGTGGAATCTCGCTTGATCCAGAGGATCGGCGGGAGGTGGGTCGTCCGCCAAGGCCCGCTGCCGCGCAAGGCGCTGCCACCGCTTGCGCAGTCAGATTGGACGCTGCTAGTGCAGGGGATGGACCTCCATCACCAGGCTGTGCACGATCTGCTCAACGGTTTCCGGTTTGTGCCTGATGCGCGGCTTGATGATTTGATGATCAGCTATGCCAGCGATGGGGGCGGCGTTGGCCCGCACTTTGACAGCTATGACGTTTTTTTGCTGCAGGCGCATGGGCAAAGGCGCTGGCGCATCGGGCGAACCCGTAACACAAAGCTCGTGGCGGGCATTCCCCTCAAGGTGTTGGCAGAGTTCTTGCCTGAGGAAGAAATGGTGTTGGAGCCGGGAGACATGCTGTATCTTCCTCCTGGATGGGCGCACGACGGCATTGCCCAAGGCGAGTGCATGACCTATTCAATTGGATTTCGCGCACCTGAGCGCAGTGCCTTTGCGCGCGAGTTACTCGTGCGACTCGCGGATGAACCTGACGAGAATTTTGAAGACACGGACGAAGGCAATGATGAGGAGTCAAGTACGTTGACCCGCCAAATTTTGTACCGCGACCCTCGTCAGGCGGCCACTGCTTTTCCCGCCGAAATCCCTGCATCGCTGACGCAATTCGCTCGCCAGGCCTTGGAGCGTGCGCTTGCCGAGCCACTCGCGCTAGAGCGTGCTCTTGGGGGGTCGCTTACCGAACCCAAAGCACAGGTATGGTTCGACGCTGGCAAGGTGCCGGACGCCGCTGAAATACGGCGCGGCGTGCGATTGGATCGCCGCACGCGCATGTTGTATGACGCGCGCCATGTGTTTATCAATGGCGAGAGCTATCGTGCAAGCGGGCGCGATGCCGCTTTGATGCACCGATTGGCAGACCAACGGGGTTTGGAAGCGCTTGAGTTAAAGCGCAGCAGCGACGCTGCTGTTGACTTGCTGCAATCGTGGTGCGCGTCGGGCTGGATGAGCTGCCAAGCCTCGCGACCTGAAGAGACCCGAATCGACACGCCAAGGAGGGCATAGATGCAAAACGAAAGTTCTGACGGGGGTTCCGCGCCTGCACTCTTACAAGGAAAATTCGAAGGACCAAACGAATTTGCGGACTTGATTCGGCTGGCGTTTGCGCACGCGGCCCAAGCCGGATGGCGCGAACTGGTGATCAGCGATGCGTCCTTTTCTGATTGGCCGTTGGGAGAGCGGGTCGTGATCGAGTCGCTCAGCGCCTGGGCCCAGCGTGGACGCAAGCTCACCATGTTGGCGAAAAATTATGACGAAATTATTCGCAGGCACCCTAGATTTGCGACTTGGCGCACCACCTGGAGCCATCTGATTGAATGCAGAGGGTGCCCGAAGGCGGACCCAATGGAAGTGCCCAGCATGCTGATAGGGAGCGGATGGATGCTTCACCGGTTCGACACGCTGCGCAGCGTTGGGGTCGCCGGGAGCGAGCCAGCGCGCAGGGTGAGCGCAGCGGAGGAGTTGCGTGAATGGCTGGATCGCAAGAGCACGCCTGCTTTCGCATCGTCGACCTTGGGGCTGTAGAACGTAGACGAGGCTGTCAACCACCCAGTTGTACCAACCGTTGTGGAGCGGTGCGGCAATTACAAGGCGGCGCTAACGTGAGATTAGGCTTTCCAAATTTGTCTATTGGTGCAAATGAGGATTGAAAAAATTTCCGATAGACTCGCTTTTGCAGATTGTCTAACGACGCTAAGGTGAAGAGTTTTCAAACAACGCTCTCGAACCCTAAGCGCCGAACATTCATCCTTTTCCATAATGTTCCCCGAGGAGAATTTCCATGAACAAAACTATCGTTATCGCTTCGATCATCGCTGCTGCCGCTTTGGCTGCCTGTGGCAAAAAAGAAGAGCCAGTAGTAGTCGTGACGCCTGCGCCCGCTCCGATGGAAACGCCTGTCGCAACGCCCGCTCCTGCTGAAGCACCAATGGCAGCGCCGGTAACCGACGCTACGCCTGTTCCCGCGATGCCCGCTGACGCAGCCTCAATCACCAGCGACACCAAGCCTGCCGACGGTGAAGACTCTGCCAAAGCAGCTGCCGACGCTGCCGCCACGGCTGCCACACCCGCCAAGTAATCGCCGCTTTGCCGTGGAGGCCATGGCAGCCTCTGCGGCTTCGCCACATATGAAAGCCCTGCGAGACCCGCGGGGCTTTTTTTTGCCTGCTCACCCGTGTACGTCTAACCAATCTGTGCCGCGTTTTGGATCGGCGATCACTACGTCATCGGCTGTCCATCCCAGGACGTCTGCAAACAACTTCTTGACCAGCCGGGGGTCATTGTTGCGCTCGCTCAGATGGGCGGCCACAACCCGGGTGAGCGCTGGGTGTCGCACCGACCGCAAAATTTCTGCCGCTACTTGGTTTGGCAGGTGCCCAAACGCACCGCTTATGCGCTGCTGCAAAAACGGCGGATACGCAGAGCGGACCAGCATTTCGGGGTCGTGGTTGGCTTCCAGCAGTAGGGCATGACACTGGGAGAGCTGGGCCAGCACATGGGCCGTAACGTGCCCCAGGTCGGTTGCAATACCCAAATGATGCTGCCCGTCGCTACAGCGCAGCTGCAGAGGTTCACGTGCATCGTGTGGCACGGTAAACGGGCGAGCTTCAAAGGTGCCGAGGTCTAGCGATTCGCCATCGCGGATGAGGCGAAGCAGGGAGCCGAGGACAGGGCTGCCAATAGCGGCATGTGTTCCTGCGCTCATCCAAAGCGGCGTCTGGTGACGCTGCGCAAAAACCACGGCGCAGCCGATATGGTCTGAATGTTCGTGCGTGATGAAGATGGCGTCGATGTCGGCGCAGGCCAAACCCGCACGTCCAAGTCGATGCTCCAGCTGCCGAGGGCCTAGGCCACAGTCAATCAGTAGCCGCCGAGACACCCCGGCGCTGCGCCCCTCGACAACGGTCGCGTTGCCCGAGCTGCCACTGCCCAGGCTGCAAAAACGCAGTGCAGTGACGGCGGTTGCCTTATTTCATGTCGTTTGAAATCACGCTCAGAATGCGCGTGGCGTTCTCGGACGTCTCCGGCGTACCGTCAGACTTGAGCACGGAGACCACACTCGCGTTGCCCTCGCCGCGTACCGTAATGCGGTATTGCAGCGGTGGCATGGCCGGCTTAGCGCGGCTGAAGATTTTGCCGAAGAAACCCGCCTCGTTCTGGTCGGTTCCAGGTTTAACGTAGCGCACGAAGTACACGCCCTGGCTGCGGTCGCGGTCCTCAACAGTGAAGCCAGTGCGATCCAGCGATAGTCCGACTCGTCGCCACGCCCGGTCGAAATCGTCGTCCACCTGAATGACCGGAATATTGCCTTGTGACGTTAGGCGCACTGTGGCTGCCGCCGGTGCGTTGACCACTGTGGCAGCGCGAGCCTGCTCTTCAGAGACGCCCAGCTTGACCATCATGCGGCGCAGAAATTCGATTTCCAGCTCTGGGTCACTCGGGCGCGGTTGCCACACCGTAGTATCTTTGGCGCTGCTGTTGTAAACCTCAATCATGCCGCGGTGGCTGATGTAAATCTCGGTTTTGCCGTCCGCCCGTCGCTCGAGCCGCGTACGGAATTTGTCGCGCTCGCCCGTGGAATACAGCGAGTCAAAAACCTTGCCCAAGGTGGAGCGAATGATGTCTTGCGGAATCTTGGCGCGGTTTTCCGCCCAGTCGGTTTCCATGATGCCAATCTTTATTTGGTCTAACGCCAAAGTAAAACCGTTTTCTAACCAGAAGTCGCGCACCGGGTCCCAGAGCTGGTCCGCGCTGCGATCAACGATCAACCAGCGTTCGTCACCGCTTCGTTCGATGCGAACATCTCCCAGTTGACGGGCCGCGGCTTGCGCGCCAGGCGTTTGATCGGCCTGATTGGCTTGCATTGCATTCGCCGACACCACCCCACCCGGCACGGCGTAGCGCGTGTCGCGCGAGAGCTGCTTCAAGTCAGGAGGGACTTCCAGCGTCTGACCTTTAGATGCGCTTTTGTAATCTATTTTGTCGCCTTGCATGATGGAGCAGGCCGACAGGGCAATGGTCAGGCCGACGAGGCCTGCGCGTGCAACAGAGTTCACAGGAAATTCCTTTGGAATGTGGGTACGGGCAGCGCCGCGAATCAAAGCAAACCGCCGGCGCGCAGAGCGCCTTCGACCACCGCTTCGTAAGCGGGGCTGAGCGGCGTCATAGGCAGACGCAATGTACCGCCGCACTTGCCCATGCGCGCGAGCGCCCACTTGACGGGAATTGGATTGGCTTCAACGAACAGGTGCTTGTGCGCTGGCATTAGCTGAAATTGAATTTCCATAGCGCGGCGAACATTGCCGGCCAAGGCTGCAGCGCACAGATCGTGCATCAACCGGGGCGCTACGTTCGCAGTAAC
>JBBSUJ010000114.1:0-6531 GCA_038235025.1 Burkholderiales bacterium
GCCGCCAATGCGGCCAAAACATAGCGACTTGGGCACAACATAGCCCGAAATTGACTCCCCCAGCCAACCATGGCGGTAGTGCAGCGCACCATCGTGCCGATAACACGGCCATTTATGACTTGTTCAGGACATCCCTAGGTCGCCATCCGGCTTGGGTAGCCGCCTTTGGCAGGCATTCCGGAAGGCGCCAGACAAGGCAAAGCGTTCGTTCAAAGCCTCGTTTGCGATAAGGTACTAATGTGCTGGCTATTGTTCTATAACCATCTCTTATAAACGCAGCGGCGCTCTGATAGGACTGAAATCCAAGGGAAAACCCCTCCAAACCCGCGTCCTTGCTCAGTTTTCATCTGGCTACAATTCCGGCTTCAGACCCGATCGGCCGCATTTCCGACGGGTTTCCCGCCAGCCGTTGGGTGGCCCGGAACCCGGAATTTTTCGTGGTTTCCAAGCGTGGCCCGTCACAAATGAAGGACTCTTCTTATGGAAATCTTGCTGCAGCAGGTCATTAACGGTCTGGTTCTCGGCAGCATGTATGCCTTGATAGCCTTGGGCTACACGATGGTGTACGGCATTATTCAACTGATCAACTTTGCCCATGGCGAAGTACTGATGATCGGTGCGCTGACCAGCTGGAGCTGTATCGGCATCATGCAAGCAGCTATCCCCGGGGCTCCCGGCTGGCTGGTGCTGCTGCTGGCCACCATCATTGCTTGCATAGTGGCGTCGGCACTGAACTTCACGATTGAGAAGGTGGCTTATCGGCCGCTGCGCAACGCATCGCGGCTTGCTCCGCTAATCACTGCGTTAGGTATGTCGATTTTCTTGCAGACGGTCGCCATGATTATCTGGAAGCCAAATTACAAGCCATATCCAACCTTGCTGCCGAGTGCTCCCATCGAATTGGCAGGGGCTGTCATCACGCCCACCCAAATTCTGATTTTGGGTGTCACGGCCGTGTCGCTTGCGATTTTGACCTGGCTGGTGGGCTACACCAATCTGGGTCGCGCGATGCGTGCTACAGCAGAGAACCCGCGCGTTGCTGCACTGATGGGTGTCAAGCCTGACATGATCATCTCGGCGACCTTCATCATCGGCGCTATTTTGGCAGCCATCGCCGGCATTATGTATGCCTCCAATTACGGCACGGCTCAGCACACCATGGGCTTCCTGCCCGGCCTGAAAGCATTTACCGCTGCAGTGTTCGGTGGTATCGGTAACTTGGCTGGTGCGGTGATCGGTGGCATTTTGCTGGGATTAATCGAGGCGATCGGCTCAGGTTACATCGGCGATTTGACTGGTGGCGTTTTGGGTAGTAATTACGCGGATATTTTCGCGTTCATTGTGCTGATTATTATCCTCACCCTCCGCCCATCTGGGCTAATGGGCGAACGTGTAGCCGACCGCGCCTAAGGACAACACCATGAAGCAAAAAAACCTTGCCAAGTGGATCATCGGCGCCATCGCGCTGCTGGTACTGCCGCTTTTTCTACAGTATTTCGGTAACGCCTGGGTACGTATAGCCGACCTTGCATTGTTGTACGTCATGCTGGCGCTAGGCCTCAATATCGTGGTCGGTTATGCGGGGTTGCTGGATTTGGGATATGTGGCGTTCTACGCAGTGGGTGCCTATTTGTTCGCGCTAATGGCTTCGCCTCATCTATCTGATACGTTTACATGGTTTGCAGCCATGTTCCCGAATGGTTTGCACACGTCGATGTGGTTGGTCATTCCACTAGCGCTTGTGCTTGCTGCTTGTACGGGTGTGCTTCTGGGCTTCCCAGTCTTGAAGTTGCGAGGAGACTATTTAGCAATTGTCACGCTGGGCTTCGGCGAAATCATCCGCATCTTCATGAACAACCTGGATCATCCAGTTAATATCACCAACGGCCCCAAAGGGTTGGGGCAGATTGATTCGGTAAAAATATTTGGTCTCGATTTTGGCCAGAATTATGAGGTCTTTGGGTACCAGATTAATTCGGTTTCGCTGTACTACTATCTGTTTTTGGCGTTGGTCCTGGTAACCGTTCTGGTTTGCTACCGGTTGCAGGATTCGCGTATCGGCCGTGCCTGGATGGCTATTCGCGAAGATGAAATCGCAGCCAAGGCTATGGGGATTAACACCCGCAATATGAAGCTGCTGGCTTTTGGTATGGGCGCTTCGTTTGGAGGTGTAGCAGGGGTAATGTTCTCTACCTTCCAAGGATTTGTGTCGCCTGAGTCCTTCAGCTTGATGGAGTCGATCATGATTGTGGCAATGGTGGTGCTGGGCGGTATTGGGCATATTCCTGGCGTGATTTTGGGTGCCGTACTGCTGTCGGCCCTTCCCGAAGTGCTGCGCTATGTGGCTGGTCCGCTTCAGTCGATGACGGACGGCAGGCTTGACGCAGCCATCTTGCGGCAGTTGTTGATTGGTTTGGCGATGATCGTGGTGATGCTGATGCGTCCGCGGGGCCTGTGGCCTGCGCCGGAACATGGCAAAAGCCTGACCCAGAAGACCTGAACGCTTGCAGAAAGAAATCAACATGGCAGAGAACTCCAATGCGCCGGTGCTTCAGGTGGCCGGCATTTCCAAGCGTTTCGGTGGATTGCAGGCCTTATCAGACGTCGGCATGACGATCGAGCGAGGTCAGGTCTATGGTCTGATCGGTCCCAACGGAGCGGGTAAAACCACCTTCTTCAATGTGATCACTGGGCTCTACACACCGGACAGCGGGACGTTTCATCTGGCTGGCAAGCCCTACGCGCCTACCGCGGTGCATCTGGTCGCTAAAACGGGCATTGCCCGGACCTTTCAGAACATTCGACTGTTCGCCGAAATGACGGCACTGGAAAACGTGATGGTTGGCCGGCACGTCCGCACGCGATCTGGTCTGATAGGGGCTATTTTCCGCACCCCGGGTTTCAAGAAGGAGGAGGCGGAAATTGCCAAACGTTCTCAAGAATTGCTTGACTATGTTGGTATCGGTAACTACGCAGACTACAAGGCGCGTACGCTCAGCTATGGTGATCAGCGGCGGCTTGAAATCGCCCGTGCACTTGCCACGGATCCTCAACTGATTGCGCTGGATGAGCCAGCAGCTGGCATGAACGCGACGGAGAAGGTCATGTTGCGTGAGCTGATTGACCGTATCCGCAAGGACAATCGCACTATTTTGCTCATTGAGCACGATGTGAAGCTGGTGATGGGATTGTGTGACCGCGTCACGGTGCTCGACTACGGCAAGCAAATCGCCGAAGGAACTCCGGCCGACGTGCAAAAGAACGAAAAAGTGATTGAGGCCTATTTGGGCACCGGAGGACATTGAGAATGGCCACTAACAACAAGGTTGGCAACAACGAAATTCTTCTGCAGGTCCGCAACCTCAAGGTGGGCTATGGCGGCATTCAGGCCGTAAAGGGCATTGACTTTGATGTGGGAGCCGGTGAATTGGTCTCCCTGATCGGTTCGAACGGCGCGGGCAAAACCACCACCATGAAAGCCATCACCGGCTCTCTTGTCTTTAGCGAGGGTGAAATTCTGTACATGGGCGAGAGCATCCGTGGGCGGGGCGCTTGGGATCTTGTGAAGCAAGGTTTGGTCATGGTGCCCGAGGGGCGCGGCGTGTTCGCACGCATGACCATCACGGAGAACTTGCAAATGGGCGCTTTCATCCGGCGTGACAAGGCAGGCATCCTGGCCGACATCGACCGTATGTTCGTGCTGTTCCCACGCCTCAAGGAGCGCCGTGATCAGCTAGCCGGCACTATGTCTGGCGGCGAGCAGCAAATGCTTGCAATGGCCCGTGCACTCATGAGTCAGCCCAAATTGTTGTTGCTTGACGAGCCGTCCATGGGGCTCTCGCCCATCATGGTAGACAAGATTTTCGAGGTGGTGCGCGACGTATACGCTGAGGGCGTCACCATGCTTCTCGTTGAGCAAAACGCCAGCCGCGCGCTAGCGTTGGCCAATCGCGGTTACGTGATGGAGTCTGGCGTTATCACCATGACGGGCCCTGGCAAAGAACTGCTGACCGATCCCAAGGTGCGCGCAGCTTACTTGGGTGAATGACAAGTTGCCGGCGTTTAGTCGGTATTTGCTATAGATTATATAGCTATCAGTTGGCGAACAGCATGCCCTGAGAGCTTTTTTATGCTTCATCGTTGAGCGTCGAGTTGATGCGTGCCGAAGTTTCGAAGCATTAATGCGTTCTTCGCTGTCGGTTCTGGCGCCAACCGTTTCGCTGTTGATTGTGCGCAATATTTTTGAGATGTTGGGTTTGACCGGTTTGTCGAAAGAGGTTGGGGGATCCCAGCGATAGCTCGAAGGTCTTGCTATGCAGGGATTGGTCTTTTGGAAGATAAGTCGAAGCCGTACGCGGACCGCATCGATTCCACACCAGAGAAACAGCGGTCAGCCCAAATCGTTTCAGAGTTATCTTCCCGCCAGTTTTCGTTTTATTTACAGCGTTGTCCTAATATGCTGCTCACATTAATCCCTGTTTGGCGGCCTGCTGCGTGCCGGAGTCGGTTTACAGCGCATAGCGCAGCGGCTGATCCGCCGAGCTGTTTTCGATCGGGTCTCACGCCGTCGCTAAAATCACGCCCCTGCGAAGCCCCGGGGGTTTCGTGCCATCCGTTTTTACTCTCACCCCTCGTCCCCTGGAGTTTCACATGCTGTTTGGCAAGCTCTTGCCGCGCGAAGGCAACTTTTTCGAAATGTTCAACCAGCATGCGGACTACATTGTGGACGCCGTTCACGCTTTTGCCTTGCTGGTGGACAACTATGGGGACCCTGTGCTTCGGGAAAAATACGCCCAGGACGTCGACAACGCCGAGCGAGCTGCTGATCGCATAACGCACGATGTGAGCAAGGCGGTTCACAAAACCTTCATTACGCCTATTGACCGTGAGCAGATTCACACGCTCATAAACACTATGGACGACGTGGCCGACCTGATTCAGGATTCCGCTGAAACCATGAGCCTGTATGACATCAGGACGATGACAGATGAAATTACCCGACTGACCAACCTCAGCGTCAAGTCGGTCGAGCGCATGCGCGACGCGGTCAAGCTTCTGAACAAACTGGCAGACCCCGCCACGGCTGAGGCAGCCCTCAAGACGTGCGAGGAAATCGACCGTCTGGAGAGTGATGCTGATCGTGTACTTCGCAGCGCAATGAGCAAATTGTTTCGAGAGGAGCCGGACGTACGCGAGCTGATCAAGCTCAAGGCAATCTACGAACTGCTGGAGACGATTACTGACAAATGTGAAGACGTTGCCAACCTGATCGAGGGCATCGTCCTCGAAAATTCCTGAAGCCGCGAGCAAGCTGATGACGCAAACCGTACAGACAGCTTTTTGGGTCGTCGCGCTCCTCGTTGTGCTGGCCATCGCCTTCGACTTCATGAATGGCTTTCACGACGCCGCCAACTCCATTGCTACGGTGGTCTCCACCGGTATTCTCAAGCCTGGGCAAGCAGTGGTTTTCGCTGCATTCTTCAACGTCCTCGCGATTTTTGTGTTTCATCTCACCGTGGCCGCAACTATTGGCAAGGGCATCGTCGAGCCCGGCGTGGTCGACACACACGTGGTGTTTGGCGCTTTGATGGGCGCAATTACCTGGAACTTGATCACTTGGTACTACGGCATCCCCAGTAGCTCCTCCCACGCACTGATCGGCGGTATGGTGGGTGCTGTGATGGCGAAGACAGGCGCTGGTGCGCTGATTGCGTCCGGCATTTTTAAAACGGTGGCCTTCATCTTCTTATCGCCACTGTTAGGTTTTCTGTTCGGTTCGCTGATGATGGTTGCGGTGGCTTGGATTTGTCGGCGCGCGCGGCCTAGCCACGTGGACAAGTGGTTTCGCCGCCTACAACTGGTCTCCGCTGGTGCCTACAGCCTTGGCCACGGCGGGAACGATGCGCAAAAAACCATCGGCATCATCTGGCTCTTGCTTATCTCCACGGGATATGCGGCTGCAGGCGACTCATCACCGCCTCTGTGGGTCATTGGCAGTTGCTATTTGGCTATTGGTTTGGGCACTATGTTTGGCGGCTGGCGCATCGTTAAAACCATGGGCCAAAAAATCACCAAACTCAGACCGGTGGGGGGCTTTTGCGCTGAAACCGGCGGTGCGATAACGCTTTTCACGGCCACCATGCTGGGCATTCCGGTTTCCACGACCCACACCATCACCGGTGCAATTGTGGGGGTGGGGTCGGTGCAGCGCGCTAGCGCTGTGCGCTGGGGTGTGGCTGGAAATATTGTCTGGGCGTGGATATTGACGATTCCCGCCAGCGCCCTGGTCTCTGCTGTTGCCTATTGGATCAGTCTTCAACTCTACTAAATGTCGCATCCCGGACGATCATTCGGCCGCTTTTTGAATAAATGCGGATGCGATTTGTACCTGTCCTTCATCGTCTGCATCGGCAGGCTTGCTCTTGAGGGCTGACTGCGGCAACTGGTGGTTGTACAGCGAGACATAGCGCAGCAGCGTCTGCTGCAAATCTTCTCGATCAATGAACCGGTGCGTCTTCAGCACATCTGCAA
>JBBSUJ010000115.1:0-6065 GCA_038235025.1 Burkholderiales bacterium
ATGGGCCGCAAGGCGTCTTTTTGCAGCTAATAGCCGTGCTATTGGCAAAAAAAGCAACGAAGCGGACCGCCCGAGACCGCGCTATCACAACCCGCAGGGAGTTATGCAGGATGTCCCTAACAATCAATACGCGTCGATTTCCAAAACGGATTCATTGCGAATTCAAAAGTTTTTGCGTTTCAGTAAAAGGTGCTTTCCGGTTTGCACCGAAAAGCCTTTCATTTAAAAATGATTGCTATTGAACTGGTGCTGTCTACACCTGCCGGCCAAATGGCCCGTCGTCTCCCACCTGAACCAAATTATGGGCCGTCGCCAACGGAGTGGGTGTGCGCTCTTTGTCCCCTGCGGCGACGCAATCGGCGTAGTACCGCACATGGCCTGCGTCATCTTCGATCTCGACCAAACCATGGATGTCGGTCTCAAAACCTGGGCACAGCTTGGCAAACTCGCGGGCGAACTTGAGGTAGTCAACAATTTTCTTGTTGAATACTTCGCCCGGAATCAACAAAGGTATGCCCGGTGGATAAGGAGTCACCAAACCCACGGTGATTCGCCCTTCCAGATGGTCGATTTCCACCCGCTCCGTAGTGCGGTGGGCAATGTGCGAAAACGCATCGCTTGGCTTCATGGCCGGGGTCAGGTCCGACAGGTACATCTCGGTCGTGAGGCGGGCAATGTCGTACTTGGCATACATCTGGTGCACATGCTGGCAAAGCTCCTGCAGGCCCATGCGCTCATAGCGTTTGTGCTGCTGACAGAACTCGGGAAGGATGCGCCACATGGGCTGGTTCTTCTCGTAATCGTCCTTGAACTGCTGCAGCGCCGTCAGCAGCGTGTTCCAGCGGCCCTTGGTGATGCCGATGGTGAACATGATGAAGAAGCTGTAGAGCCCCGTTTTTTCCACTACCACGCCGTGCTCGGCCAGGTACTTGGTGACGATGGACGCCGGAATGCCGGTTTTGTCGAATTTGCCATCGAGGTTCAGGCCTGGGGTGACGATGGTGGACTTGATCGGATCCAGCATATTGAAGCCATCGGCGAGCTGGCCAAAACCGTGCCATTTCGCACCGGCTTTTCTGCTTTTGCTGTCGCTGCGAATGATCCAGTCTTCGGCGCGGCCCATGCCTTCGTCGACAAGTTTTTCGGGCCCCCACACCTTGAACCACCAGTCCTTGACGCCGAATTCGGCCTCTACCTGTCGCATGGCACGGCGAAAATCGAGCGCTTCCAGAATGCTCTCCTCCACCAACGCGGTGCCGCCCGGCGGCTCCATCATGGCGGCCGCGACATCGCAGCTCGCAATGATGCTGTACTGCGGACTGGTGCTGGTGTGCATCAGGTAGGCCTCGTTGAAGAGGTGCCTGTCGAGCTTGGTGGTTTGCGAATCCTGCACCAGCACATGGCTGGCCTGACTGATGCCGGCCAGCAGTTTGTGAATGGACTGAGTGGCGTAGGTAACCGAATGTTTGGGCCGCGCACGCTTTTTACCCATGGCGTGGTAGCTGCCGTAGAACGGATGGAACGCTGCATGCGGCAACCAAGCTTCGTCGAAATGCAAGTTGTCCACGTAGCCATCCAACATGCTTTTGATGGTTTCGGTGTTGTACAGAACGCCGTCGTACGTGGACTGTGTCAGCGTCATCACACGCGGCTTGACCTTCTTGGGATCTACGCCCTTAAGCAACGGATTCTTCTTGATCTTGGCCTGAATGGCGGCCGGTTCAAACTCGCTTTGCGGAATGGGGCCAATGATGCCGAAGTGGTTGCGCGTCGGTTTCATGAACACGGGAATCGCGCCCGTCATGATGATGCTGTGCAAGATGGATTTGTGGCAGTTGCGGTCTACTACCACCACATCGCCCGGTGCCACCGTGTGGTGCCACACCATTTTGTTGGACGTACTGGTTCCGTTGGTCACGAAGAAGCAATGGTCAGCATTGAAAATGCGCGCCGCGTTGCGCTCGCTCTCGCCAATTGCGCCGTTGTGGTCCAGTAATTGACCCAGTTCTTCTACCGCGTTGCACACGTCCGCACGCAACATGTTCTCGCCGTAAAACTGGTGGTACATCTGCCCCACCGGGCTTTTAAGGAAAGCCACCCCGCCTGAATGGCCGGGGCAATGCCAGCTGTAGGAACCGTCTTCTGCGTAGTCCAGCAAAGCTTTGAAGAACGGCGGCTTCACACCTTCAAGGTAGCTTTTTGCCTCACGAATGATGTGCTTGGCCACAAACTCGGGCGTGTCCTCGAACATATGGATAAAGCCATGAAGCTCCCGCAAGATATCGTTTGGCAAGTGGCGGCTGGTCTTGGTCTCACCATGCACATAGATAGGCACGTCGACGTTCTTGCGCCGAACTTCGCCGATAAAACTGCGCAAACTCTGGATGATGGGGTCAAGGTGCGAGCCCAAGGTGAACTCTTCATCGTCAATCGACAGAATAAATGCACTGGCTCGGCTTTGCTGCTGAGCAAACTGCGACAAGTCGCCGTAGCTGGTGACGCCAAGCACCTCAACACCTTCGGCCTCAATGGCTTGTGCAAGCGCGCGAATGCCCAAGCCCGACGTATTTTCAGAGCGGTAATCCTCATCGATGATGATGATGGGAAAGCGAAATTTCATGCGCAACCTCCGTGCAGGCGTAGTCCGTTCAACAGGCGACGGAAAAACAAAACAGCCGCGAAGTGTAAGGAATATGTCGCGGCGAAACGAGGCGCTTGCGCACTTATGAACCACAATGGACCGAGGTTCAGGCAAATAACAAGGAGCAAGGCGATGGCGGAATTCACAATTTGGTGGCTGCTGGCAGGCGCTGTCGTAGCCGTTGAGTTGCTGACGGGCACCTTCTATTTGTTGATGCTGGCAGTGGGTATGTCCGCCGCAGCGCTTGCGGCTCACGCAGGGGCCGGCACCGTGGTGCAGTTGGTAACCGCCGCCGTGGTCGGCGGAGGTGCCGTAGTGGCCTGGCACTGGGTCAAACGCCGCCGGCCCGGCGACCCGTCGGCGCGCGCTGATCGCAGCGTGAACCTTGATGTGGGTGAGCTGGTGATGATCGATGCCTGGAATACCGATGGCACTGCACAGGTGAAGTACCGCGGCGCTACCTGGACAGCCGTGCACCGCACGGGCTTGACGCCCAGCGTGGGCATGCACCGCGTAGCCGAACTCGTAGGAAGTCGGCTGCTGGTCGACCCGAATTGAACCCGAAGAAATTTTTAACTACCACTAGGAAAGGTTTCCATGGAAATCGCCATCGTTGTATTCGTCATCGCGGTCATCTTCATTGCGCGCTCCGTTAAGGTCGTGCCGCAGCAGAACGCCTGGGTCAAAGAACGCCTGGGCAAGTACGCCGGCACGCTGACTCCAGGCCTTAACTTTCTGGTGCCTTTTGTTGATCGCGTGGCCTACAAGCACAGCTTGAAAGAAATCCCGCTCGACGTGCCCAGCCAGGTCTGCATCACAAAGGACAACACCCAGTTGCAAGTGGACGGCATCCTGTACTTTCAAGTAACGGACCCCATGCGCGCGAGCTACGGCTCCAGCAATTACATCGTCGCAGTGACACAGCTGGCACAGACCTCGCTGCGCAGTGTTATTGGCAAGCTCGAACTCGACAAAACCTTTGAAGAGCGCGACATCATCAACGCCCAAGTGGTGCAGGCCATCGACGAAGCCGCGCTGAACTGGGGTGTCAAAGTGCTGCGTTATGAGATCAAGGATCTGACACCGCCCAAAGAAATTCTGCACGCCATGCAGGCGCAAATTACGGCCGAGCGCGAGAAGCGCGCCCTTATCGCAGCGTCCGAAGGTCGTCGTCAGGAGCAAATCAACATCGCCACCGGCGAACGCGAGGCTTTCATTGCCCGCTCCGAAGGCGAAAAGCAAGCTGCTATTAACAACGCGCAAGGCGAAGCGGCCTCCATCCTGGCCGTTGCCGACGCCACAGCGACAGCCATTGAGCGCGTAGCTAATGCCATTCGCCTGCCCGGCGGCGAGCAAGCCGTGCAGCTCAAAGTGGCAGAGAAAGCTGTAGAGGCCTATAGCCGGGTTGCAGCCGACGCCACCACCACGCTGATCGTGCCCAGCAATATGACGGAGGTATCTGCGCTGATTAGCTCCGCGATGAAGATGGTGCAAGGCACCCAGCGTGCGGGGTAAAGGGCTTGCGACGAATAAAAAAGATGCGGCAGCGGCGCGCACCCGCCGGCGAGGTTGCCTGGTCACCATGGCATAATTGCCGGCTTAGGAGAGGTGGATGAGTGGTTTAAGTCGCACGCCTGGAAAGCGTGTGTGGGTTTATCCCCACCGCGGGTTCGAATCCCGCCTTCTCCGCCACAGATAGCCATAAGAAAGCGCCCCAGGGCGCTTTTCTTTTTTTCAATCGCTTTGCTGCCGACTCCATCGCTGTCGGTGAGTGTGCTTTGAGGCATTCGAAAATTCGCGTAATTTTCAGTAGGCCAAGCCGCAGCCACAATTGGTTTTCCTATATCAAGCCGCACCACCGCTGAGGGCTCGCGCCACCAAACTCTTCACGGGCGCGCAGTCGGCAAGAAGACCGTCGTGAGTGGCCTGAATGTGGTGAGCCGTGTCAGCATTCCATGCGCGGTACTTGACCAGCCCACGGCCGGACTGCACCGTCATCACATCCGCCAGTAAACGCAAGAAGCGCCCATTTCCCTCGCGAACGGTCTACCGCACATGCCAAGTCGTCACGGCCCTGCTCCATCACGGAACCTCGCAATCACCCGCTGCCGCGTGGCCCGCTCGGGTTTGCCGAAGTCGTTCATAAGCCTGTGCTGCCCCTATCCAGCTTGTCATCAAACTTGTCCCACAGCGCGGTTTTGAACCAGGCCGACATTTGGTCGGTTTTCATTTCAATCTCCGCGCCGCCAATGATCTCGGCAAGCCACAGACGCTCGGCGTCCGAGTTATCGAACAGTTAGGCCCGATCGGCGTGCAACACCGCTTGCGCCAGCAGGTACAGCGAGCGCACATAGCGAGCGCGAATTTTGTCTTCGGCTACCGCGTGGCTGCCGGTCTGCACCCGGTATTGCACCCGCGCCACGTTGATATCCGCGTCTTGCGTGACAACAAAATACAGGTACGTGCGGTAGCCGGCCTGCTGGGTTTTTTGCAGAAACGCCACCTTGTCGGGCGAAGACATCACGGTTTCAAACGTGAAGGACACCTTAGCCGCCAGTAACTTGTGGAGAATAAAGTCCACCAGCACCGAAGCCAGATAAGAATTGACTTCTACCCCGGAAAACTGCACTTGGTTGCCTACCACCGCAAGCTGCCGCGCCTAGGGCGGCAGGCCCGTATTGGCCAGCAATGTCGAAGCGGTAAAAAACGCTTGGAGCTCTTCGGTGCTTGCGCCTATTTCAAATTCGGCCAGGCTTACAAAACCCGTGGCCGAATGGCTTTTTCAATATCGTCTGCGTTGACATACACCCCTAGCCGTTCGGGTGGCAACATGTCTTTGATGGTGCTTTTGCCCGACCCGTTGGGGCCGGCAAACATGCGCAAACGCGTAAACTGCGCGCTTATGCCCCGCCCGCCCGAATCCGCTTGGCGCCCAGGGCGGCGGCGGTGGGCTTGGCGATGCTCCGAATTACCCGCACCGTGCCCTCTGCCGTGGTTTCTATCAACTGACCCGTTGCGCGCCTCGACCACTTTGCCGCTGGTGGTCAGTGCTTGCAGATATGCACGCTTCACTGCGATGCCCGCCAAGTCGGGAATGCGGGCTTCCAGGCGCTGCATGGACAGTTCGCTCATGGGGGATAGAGTTTTCATGTGGGTCTTTCAGGTTGACCATTCAAGTTGATCTATCGTGCCACCAACCGCCACAGGCAAAGCAGCCGGGTCTGCGGATGAGGCCCTGATGCGGGTACGCAGGTGACTATGGACTTGTCAAGCAAAAATAGCCTCCAGCGCTTGGCGGCCTCAATTGCGAAGTGCAACACACTACTGAATTGAGAGGACAGCCATGCCAAACACTAGCTACCAACAACTGAGCGAAGCGGAGCGCCACGCCATCTCCCTCGGCCTGCAGCAAGGGATGAACCTG
>JBBSUJ010000116.1:0-6018 GCA_038235025.1 Burkholderiales bacterium
CATCGCACTATCTGTGGGCCGCACTCATTGCGCGCATTTACGAGGTGTTCCCGTTGATTTGCCCAATGTGCGGGGGCCAGATGCGCATCATTGCCTTCATCACGTTCAGCGCCGACATCCACAAGATTCTGGAGCACATCGGCGCCGAACCCGAAGCGCCGCGCATCGCCCCGGCACGCGGGCCGCCGCTGTGGGATGAGTGTGGTGCGCAGGAGGCGGGCGAGGGTGTTGAGGCTTTGCCGGACTGGGACATGACGGTCCAGCCAGCACCAGACTATCCCGACGACCAGCGCACTACTTGGTGAATTTGCCGCAATGGGCAATGGGCCGCGACGACTGCGCCGGGGTAGGGCTGTATCCGTGGGTAGCCCGGTGCGTGGTTTGAGATGATGGGGCGCAGATTCTTGCGGATTCAGACGGGCAATTCTGGGGAAACCCGGTTTTTCAGGACGGTTTACGGTGCGATACCTGGGCTCATGCGGTTGAATTTCCTATCCGTTCAAACCATAGACCGTAGCCGTTGCGGCCGTAGCAATGTTCAATCTACCGCCTGCGGGGCAAAACAACATCTTGCTCCGGGTTGTGCCACCTCGTTGGGTGGCACCTCATCGATGCATTGCAATTGATGGCTGCTCAACGCTTATCTCTTGCCCATGGCTATCCAATATCCACTTGTATCGACAGAGCAGCTCGAAAGTGCGAGCGGGACGGATAGTCCGCGCTCTTGTTCATCCCTTGATGGGTTACGCGGGGCGCCGACGCAATTTATTTGCCGCAAAGCCCGCAAGACCGAGAGCAGTCAGGATCAGGGCCCAGGGGGCGTCTACAGGGACCGATGTGACCGCACCTGCAGCACCGACTATGAAGGTGACATTTGCTTCTGCGCAGACTGGCGTTGGGTTGGCCGTTGACGCAGTGGTGCAGATTTGATAAGAAAACGTGTCCGTGCCTCGAAATCCCGCATTAGGCGTGTATGTCACGGTGCCATCGCCGTTGAACACGGCGGTCCCATTTGCTGCCCTGGTAGTGCCCTGGGTTGGACTTCCAAGCGGCGCTACGGTGGGGTTGGAGGAGGAGTCATTTCCGACGATGTTCAATGTCGCCGGCTGCGCAACATTGGTGCGGCCACTGTCTGCGACAGCGGTGACGGAAGCTGCGACGGAGGTCGCGCATGGAATGGTCCCTTCCGATGCGCTGACGTTGTCACGCTGAATGGAAATGTCGTCGAAAAACAAATCGTTGCCTTGAACAACAAGAGAGTTGTTTAGCAAACTCACGGAGTACTGCGAATTTGTGCATGCACTCGTAATAAAGGTCCAAGTTACCTCGGTCCATACTCCAACACCCACCGCACCGGTTGTTGTATAGCTCGGGGAGCGACTCAACAGTCGTGAGTCGTCAGGTTCGCGAATCTCAAACGCAAGATCGGTTGGACCTGCAATGATGAATCGCCATGCTCTGGCGGTGTATTTGGTGCTGGCTTGAAGCGTTGCGCTTCTTCTATAGACCGCGTTCTGAACATTGCCGGCGTTGACAACCAGCACAGCGCCGTTTCCGTCGGTGTGATCGCGATAGTTTTGGATTGAGGTGCCTCCAGCAGTGCCCCAATAACTACCGCCACCGGTTGCAATGATCTGGCTGGGGTTTATGACGGCATAGTGCCCGTCGTCGATCGTTTGTTCTTGCGAGGTTCCCGCAGGATTAGCAAACTTGTAAAAGCTGGTACCTCCTGCGCCCGAAAATTGAGGTACGAATGCGGAAATCTGGCGGGTGTTCGAGCTGCCGAAAGTATCGCTAAAGCCATCAGCGGATGCCTGTTGTGCAGAAAGCGCAATCACGCTCAGCACCAGTACCCTCAGCCCGCCATTGATCATGTGCATAGTTTTTCAAAAACTTAAAATGTAGCACCACGCAAACAGATGTTGCACGGTGTTTGGGCCGCTCTTGCGCCAATTGGAGACATGCAATCAAAAGCAAGGGTTTGACACAACGAGCTGGTGCGAGTGCGCGACGAATGTGGTCGGCAATCGTTGTTTTCAACGACGCCGCCGCTGGGCAGTCAGCGATATCGTGCGCTTTGGCTGCTTTTCGTTCCTCACGCCCATTGGATGCCAGCCGTTAACTTCCAAACGCTCGACCGCCAGCCCGTGCTGCCGGGCCGATCAGGCGAGCGCCCCGCTAGCGGCGACGCCGCAACGGCGATCAGCCTGGTAATACTCTCATGGCGATTCGACGCAGCGCGATTGCGCCGCCGCAAGGATGCGGCCCTGCGCGTCTTGAATGAAGCCGACCATGCGCAAGCGCTCCGCGTTCGCGGTGGCCGGAATCGACATCGACCGTGCCTCGCGCAAACGGGTTCTGCCTCCCTCAATTCCGATGTCGCCTACGGTCCAGGGTTGCTATACGACATTGCGTACCAAGTTGCGCTCCACCGGCGTCCCATCGGCCCCCGCAGGGACGGTTTCGATGAGCACTAGCCAAGCTTGCGGCGGCGCCTGTCGCTGGGCGGACCGGGGCCAGTCGAGCGTGAGCGACGCGCCGAGGTAATCGTTGAATGGCAAGCCATGCGCCACCCGCAGCGGTTGCCTCCCTTTGCCGCCGGCGCGCGGCGCGGCGATGGCGTGACGTCTGCTTTCGATGCTGGAAAGAGCTTCAAGCCCCAGCGCAGCCAGCCGCGCAGCTGAATCTCGGCTCGCGGCTGCCGACAGCGGCGCATCGTCGCCGCGTGCCGAGGGCACGATCCAGTCAAGCGCCAATTCGTTTGCCGCCGCCACATCGACCGGGGTCGAACTCCAGCAGGATTCGCAATCCGCCGATAAAAAACGTTCCACCAAAGCAACTGGCGCAGCTTGACCGTCGCTGGAGCAAAACGCTTGCGCCCAGGCTGCCGGAGCAGCAAGTGCGAGCAGCAACGCGGTGCCGAGTGCTGCGATGGAAGGTGATGAGAACCGAGGCATGGGATGGGTCCAGAACAGGAAAGTACAAACCGAAAGTATGCCGCTGGCCGGGGGCTCCGGGCTCGCGGCGTCGGTTGCACGGGGTCGGTTTCTACAATGCTGCATGTATCCACACGACCCTTCGGCGGACGCGCCTGCCGCATTGTTTCGGCCCTCGACGCCATCGGCGCCGCCGCTGCTCTACAACCTCAATCCTGAACAACTCGCCGCCGTCACGCTGCCCGACGAACACGCGCTGATCCTGGCTGGTGCCGGCTCCGGCAAGACCCGAGTGCTGACCACCCGCATTGCCTGGCTGCTGCAAAACGGCCATGTCACGCCCGGCGGCATCATGGCCGTCACATTCACCAACAAGGCCGCCAAAAGGAGATGGCGACCCGGTTGCAGGCGATGCTGCCGGTCAATGTGCGCGGCATGTGGATCGGCACCTTTCATGGCCTGTGCAACCGGCTGCTGCGCGCGCATTACAAGCTGGCCCACCTGCCGCAAAGCTTTCAGATCCTCGACACGCAAGACCAGCTTTCGGCCATCAAGCGTTTGATGAAGCAGTTCAATGTGGACGATGAGCGCTTTCCGGCCAAGCAGACCCAGTACTTCATCAGTGGCGCCAAAGAGGACGGCCATCGCCCCGGCGACATCGAGGCGCGGGACGAAGACGTGCGCAAGAAGGTCGAGCTGTACCAGTTGTACGACGCGCAGTGCCAGCGCGAAGGCGTGGTCGATTTTGCCGAGCTGATGCTGCGCAGCTACGAGCTGCTGCGCGACAACGAACCGATCCGCTCGCACTACCAGCGGCGCTTTCGCCATGTGCTGGTGGACGAGTTTCAAGACACCAATCGACTGCAGTACGCGTGGCTCAAACAGTTGGCTGGGCAACAGCCGGACGGAAGCATCCACGGCGGCGGCAGCGTGCTGGCAGTGGGCGACGATGATCAAAGCATCTATGCCTTTCGCGGCGCCCGGGTGGGCGTTTCGCTTTGCGCTGGCCAAAGGGCGCGGGCGCTATGTGTGCAAGCTCAAGCTGGAGCGCTTGGCGGGCCATGGCGAACCCGGCGACGTGAACGAGCCTGAGGACGACCTGTTTCCCGACGACGAAGCCACTTTGTCCGCCCCTATGAACGAGGCGAGCATTCGGCTCTACAGAACGATGGCCGACGCGCTGGCCCGCAGTGCCTGGGATGGCGACCGCGACAACCTGGACACCCCGCCAGAACCCGCGCTGTGGCGCCCGGTGGCGGCCGAGGCCAGCTCGTGCACCGGCAAACACTGCCCGGTGTTTAGCGAATGCAGTTACTTTGAGGCGCGCAAGGCGCTGGTGGGCGCGCAGGTTATTGTGGTGAACCACGACCTGCTGCTCGCATCGCTGGGCGCACGCGTGCTGCCCGAGCTGGACAACTGCCTGCTGGTGCTCGATGAAGCCCACCATTTGCCCGCCACTGCGCTGGAGCAGTTTGCTTGCCGTATGGACCTGAGCCGCCTGGGTTGGGTAGACCGCCTGGCCAGCCGCGCGCTGCGCGTGGGCGCGCTGCTGGAGGTGGAAGAAATTGCCGACATTCCCGCGCAAGCGAGCAGCCTGCGCCAAGCGCTGCAAGCACTGGAACGCCTGACGCTCGATGCTTATGGGCCCGAACTGCGCGGCGAGGTAGAAGGCTCTGCAGGCCGTCGCTGGAGCCGCGCCGGCGAAACAGCGCCCACGCGCTTTCGCCCGCCGCGCGGTGTTTTGGCCGAACAGTTGCAGGCCCCGCTGGCCGAAGTGTCCGCCCACGCGGCCGAGTTTCTGGACAGCCTGCGCGCCATTGCCAAAGCCCTGCGCGCGGCGCTGCGTGATACGCCGCTGGAAGCGCGCCGCTTGGCCGCGCTGTATGCGCAAATTGGTATGCTGGCCCCGCGCCTGGAAGAGGTGCACGCCACCGCCGCGCTGCTGCAACAACCGCCCGCCGAACACGAGTCAAGCGTGCCTGCCGCCAAGTGGTTCACCCTGGCGCAAAGTGGCGAGTTCTTGGTGCTGCACGCCCATGCCAGCCCGGTGCTGCCCGGCAACGCGCTGCGCCTGCAGCTGTGGGGCGCGGTGCGCGGTGCGGTGCTCACATCGGCCACGTTGACCAGTTGCGGCAGCTTTGATTTCTTCATGCGCGAATCGGGCCTGTGGGGTGACGACGCGGCCACCACGCTGGAAGTGGCCAGCCCGTTCGACTACGCCGCGCAAGGCACGCTGGTAATGGCCGAGACCCGCGCCGACCCCAAACAAGCCGACCGCTTTGTGCCCGAAATGGTGGAAGCGCTGCTGGAAGACTTGAGCCGTGTGCGCGCCGGCGCGCTGGTGCTGTTCACCTCGCGCGACCAAATGCGCCAAGCGGTGGATGCGCTGGCCACGGCCATGCGCCCAAGCGTGCTGGTGCAAAACATGCTGCCGCGCCCACAGCTACTGGCCCAGCACCGCGAGCGCGTGGCGGCGGGCAAGCCGTCCATCATCTTTGGCATGCAATCGTTTGGCGAAGGGCTGGATTTGCCGGGCGCGCTGTGCGAATCGGTGTTCATCACCAAGCTGCCCTTTGCCCCGCCAGACGATCCTGTGGGCGAGGCGCGCGCCGAATGGCTACGCGCAGTAGGCCGCGACCCGTTCAGCGAGCTGGTGGTACCCGCCACCGCGCTGCGGCTGGCGCAGTGGGCCGGCCGCGCGATTCGCAGTGAAGATGACCAGGCGCATGTGTATTGCTACGACAAACGCCTGCCCCGCACCAGCTATGGCCAGCGCTTGTTGGCAGGGCTGCCGGCGTTCACGCGCGAGCACCGGCCGGCACCGTAAGCAGGTCGGGGTTCACTGCTTTTTTCATAGCTACTCGCGCTTACTGCATAAGCGCTGGAGGCCTAAAACACCTAAAGTTTCTTGGTAGCCGCGTGCGGATTGACCAGCACCCGACGTGCCGCTCAGTGCACCGCTGCCCGGGGATGCCCTGCATCACCCTCGCGAGGATGTAATGGTGGGGATAAGGAGGGTGCGGATAGCGATGGGACGCAAGGCGTCTTTTAGCAGCCAATAGCCGTGCCCACCCTGGGAATG
>JBBSUJ010000117.1:0-5937 GCA_038235025.1 Burkholderiales bacterium
CTGAAGACGATGATCGTCTCGCTGGACGGGGCGGTGCAAGGTTCGGCCAGCGTCGATTTGCACACCGCCACACCGCACCCGGGTTGGAGCGAGCAGGACCCGGCGGACTGGTGGCGCGGTGTGTGCGACACCGTCCCGCGCGCGCTGGCCGAAGCCGGCATCGGCAGCGACCGCATCGCCGCCGTGGCGTTCAGTGCGGGTGCGCATACCCCCGTGCTGGAAGACGCTGAAGGCCGCGTGATTCGCCCAGCCATTCTCTGGAGCGATGCGCGCAGCGGTGCCGAGGCAAAGGAGTTACAGGAACGTTTTGGCGCCGAGATCCTGGAACTCGCCTGCAATCGCCCAGCACCCACTTGGACCCAGCCGCAACTTCTTTGGTTGGCGCGGCACGAGCCCGACGCCCTTGCACGCACTCGACGTTTGTACGTGGCCAAGGACTGGCTGCGCTCCAGGCTTACTGGCACCTGGGAAACCGACGCCACTGAAGCGGTCGGCACACTGCTGTACGACGGCCGTCGCCACCAATGGTCAGATCGGTTGTGCGAGATGATCGATTTTGACCCACGTCTGCTGCCGCCGATCGTCGAGCCGACCGCCGTGGTGGGGCAGGTGACCGCTGCCGCTGCTGCTCAGTGCGGACTGGCGGCGGGAACACCGGTCGTCTGCGGCAGTTCCGACACTTCCGTGGAAGCGTACGGAGCCGGTGCAACCACCGCAAACCGCGGCACCGTGAAGCTGGCGACCGCTGCCACCGTGAGCATCGTGGCCACTGAGGCGCGACCCGATCCGTCGGTCATCAATTACCCGTTCTGTGTGCCCGGCTTTTGGTACACGATCGGCGCCACCAACTCGTGCGCGTCAGCTCACCGCTGGCTGCGTGACTGCTTTTACAGCGGCGGCGGGCTGTCTGGTGCGCAAGCCTTCGAGCAGATGGATCGGCACGCGTCAGAGGTCGCGCCGGGGGCGAATGGGCTGCTGTTCCATCCTTACCTACAAGGTGAACGAACGCCGCACTGGGATCCCCTGTTGCGCGCGGACTTCATCGGCCTGACTTTCGCCCACCACCCACAGCACTTCGTACGAGCGCTTTACGAGGGAATCGCCTTCTCGCTCCGTGACGTGCTTGGGGCACTGCGATCGCAAGGGCTCGACATGGAAGAGGCGCGCATCATTGGTGGGGGCTCGCGCAGCGCCGTGTGGCGCCAGATCGTCGCCGATGTGCTTGGGATCTCGGTCGCAATGCCGCGTGTCACCGATGCATCGTTCGGCGCCGCACTGATCGCCGGTGTCGGCATCGGCGCGTTTTCGGATGAAGCCACCGCGGTGGAGCGCACCGTGTCCGTCGTTGCACGTCATGACCCGAACCCCAGCCTTCGTGGCCTCTACGACGAGCTTCATGGCATTTATCAAGACGCCGCACGCCAACTTTTCGACGTGAATCACCGGCTGGCAGCGCTGGAGAGGACATGACCATGTTGCGAGCTTTTGGATCCCCGCATCGCTATGTGCAAGGCCCGGGCGCTCTGAAGGAGCTTGGTGCGCTGGCTGGCAGCTATGGCAGTCGGGCGCTGATCATCGCCGACGCGGTGGTGTCAGATCTGCTGCAGGCGCCGTTGGCATCGGCATTCGAAGGCAGCAACATCGCATTGCAGTTCGCCGAGTTTCACGGTGAGTGCACGGCCACCGAAATCGAGCGTCTGACGGCGATGGCGCGCGCAAGCAACGCCGAATTCGTGATCGGCCTGGGCGGCGGCAAGGCGATCGACACCGCAAAGGGCGTGTGCATTGGCCATCGCAAGCCGCTCATCATCGTGCCCACAATCGCCTCCAACGACTCTCCGACGAGCCGTCTGGTGGTGGTCTACACCGACGCCCATCAGTTGCAGGAAGTGCGCAAGCTGCCGGCCAACCCAGACTTGGTGTTGGTCGACACGGCCATCCTGATCCAGGCGCCCGAGCGCTTCTTTGTTTCAGGCATCGGCGATGCGTTGTCGAAGAAGTTCGAGGCAGCCCAATGCGCCGCCACTGGCAATCTGAATTTCTATGCGGCGCATCCGCCATTCATCGCGCAGACCATTGCCGACGCGTGCTACGAGTCGATCCGCACCCATGCTGAGGAAGCGCTCCGGGCTCTTCGAGAACGAACCGTCAACGATGCCTTCGAACGCACGGTCGAGGCGACCATCTTGCTTTCGGGCCTTGCGTTCGAGAACGGCGGCTTGTCAATGGCGCACTCGCTGACGCGCGGGTTCTCGGCCGTGCAAGAAATTGCGCCTTCGCTGCACGGCGAACAAGTGGCATTCGGGCTGCTGGTGCAGCTTGTGTTGGAAGACCGTCCGAAAGCCTTCATCGACGAGCTTCTGGACTTCTACGGTCGCGTCGGCCTGCCTCGCACCCTGCACGAACTTGGGCTGAAAAGCGATCCGGCGGCAGCCGCGGCCATGATCGCCCGTGAGACCTGGGCCCGTGCGCCGTACGTCAAAGCTTTGACCGGCGGCGTCGACGAAGCGCGAATCGAAGCTGCCTTGATCGCTGTTCACCGCTGGATCGATCGCTGATCCATTTTTTGCCCCACTGAGATGACAACAAGGAGACGAGCTATGAAAAGGTTCTTGAAATTCACCGCCGCACTGATGATCACGGCCAGCAGCATGGCTGCCTTGGCACAGACGCAAGTGCGCATTGGCAGCATTCAGTCCGAGTCCTTCTACATGAACAAGTACATGGAGAAGTTCCAGGAGATCGTGCGGCAGAAGACCGACAACGCCTACCAATTCAAGGTCTTCTACAACAGCACGCTTGGCAACGAGTCGGAAATGATGGAGCAGATGCAGGCTGGTCTGCTGGAGATGCAATTTGGCTATTCCGCAATCCTGCCAAATTACGTGCGGGAAACCGAAGTCATCGGGCTGCCAGGGTTGCTGACCAACTTCGACGAAGTCCACAAGGTAATGAATGGGCCGATCGGCGACGACTTGGCGCAGAAGTTTCTCGACAAGACCGGCGTGCGCATCTTGTGGTTCGTGGACCAAGCGCACCGCAACGTGTTTCTGAACAACAAGGAAGTCAAGACCCTCGCCGATTTAAAAGGCATCAAGGTTCGTTCGCCAAATTCACCGCTCTACCTCCGGGTGCTGAAGACGATGGGGTTGAACCCAAGCCCGATGGGTTTCAACGAGATTTACACGGGGGTGAAGACCGGTGTCGTCGATGGTCACGAGCAAGAAGACCCGGGTGTGATCGCCATGAAGTTCTATGAGGTTGAGAACCGCGGCGTCGTCACCCGCCACATGTACCAATCGGCGGTCTGGGAAGTCAGTGAGAAGTTCTTCCAGAAGCTGCCTAAGGAACACCAGCAGGTGTTCAAAGACGCTGCGAAAGAGGCGGGGATTTGGTTCCGGCCTTACACCGGGGCCGATGCAGAAAAATCTGCACGCCAAGAACTTGAGACCAAGCACGGCATGAAGTACACCGAACTTGACGCGAATGAGCTGGCGGCCGTGTTCCGACCCATGGTCGACGAGTACGCCAAAGAACGTGGCATCTCCGACTACGTGCAGAAAGTGCGCAAAGAACTCGGCAAGTAATTCGGACTGCAGTCCATCTTGGTCAACTCCATGCGCACCAGCAAGCACATCCTGTTCAGTGAATGGGTGGTCATCGTCGCCTTCGCGGTGATGGTGATCGGCACTTTTACCCAGGTCGTCTGCAGGTATGTGCTTGATTTCTCTTTGCCATGGATGGACGAGCTGTCACGGTACTGCCTGGTCTACATGGTTTTTGTGGGCATGGTGATCACGCTGGTGCGCGGTCAGCATGTCACGGTCGATCTGCTGTTGGACCGGTACAGCGCCCGACTGCGCCCAATCGCGCTCACCTTCATCGACGTGGCCAGCGCAGTCTTGTTCGGGGTGTTGCTGTATGGCGGTGTGCTATTGATGCAGCTCACGGCTGGTCAGACCACGTCAGGGATGGGGATGCCGAAGTACATGGTGTACGCGGCGATTCCGCTCGGCGCCATCTTGATGCTGATCGAGTTCGGCCTGCGCATCTACCGGCGTCATTCGGCGCCACAACCGAGCTGAGGCGGCGATGGAAGCGTTGGTGATGATCGTCGCGCTGTTTGTGCTGCTTGCGTTCGGCATCCCCATTGCCTTCTCGATCGGGCTTTCGGTGTTGGGCGTGCTGATGGTCACCGACGTCCCGTTGATGATCTTCGCCCAGCGCGCTGCGAATGCGGCCGACAGCTTTGCGCTGCTTGCGATTCCATTGTTCATCCTCGCAGGCGAACTCATGAACCGCGGCGGGTTGACGGTGCGGCTGGTGGGCTTCGCCCATTCTCTGATCGGTCATTTACGCGGTGGGCTGGGCCAGACCAGCGTGCTGTCGAGTCTGATTTTTGCCAACGTCTCCGGCTCCGCCGTGGCCGACACCACCGCAGTGGGCTCGGTCATGGTGCCATCGATGATCCGCAACGGCTACAAGCCAGCTTTCGCGGCTTCGTTGCAGGCCAGTGCGGGATTGCTTGCACCAATCGTGCCGCCGAGCATCCTTCTGATTCTCTACGGCTCGATGGTCAACGTGTCGATCGGCGGGCTGTTCCTGGGTGCGTTGATCCCGGGATACCTAATCGCATTGGGGTTGATGGTGGCCGTGCATGTGATGACTGGCCCGCGATTTCAACCGGACATCCTGCAAGAAAAATTCGCTGGCTTTGCGGCCATTCGCAAGGCCACGCGTGAAGCGATTCCGGCCCTCGGCATGCCAGTGATCATCGTGGCCGGCATCGCATTCGGCATCTTTACCGCCACCGAGGCTGGTGCCATTGCGGTCGTCTACGCTTTCCTGATCGGCCGCTTTTATTACAAGCAGTTCAGCCTGCGCGACTTGCCTGACATCTTGCTGAACGCGGCTTCGGTCACAGTGATGGTGATGGCGATCATCGTCTTCGCGGCTGTCTTCGGATGGCTGCTGGCGTGGCAGAACGTGCCCGAGCACATCTCGGTGGCCATCACTGCGTTGACCAGCAACAAGTATGCTTTCCTTGCCATTGTCATCGCCTTTGTGTTGCTGCTGGGCACGGTGATGGAAGTGCTGGCGATCGCGACGATCTTCGGACCGCTGATGCACAAATTGGCGATTGGGTATGGGTTCGATCCAATCTTCTTCGGTGTGCTGCTTGCGATCTTGATGCAAGTCGGCGGCATCACCCCGCCGGTGGGCATCCTGTTGAACATCACCTGCGGCATGGCTGGCGTCAAGCCGGGGCAATGCCTGCGCTACATCGGCGTGTTTGTGCTTGTTGTGGTGGCGGTGGTCATCCTGATCATCGCATTCCCATCGTTGACGACGTTCCTGCCTCGCATGCTCCTTTGAGGAGGAGGCCTATCTTGATCCGTGCGATGCTTGCTCGTTGCGCTGCGACCGTGCGTCAAGCGGGGTTCACATGGGCTAGAGAGCAATTTGAAAAATCTTCCGGCGATCATGAGCATCGCCAGCACAATCTGCCAGCAAACGGTGTGCGCTTGTCTGGCGTCATGCGCGCCGGGTACTTTCAGACTCGTGGTGAAAACGTGAAGGACGTTTGGGCAGTTTCAGTGTTCTTGAGCGTCAACAAGGAGACGATTGCGGTGGGCTCGCTGGGCCTGAGCACCGCATGTCGGCTGGCCTTCCAGAGTGTGCGAATCCATTGGTCGCAACCTGCGGTGTGATCTCACGACAGTGCTCGACGAAGTAGGGCGGGCGTTAGCGCGATCTGCAACACCAAGCATTCGGCCCGACGTTTTTGATGGGCCGAATTGTTGAGGAATCGACCTGGCTCTGAGGCAAAGCAGCGGATGCACCGCTGCGGCTTCAACTCGCTGAAAGTCTCAAGCCCAAGGCGGAGTTGACGGCGTTGAAAAAACTTATGGTTCAGACGACGAGGAGCAGGTTATC
>JBBSUJ010000118.1:0-5934 GCA_038235025.1 Burkholderiales bacterium
TACGCGCTGAACCATCGGCCCCGCAAGTAGTGCCTGGGTTACCGCACCCCGCACGAGGTGTTTTATGAGGTGGAAGTGACGCCTCTTACACTAGACAGTCGCGCACTTCGTACTTGAATCCGCGTAACAAATCGGCCTCTAGCGCTTATTCAGTATGGGCTAACAGCTATAAGTTTAGGAGTATTGTACCCTTTAGTTAACTCTGCCAGAACCATCGCCCGTACCCGTTGCTGCGCCGGCCGATCCAGACATAGCCCAAGCCACTCCGTGCAGGCTGGGTGCCTGGCAAGCAACTGGCGCGCCGGCAGCAACCAAGCGACGACACTTGCCACGCACAAATCCGCCACCGTGAACCGCGCGCCCGCCAACCAGGCATGGCCCGCCTGCTGCTGCGCCAAAAGCTTCTCTTCCAGCACCGCAAGCGGGCCAGCAATGCGCTTCTGGGCAAATTCCGCCAGAGCCGGTTTGCGCCGCGCCTCTGGCATTGCGCGCAGATGCATGAGCACGGTAAGGGCATCGGCTTCCAGCGTGGTCATGGTCCAAAAGCTCCACCGCAAAGCCTGCGCATCTTCTTGCGCCGTGGCAGGCGCAATGCCAAGCGCGTCGGGTTTGCCGTGGTAGCGCGCCAGATAAAGTGTGCAGGCCATGCTCTCCCACATCACGATGCGGCCTTCTGGTGAGCCGGGTGGTTCATCCACCAGCACCGGAATATTTCCGTTCGGGTTGATACGCCGAAACTCATCAGAGCGCGTAGCGCCCTCTTGGTAGCGTACCGGGACATGGGTGTAGGCCAAGCCTAATTCCTCTGCAGCCCATAAGGGGCGCGACGCGCGGGAGGCGGTAATGCCGTAGAGGGTTATGGTCATAGTGCGTTATTCGTTTCGTCAGCCTAGCGATTCTCACCCCAACACTACGGCGGCTCGCGGTCTGCGCCACGGCATCCAAGCCGGCGGTTTGCAAGGAGGAAAGCGAGCGGCACAACGCAGCAGAAATATTGTTTCAGTTCGTTGGCTATCGTTGAAAGCCATTCCAGCCCTGTCCGCACATCGGTCTTTTGACCGTCATCTGTCAGGCGGCGCTGGGGAAACAGGCTTGTCGTGTGTACGTGATGAGCCGCTGTCCTACCAAGTGCACCCTGTCCCGTCACTGGCCATCAACAAGCTCTTAGGCTAGTCTAAGGACCATCCAACGGCGCACTCATTCCGCCCGTCTCATCTGTTGTGCGCGCCAATGCGCTCACAACCCACTATCCCTGCCATCCTTACCATTCCCCCATTTCTCACAGGAGCCCCCAATGAGCCAAGAATTAACCACATCCCAAATGGCGCATCTGCGCACATTGCTGATGGAACGTCGCGCTGGGCTAGAAGGCCAAATGGTGCAGAACCGCGAGAACCTCGCGCCATTGAGCCCTGAGCTGGGTGCAGTACTACAGCGCAATGAAGCTCGCGAGATCGACCAGGCGCTCACCAATATCGACTACGCCGACATGGCCCGCATCGACCACGCCATAAAAAGAATGCATGAAGGCGACTACGGCCAGTGCGCGGACTGCGGCTGCACAATTCCCTATGCTCGCTTGGAGATTGAGCCGCAAACCCAGCACTGCGTGAACTGCAAGTCCAAACGCGAGGAAGCACAGGCCGCTCGCTGAAAGGTCCAACGAGGCCGGCCACGCGGGCCCAACGCCGCGCGGCCAGCGCAGTCGCCCGAGCAAAGGGTATGCGTGTTGAACGACAATTGCGCATGCCTTTTTTTGCTTCTGAACCCGCTTACACCCATGGCTCTCCTGCCCGCACTGCCGTGCTGTTGTGCAATTTGGGCACGCCGGATGCGCCCACCCCGAAAGCCCTGCGCCGCTATCTGGGTCAATTCCTCGCCGACCACCGCGTGGTCGAGATTCCAAAGCCCTTATGGTGGCTGATCCTGCATGGGATCATTTTGCGTACCCGTCCCGCCAAATCGGCGGCCAAATACGCAAGTGTGTGGACCAGCGAGGGTTCGCCGCTTGCAGTGTGGACCGAGAAGCAGGCCAAGTTGCTGTTGGGTTGGCTAGGGGAAGCAGGCGCACAAGTGCTAGTGAGACACGCCATGCGCTACGGCAACCCGTCCATTGCCAGCCAGCTTGATGCGTTGAAGGCCGAGGGCGCGACGCGCATTCTGATCCTGCCGCTTTACCCCCAATATTCCGCCACCACGACGGCCAGTGTGTTTGACGCCGTCTACACCTGGGCGGCCCGCATCCGCAACGTGCCCGAGCTGCGCTTTGTGAACCACTATCACGACCACCCTGGCTACATTGACGCTTTGGCCAAAAAGGTGGAAACCTATTGGCGCGAGCATGGCAAAGGGGAACAACTGGTGGTGAGCTTTCATGGCGTTCCGGAACGTACGTTGCACATGGGCGATCCCTACCACTGCGAAGCACGCAAAACTGCGCGCTTGCTGGGGGAACGACTGGGACTGACGCCTGAGCAAATGCGCGTCACTTTCCAGTCGCGTTTTGGCAAGGCCAAATGGCTGCAGCCCTATACCGAGCCGACCTTGATAGAGCTGGCCCGCGCAGGGGTGAAGCGGGTTGATGTGGTGTGCCCGGGCTTTACCAGCGATTGCCTGGAAACACTGGAAGAAATCAACCAGGAAGCGCGCGAAGCGTTCCTGCACGCTGGCGGCGCGCAGTTTCATTACATTGAATGCTTGAACGACAGCCCGGCCTGGATAAGCGCACTGCGCGACATCGCACGCCAACATATGGGCGGCTGGCCCCTAGAGCCCGCGAACCTCGGCGTGCGCGACGCATCGCGGGAACATGCGCTGGCGGTAGGCGCGAGCAATTGAGGTCAAAGCCGGGTTAAATCGCGTGCGGAGGGCGCTTCCAAAAGCAGTTTCTCCACCCGTCGGCAAAGCCCCTCTCGCTGAGCGTCGCCGCTGGCGTTCAAAGCCCCACGGGGCGTTTCAGGAGCCCAGCCCCGCGCCGATGCCAGCGCATTGACAATCGACGCCAACGCCGACTGATCACGGCGAGCGCCAGCGGGCTTCGCGTCGATCGCACCAGCAGGGATATCGACCCGCGCCGAGGCAGCGTGCCCTCGCATCTCTAGCGCAGCGATGAGCGCCAGCAAGCTGTCCGCAACTCCTTCGAGTACGGCATCTTCCAGCGTCAACTCCTCAAGACCCTGCCATTTGTGCCGGAGTTTGCGCGGCATCTGCCCAAAACCTTGGCTGGCCACGCCACCCACCGCAGCGCCAAGCGCAGTGGCAGCCCCCAGTGACATACCGGCTAGCACTACATCCGCCATCAAACCCACTGCGGCACCGACGGCAGCACCCTTGCCCAGCTTGCGTCCGGCATCGCTCAGAACTTCGGGGTGAAACAAGTCTGTTTCCCAGCGCCCACCGGTCCAGGTGGCCAGCGCCACGTCGGCCTCGTCCGGACGAAAGCCGTACACAGCAAGCATGGCCTGCACGCACGCGCCCATCTGCTTTGCCAGGTCTGCGCGTAAACCTAGAACTGCATCGAGCCGGCTCTGCGGTCGTGCAAGTGCATCGGCTGACAAGACCAAGCGGACACCCGCGGCGTGCACCAGCAGACGGGCAGCGAGCGTCGCGACAGCCGCAAGCCGATCGGCGGCTTGGCGGGCGAGGTAATCCACCACGGCACGCAATTCAACTTGGCGGGGCCGTAGCAGCACAATCAAATCCTGAAACAGTTGTCGTTCCGAGCCTGCGTACGGTGCCACTGCATCAAACTGCATCACGATGTGCAGATTAAATCCTGCGAGCAGATTGACCCACTCCGCAGCGCGCCCACCCGCCGCGGCAATGAAGTTGAGTACCGGCATTACGGGGCGAGCGCATGCGCACAACAGCGCAATCTCGCTGCGGTATTTGGGTAACAGTTCTTGACGGCAATCGACGACGTAGATGGCAGCGTCGACCTCCAACGTCTTGCGCAATACCTTGGCCTCTTGCTCGAACGCGGCATGCGCTTCGGGTCCCGCGAGAAACGCGCGCACTCTCTCGACCGGGTTGTCCAGCGCTCCCGGCAAGTGCGCCAAGTAGTGCTGCAGCGCCACCGCATCCTCAAGACCCGGCGTATCGTAAAAACGAACGGCCGTTGCGCCATCCACGCGCAAATTAATGCGATCCACATGGCGCGTGGTGCCGGGCCGGTCTGACACTTCACCAAAGTTGCGCTGCCGCGTCAACGTACGCAGCAGCGAGGTCTTGCCGACATTGGTATGGCCCACAACGACGATTTCAATGGGCAACGGCCCTTTTGGCAAATCAACCATTCGCGTCTACCCATCGGCTGGCAGCACCTGCGTCGTCCAGCACGCGCCAGTCCGTCAAAGCACTGCTCTCGACCCATGAATGCCAGCGAGTTCGCCCCGTTTCTGATTCGGCAAAATCTTTCACTTCACTTGGTTGTACAAGCAGCAGAGCATGTTCCTTTGCGAAACCCGATACCTCCCGCAGAAAACGCAAGGTTCCACGATCAGGAGATGCTGCAACGTTGCACACCACCAGCAAGGCATGCGGACGAATATGCGCCAATTTTTCGTGCAGCGTCATCTGCTCCTGCATGTCACCAGCAATGCGCTCTGTTGAAAGAGCCCGCTGCGACAGAGCAGGGAGCGGCCACGGTGTGTCGATCGCCATGTCAAAACTGACTACCGCGAACCCCGGCGTAAACGCTCCCAGCGCTGGCGGCGGGGCGGCGTCTCTAAAGCTACCGGGCTGCTCCAAGTCGCTTACCTGCGTTGGCTCCAACGCCTGCACCCGGGCCAGCAGTTGCTGGTAATAAGGGTCGGCAAGGTGAAGCGTCAATCGGGCCGACATACGGCGCACCACGATTGCGCACCACAAGGTGCACAGGGCGCGCGGCAGAAAGCCATAAAGCGCTACGCAGGCCATCAGCCACCAAGCAGCCTTGCGGGCGGGCCAATGGCCAACGCCCAGACCGTCCGCAAAAGTAGGCCTTTGAGCGGGCACACCCAGCAGGCTGGGCACGTAACCGGTCACTCGCGCAAATGCGGCGAACCAATCAGGCTCAAGAATAGTGGTCTCCCATGTCAGAAGATATTCACGGAACGCAAATGCAAACAGCAAACCCACCAGCATCAGCGCAAAACCCAATGTCCATATCGCATGGCTGAGTAGACCAAACACCCAGGGCGCAAGGCGGTTGCGATCCAAAAGTTGCAGGCTCGCGCGCACCAGCGCCGTGCTGTGCGGCCCGCGCCAAAAGGGCATGTGCGCGACAAGTGCTGTAGCCCATCGCCCCATAGACAACCCACCAACCACGCAGGCATCGCCACGCCGAAACACCAGCGTAGCGAGCCAGACGAGCAAGCTTACGGCGTGCAAACCCAGCGCAGCTACGAAAGCGCTAGCCGCATTGATGGTCCGCCCATCCGCCAATACCGAAAAAATCAAACCGTTGGCCAACGCCAGTACTCCAGCCGCCGCGAACAGCAGCAGCACCCAGCCGACGTCTCGCCAGCGCTGGATCTGCGCTGGCATGCCCAATCGCTGACCCAGCAACCAGGCTCGCTCCAGCAATTTCGCAGCGGGACTGCCTTGGCTCTGTTGCACGCGCGCCAAGACTTCTCGGTCGTCTAGCGGACCAAATTCTTCAGTCGCCCGCACGGCCTCCGCTACCCAGACAGCTATCCAACGGCTTGGCTGGGCTGAGTCAACCTCGGATTTCGTCAGCACCGAGCCCCCAAAAGGTGCAATCGCGCACTCGTCCGACAGACAGAGAGACCTGAAACAGCTGGAATAACAGCGTTAGGGATGTCCTGCATAACCCTCGCGAGGATGTGATGGTGCGGATCGGGATGGGGCGCAAGGCGTCTTTTTGCAGCCAATAGCCGTGCTATTGGCAAGAAAAGCAACGCAGAGAACCGCCCGAGGCCGCGCTATCACAGA
>JBBSUJ010000119.1:0-5707 GCA_038235025.1 Burkholderiales bacterium
CCTGCTGCGTCAGTACTTTCCCAAGAGCATGAGTCTGGTGAAGGTGACCCAGGTAGAGGTGGATGCGGCGGTGTACGCGCTAAACCACAGACCTCGTAAGTGCCTGGGTTACCGCACCCCGCACGAGGTGTTTTATGAGGTGGAAGTGACGCCTCTTACACTAGACAGTCGCGCACTTCGTACTTGATTCCGCGGCTTTTTAGGCCTCTAGTGCAGGCCCCGCATACGTAATTAGCTACTAACACGATAGCGTTTAAGCGGCTCAACGTTTCTTCAGTAGGCCGACTATTCCATGTTGAGCGGGAGTGTGCAAAGCCGACGCATGGTCAACTGGCCGCCTTAACCTTCAGGCGCCAAGCATGCAGCAGCGGTTCGGTGTAGCCGCTGGGCTGCTCTTTGCCTTTGAATACCAAATCGCACGCCGCTTGGTACGCCATGCTGGTATCAAAGTAACCTGCCATCGGCTGGTACTGCGTGTCGTTCGCATTTTGTTTGTCCACTACGGCGGCCATGCGCTCAAAGGTCGCGCGGATGCGCGCTTCATCCACGATTCCGTGCAGCAACCAGTTAGCCATGTGCTGGCTGCTGATGCGCAGGGTGGCGCGGTCTTCCATGAGGCCCACGTTGTGGATGTCAGGCACCTTAGAGCAGCCCACACCCTGGTCGACCCAGCGCACGACGTAGCCCAAAATGCCTTGGGCGTTGTTGTCCAATTCCTGTTGAATCTCCTCGTCGCTCCACTGTGGGTTGGCACTGACGGGTAGCGTGAGCAAGCCGGTCAACAGGTTGTCGCGTTCGGCATTGATGTCGATTTTTTCCATCTCTTTTTGCACGTCGCTTACCAGCACCTGGTGGTAGTGCAGGGCGTGCAACGTGGCGCCTGTGGGGCTGGGTACCCAAGCGGTGTTCGCGCCTGCTTTAGGGTGAGCAATTTTTTGCTCCAGCATGGCGGCCATCAAATCGGGCATGGCCCACATGCCTTTGCCAATTTGTGCTTTGCCGCGCAGGCCGCATGACAAGCCCACCAACACGTTGTTCTTTTCGTACGCTTGAATCCAGGCGCTGGTCTTCATGTCGCCTTTGCGAATCATGGGGCCGGCGTACATGCCGCTGTGCATTTCGTCGCCCGTGCGGTCCAGAAAGCCTGTGTTGATAAACGCTACGCGGGCCGAAGCCGCAGCGATACACGCTTTCAGGTTCACGCTGGTGCGGCGCTCTTCATCCATGATGCCCAGCTTGACGGTGTTCTCCGGCAGGCCAAGCAGTTGCTCCACGCGGCCAAACAGCTCGCTGGCAAAAGCAACTTCGGCTGGCCCATGCATTTTGGGTTTGACGATGTAGACGCTGCCTTTGCGCGAGTTGCGAATGGCGGCGGCACCTTCCGCGTGGGTGGTCGAACCGGTGCTGCTGCCCTTCTGCAAATCGTGCAGGGCGATGGTGGTGGTGACCACGGCGTCCAGAATGCCTTCGGGAATCTCACACTCTTTGCCTTGCGCGTCAGTCCACAGAACGGCGGGGTTGGTCATTAGGTGGCCAACATTGCGCAGGAACATGAGCGATCGGCCGTGCAAGCGCACTTCGCCAGTGCCAACAGGCGCTGTGTAGACTCGGTCGGGGTTCAGACCGCGGGTAAAGCTCTTGCCGCCCTTGGCGACTTCTTCAGTCAACGTGGCTTTGAGGATGCCCAGCCAGTTGGCATAGGCGTTCACCTTGTCTTGTGCATCCACTGCGGCTACGGAATCTTCCAGATCAAGGATGGTGGAAAGAGCCGCTTCCAGCACCAAGTCGCTGACCCCAGCCGCGTCAGTCTTGCCGATGGGCGTGCTGCGGTCCACGCGGATATCGAGGTGCAAATCGTTGTGTTGCAGCAGCACCGACGACGGCGCACTGGCTTCGCCTTGGTAGCCTTTGAACCGTGAAGCGTCTTTCAATGCTGCGTGGGTGCCGTCTTTGAGCTGCACGACCAACGCGCCGTCTTCAACGCGGTAGGCCGTGGCATCCACATGTGACCCCTTGTTCAGCGGCGCTGACTCGTCCAGTACGCGGCGGGCAAGGGCGATGACTTTGGCACCTCGCTTCTCGTTGTAGCCGTGCCCCTTCTCGCAGCCGTCCGCCTCGGGAATCGCGTCGGTGCCATACAGTGCGTCGTACAAGCTGCCCCAACGCGCGTTGGCGGCATTGAGTGCGTAGCGCGCGTTGAGAATGGGCACTACCAACTGCGGGCCGGCCTGCACTGCCAATTCATCGTCGACGTTGCTGGTCGTGGCTTGGACCTCGGCGGGTTGCGGCACGAGGTAGCCGATTTGCTCCAAGAAAGTGCGATAGGCCAGCACGTCGCGCACGGGGCCTGGATTGGCTTTGTGCCAAGTGTCCAACTCGGTTTGCAGCCGATCACGCTCGGCCAGCAGGACGATATTGCGGGGAGCCAAGTCGGTCACGATGCTGGCAAAGCCGCGCCAGAACGTGTCCGCCTGCACGCCGGTGCCTGGCAGTACCTGCGTATCGATAAAACGCTGGAGCGAAGTGGCCACTTGAAGGCCGTGAAGGGGGGTGCGTTCGGTCATTGAAAAAGCCTCGTTCTAATATCGTTCTGAATAAAAAGCGGCAGAACTTCTGCCTCTGGCAGCCACTGTATTGCAAATCCGGTGCGATATAGACCAGCCGAAAAGTTGATAACCCGTGACTTTTTTGCGGGCAATGAAAAAGTCTCCGAAACATGGCGTACCGAATTTAGCTCCTTATTTGAGAGCTGTCAGCCCAATCAATAAATGCGCTAGAGGCTATTTTCGATAAAAAATTTAAGCATTCTTAGGAGCGGTGGACTGCTGCGCTGTACGCGCCCGAATGCGCCCGAAATTGAACTCCCATAATCATTGCCCATGGACAAACTCAAAGCTTTCGAGTCGTTCGTGTCAGTGGCGACGCGTGGCAGCCTCACGGCAGCGGCGCGTGCCGAGGGCGTTGCGCCCGCCATCATGGGCCGCAGGCTGGACGCTTTGGAAAAGCATTTGGGCGTCAAGCTGCTGGTGCGCACCACCCGGCGCATCAGCCTCACGCACGAAGGCAGCGCGTTTTTAGAAGACTGCCAGCGCCTGCTGGGGGATGTGGCCAACGCCGAGGCCAGTGTGTCTGCCGGCGGCTTGCAGGCCAGTGGGCATTTGCGCATTACCGCGCCTGCCGGGTTTGGGCGTCGTCACGTCGCCCCGCTGGTGCCACGGTTTTGCAGCGAGCATCCGGATGTGACGATCTCCTTGAACCTGAGCGACCGTGTGACCGACCTGGCTGGCGAGGGGTTCGACTGCGCAGTGCGCGTGGGTGACATGCCGGACTCGTCTCTGGTCAGCGTGCGCGTGGCCGATAACCGGCGTCTGTGCGTAGCCACGCCTCAATATCTGGCGCGGCGCGGTACCCCTGACGCGCCGGCCGATCTGGCGCAGCACGACTGCCTGACGCTTTCCAGCGAAGCCTCGCAAACGCGAGGGTGGGCTTTTTGCATGCCTCTGACGAATGGCGGCACTGAGGTAACCCACATTCGACCCCACGGCCAGCTCGATTGTTCGGACGGGCAGGTGCTGTTTGATTGGTGCCTGGCCGGGCACGGCATTGCTTGGCGCAGCACGTGGGAGGTAGAGCGCGAGATTGCCGTCGGGCAACTGGTGGCGGTACTGGAAGACTTTGCCGCGCCGCCCAATGGCATTTACGTGGTGTTCGCGCAGCGCAAGCACCTGCCGCTGCGCGTGCGGCTGTGGATTGACTTCCTCAAACACCACTACAACTTGCCCCAATTCTGGCAAACCGGAGCTCCTTCGTGATCCTCGAATCTGCACTCGCCTACTTTCACCTGGTGGCTATCTTCACCATGATCGTCTTCATGGCCAGCGAAGCCGCGCTGTGCCGCGTGGAATGGATGAACGCAGCCGTGGTGCACCGGCTGGTGCGGCTGGATTTGATCTACGGCATCGCTGCTCTGTGCGTGCTCGCCGCTGGCTTGGCGCGCACTTTTTGGGGCATCAAAGGCTTTGGCTGGTATTGGGGGCAGCCGTTGTTGCACCTCAAGGTCACGCTGTTCGTGCTGATTGCCCTGATGTCGCTCAAACCCACGTTTGCGTTTCAGCGCTGGCGGCGCACGCTGATGGCGACCGGGGAACTGCCAGACGCGCAAGAGATTCGGGCCACGCGGCGCTGGATCATGGCGTCTACCCACTTCATTGGGCTGATCTTGCTGGCGGCGGTACTGCTGTCGCGTGGCGTGTTGACACGCTAGCCGAAGCCGAAGCCGCACGCTGCAACGGTGACCGATGTCGCGATGTCGCCGTGTTTCTTACGGGAGCCTCTAAAAACCCCAGGCTCCGAGAATCAGCTACATATAAATCAATGGGTTACGTTGCTGTAAAGTCAAATTTCAGGGGTTTTTAGAGGCTCCCAGCAGTTCCTTCAATGTTTTGAAGGACCAGACGACGCGGTGCAGGAAACATATGAACGCATTCAGCGAAGCCGTTTGCACAAGAATTTGTTTGTCTACATGGATGCAGCAGTGCCAGTGCGCACTTTTGACGATCGGGCCATGGGATGCGCCACGCCGACCGCCTCGGAGTTGCTCTCACTGGCGACTGCCGAATGGAACGCGGCCAACCACACCTAGCCGTTTCCGCTCGGTTCTCCGCCGGGCCTGGGCATGCTGATGTTTTTCTGGTCTATGCGGGGGGATAAGTTGTCGTAACCGTGCTCCCCGAACTCATGCCCTATGGCTGAACTCTTGCGACGGATGACCGCTTCCGATGGAGGCGGTTATTTTCGCGTTGCTTGCTTGCCGGGGTGCGCAGCTTCTGCGCTGAGATGAGAGAAGCGACATCGCGTTCTAGCGTCATTTCCTCAATGCGGTTTGGCTGCGTTCCCTGTTGGAGCACTGGTACAAGTGCAAGCGAGAGCGCAACGCCATTTGCGCAGCAACCACGTCTGAACATCTTTCACGAAATTCCACGGAGCTGCTGATGAGCCGTTCCCCCTTTCGTTTGGCCATTCCCGCGCATGACGTCCCCGCGGCTCGCCGCTTCTACGCGAAATTTTCGGCCTGGCGGAAGGCCGCTCGAGCGCGCAGTGGGTGAACTTTGATTTCTTCGGGCACCAGCTGGTCATTTACGAGTACCCCAAAACGGCGACGCAGGAGCACGCAAACACCAATCCTGTTGATGGACATGATGTTCCGGTGCCCCACTTTGGCGTTGTGCTGGATTGGGCGCAGTGGGAGGCGCTGGCGGAGCGCCTGAAATCATTCGGAACCACATTTGTAATGGAGCGCTTATGTGCGCTTCAAAGGCCAGGTTGGCGAGCAGGCCACTATGTTTTTGCTGGATCCCTGCGGTAACGCACTGGAGTTCAAGGCGTTTAAAGACCGTGGGCAGCGGTTTGCCAAGTAGTTTGAGATGGGTAAGCGCAACGAGCAAGATGCGTCAGGCGAAAGGGCTTATGCACAGGTCACCTGCGTTGACCAATTTTCCCTGTGCGCAGCCTCAAACACTGCAACAGAAAAGCCCCGCGCTTGCGGGGCTTTTTTAAATAGAAGCCTTAGGGACGTCCTGCATAACTCCCTGCGGTCTGTGATAGCACGGCCTCGGGCGGTCCGCTTCGTTGCTTTTCTTGCCAATAGCACGGCTATTGGCTGCAAAAAGACGCCTCGCGGCCCATCCCGATCCGCGCTATCACATCC
>JBBSUJ010000120.1:0-5579 GCA_038235025.1 Burkholderiales bacterium
ACTAGGCCAAGTGGGGTCTAAAAAACAGGCCTCTGAGCGCAAAAATCGACGTTGACGATCAATTACGGGCTCTTCGACAACGCGTGCAACGCAGATGCGGCGGTCATCGGCAAAAAAGGTAGTTGTTCAGACTTTCCCTAGCAAAGGCCTGCATAGGTCTGCAGAGCGCCAAACGCCCGCCTCGCGATTAGTTTTCAACCGCCCCAACCCGCCAATTCTTCATGCCCGACACCCGAAAACCCGACCTCGATCCCTTGGCCATTGGCCATTGGCCTTTTGCTGGTGTGCTGCATGTTCTGGGGGTTTCAGCAGGTCTTGGTGAAATCGACGGTGGCTGAAATTCCCCCCGTCTTCCAAGCGCTTCTGCGCTTTGCCATCGCCACGGCGGCGTTGCTGCTGTGGTGCGCCGCGCGCAAGATTCCCTTCAGCGACAACGCACCGCGCGGATCGCGTTGGCGCGGCCTGCTGGCAGGCCGCGCTATTTGCGGGGGAGTTCGCCGCCATCTACATCGGCCTGCAGTAAACGCAGGCATCGCGCCTGACCGTGTTTTTGTACTGCGCGCCGTTTTGGGTAGCGCTGATTCTGCCGCGCTTTGTGCTGTGCGAAGGCCTGCGCGGCTGGCAGTGGCTGGGCCTGGCAGGCGCCTTGCTGGCGCTAGGCGATGGGCTGCTGCACCCCGCTGCGCAGACGCACCCGCTGCCTTGGCTGGGCGATCTGCTGGGCCTGGTGGCCGGGCTGATGTGGGGCCTGACCACGGTGGTGTTCCGCAGCACTCCCGTCAGCCGCGTGTCGCCCGAAAAACTTCTGCTCTAGCAAGTGGTCGTCAGCACAGCGGTGCTGCCGCTGCTGGCGCTGGCGCTGGGGGAAACCTGGTCGCTTCAATTCAGCGCAGCCGCGTGGGCATCCTTGCTGCTGCAGCCACTGGTGGCGGCTTTTGCCAGCTATCTGGCCTGGATGTGGATGCTGTCGCACTACAACGCCGCCAAAATGTCGTCGTTCTCGTTTCTGACCCCGGTGTTCGCCCTGCTGTTTGGCGCGCTGCTGCTGGGCGAAGCCGTCACCCCCGGCCTGCTGATGGCATTGGCGCCGGTGGCAGCGGGGATTTTTGTGGTGAACCGCAAGCCGCGCGTGCAGCGGTAAGTTGCCGGCGCGACCTGGACTTGGGGCATCGGGTCTGCGCGTAAGCCCCTGCCGACAACCACCCCGGCCCTGACCTGACGCGCACGCCGTGGCCGCACGCGCAAAGTAGGAACATGGCGGCGCGCATGGCGTGCGTTGCCCACCATTACTGGAGAACACCCATGGCCCACAGCAGTCTTCTAGGTGGCGACAAGATCGCCGTTCAACCCGATGGCACCAGCGTGGAAGCGCTAGGCACCAGCGGCAACTCCGACAGCGGTAGCGACGTGGTGGGCACCCTGAGCCGCGCCGAGCTGCAAAGCGACAGCGATGCCACCGGCACCGGCGAGCGCGCGGACGTAGAGCGTGACGACGCGGGAATGGCGACCGACATTCGTCCTGACCAGGTGCGCACCGAAGGCGACCCGCGCGCCCGCAGCGACGCTACGCGTGAAATTGATCAGCTGGCCGACGCAGACGACGCCGCCCCGGGGGAAGAGCCCTCGGTATAAGCAAGCCCACGGCCCTGTGGCACAGGGCGTGCAGCGCCGCACCGTTCATCCGGCGCAAGAGCGCGTCCGAAGCGCGCTAAAGCGACCACCGAATGGCTGCGCTGTAGATTCGCTGCCGTTCTTGATCCAATACCAAGAGTGCACGCATCGTCCCTCGCTGGCTGCGATAGCGAGGACTCTGACGATCCGCTGCGCCGCTTTTTCAGCGCACAAGATCGGCCATTGATTCGTCAAAGTTGACAGTCGCCCGCGTTCTTTTGCACCGAGGCTTAAGCACGCACCGTTTCACAAGCTGCGGCCATCCTCGCGGCTACGACACGCTCGCACTTCAGCACGAAAGTTTCTGGTGGGTGTCTTGCAGCTGCGACGGCGGGGCAGGCAGGCGGGCAGAAATGGATAAAGCCCCACCGGCCATAGGTACTATTGAATTAATAGCTGCTAACGCTTACTGAATAAGCGCCAGAGGCCTAAAAAACCTAAAGTTTTGGAATACGGATGCGGCTGATCATCAGCGAACCCGACAGGGCGAACACCAGCACCAGCGGGTGCAGCCAGAAGCCGCCGATCTGCACCGCACCAAACCACAGGTTTTCACGCAACGCGCCCATGCTGGCCGCCAAGGCAATCACTGCGACCAGCGCCATAGAGGTGGGAATGGGGGTGCCCTCAAAGTACGACACCTTGCCGTCGTCGCCAGACAGCGTTTCGGCGGTCACGTTGTAGCGTGCCAAGCGCGACACGCCGCAAGCCACGAAGTAAGCCAGCACCGCACGGTCCCAGCCCCCTTGCATGCCGCAGGCGTAGGCAAGGACAGCGGGTGCCACGCCGAAGGAAATGACATCGGCCAGCGAATCGAGCTCGCGGCCCATGGCCGAACTCTTTTGCCGCCAGCGGGCTACGCGGCCATCGAGCACGTCGAAAATCAGCGCGGCAAACACCAGTGCCGCCGCGTAGTACACGTGCCGGTGGTCGCTGGTTTCCAGAAAGGTCATCGCCGAAAACAGGGCCCCCACGCCACATACGGCGTTGCCCAGCGTGAACCAATCGGCCAGGTGAAATTCGCGGATCATGGCAAAGCGCTTTTTGCGCGCGGCGGTGGAGTCGGTCATGAAATCCCTTGAGATAAGTCGCAATGGTGCCGCCGGGCTCCGGCAACGGCAAGGAGCCCTGGCCTTGAACAGGCATCGGTCCGCAAAGTATGGCGGACTGCAAAACGGTGCAGTGTAGACCTGTGCCCAGCGTTGCTACCGTGAGCACGGCCCCGCACATGCCGCTCGCCGCAGCTTGTCGCCTCGCGCATGCACGCACACTAGTGAATGGAGAGCGTCGGCGGCGACATCACACAGCCGCGCCCTGCGCAAAAAGCCGCCGGTCGCAACCCGTTGTTTCTGCGGTAGCGGCAGGTGATATCAGCGACGTGCTGCGCGCAGGGCAAGCCAGCAAAGGAAGCCGCACGCCACCTCACCCACAGAAAAGTCACCGAGCGTTCGGAAGGTGGGTGGGTGGGTTCGACATCTCTGCGGCCGCCCCAGCGGTGCGATCGTCTTCATTTAAAGAAAATTTTCTCACCGTGTCGTAGCATCGCGCCCAGCAAAAACACACGGGAGAAATCAGGCATGTCGATGTTCAACTGGCAGGAAAAAAACCCGGCCGTGCTCGAGAGTGGCGGCGTCATCGGGCCCGATGAACGCCTGCCCTGGCCGCAAACCGGCGCCATGGGCGTGCAGCACGTGATAGCGATGTTTGGCTCTACCGTGCTGGCGCCCATCCTGATGGGGTTTGACCCCAACCTGGCTATTTTGATGAGCGGCGTGGGCACGCTGATCTTCTTCTTCATCACCGGCGGCAAGGTACCCAGTTATCTGGGTTCCAGCTTCGCCTTCATTGGCGTGGTGATCGCCGCAACCAGCTACGCCGGCAAAGGGCCAAACGCCAACATTGGCCTGGCGCTGGGCGGCATCATGGCTTGCGGGGCCGTGTACACCTTGGTGGGTTTTCTGGTGCAGGCAATCGGCACCGGCTGGATCGAACGCTTCATGCCACCCGTCGTCACCGGCGCGGTGGTGGCGGTGATCGGCCTGAACCTGGCCGGTATTCCGGTCAAGAACATGGCGGCCGGCAACTTTGACGCGTGGATACAGGCGCTTACCTTCGTCAGCGTTGGCGTAGTGGCGGTGTTTACGCGTGGCATGGCGCAGCGCCTGCTGATCCTGGTGGGCCTGGTGGTGGCCAGCGTGCTGTACGCGGTGCTAACCAACGGCCTGGGCCTGGGCAAGCCCATTGATGTGTCGGGCGTAATGGCCGCCGCCTGGGTGGGCTTGCCCAACTTCGCCGCGCCGGTATTCGAGTTGAGCGCCATGCTGTTGATCGTGCCCGTCGTCGTGATTTTGGTGGCCGAGAACCTGGGCCACATCAAGGCCGTGACGGCCATGACCGGCAAAAACCTCGACCAATACATGGGCCGCGCGTTTATCGGCGACGGCATTGCCACCATGGTGAGCGGCGCAGCCGGCGGCACGGGCGTTACCACCTATGCCGAGAACATTGGCGTAATGGCTGCTACCAAGATCTACTCCACCGCCGTGTTTTTTGTGGCCGCACTGATCGCGTTGCTGCTGGGCTTTAGCCCAAAGTTTGGCGCGGTCATACAGGCGATTCCGCTGGCCGTGATGGGCGGCGTTTCCATCGTGGTGTTTGGTTTGATCGCCGTAGCCGGAGCCAAAATTTGGGTCGACAACAAGGTCGACTTTTCGCAAAACAAAAACCTCATCGTTGCCGCCATCACACTTATCTTGGGCACGGGCGACTTCACGCTGAAGTTTGGCCAGTTCGCGCTGGGCGGCATCGGTACCGCCACCTTTGGTGCCATCGTGCTGTATGCGCTGCTCGATCGGGGTGACCGCAGCACACGCAGGAACCCAGCGAGCCCTGCGCACCCAGGCTGAACTGCCCACTAGAAAGGGATGTTCACTCATGCCCATTAGAAAGACGCACGAAATAAACTTGTTGCAAAACGTGTTGTAACGGATTGATACTTCGCCTCCTAATCCTTTTGGAGTGAGAGATGAAAATCTTAGTGAGCGTTTTATCGGCGTCGGTGGCGATGGCCGGCCTAGGTGGCTGCGCCACCGCACCCAAAGACGTGCCCACGGCATATGTTTCGCCCTTGCAGTTTCAGAGCTACGACTGCACCAAGATCGCCATGGAAAACCAACGACTGAATGTGCGCGTCGGTCAACTTGGCGGGCGTCTAGACGAAGCGGCCAACAACGACAAAGCTATTGCCGGAGTTGGCGCTATTTTGTTTTGGCCAGCCTTGTTCGCGTTAGGCGGCATCAAGGCCCGAGAGGCGTAATACGCTCGTCTTCGTGGCGAGCATGAAGCGCTGCAGCAAGCCTCCATTACCAAAAAGTGCGAAGTGCCAGCACCCTTAGTCGCATCGAATGAGCCAGTAGTGACACCGGTACCAACGCAAGCAGTTACCGCAGACAAGTAAACGCTCGATTTTTGCGTTGCCTATTTACTGGGCGAAACGGCATCTGCCGTCCACGGTTAGATTTGTAAACTACAAGGATAAAACCCATGTCAATCTGGATAAAACCCATCACGCTGGAGCACTGCACGGCTTCCGGCGAGAACACCGCCGTCAGCCGCTTGGGTATTGAGTTCATCGAGATTGGGGACGACTATTTGGTGGGCCGCGTACCCGTCGATGAGCGCACCTGCCAACCCTTCGGCCTACTGCACGGAGGCGTTAGCGCAGTGCTGGCGGAAACGCTGGGATTCGCTGGCGCGTTCTACGCCAGCCCTGAAGGCCACCGCGGCGTGGGCTTGGCCATCAACGCCAACCACCTCCGCGCCGTCACCTGCGGCTGGGTGATAGGGACCGCGCGCGCGGTCCATATCGGCCGCACCACGCAGGTGTGGCAGATTGATATGGTGAATGA
>JBBSUJ010000121.1:0-5420 GCA_038235025.1 Burkholderiales bacterium
CTGGCCGACGAGCCCACCGGTAACCTGGACCCCGACACCGCCGCACGCGTACTGGACCTGCTCATTCAACAAACCCGAAGCCACGGTTCCACGCTGGTGCTCGTCACCCACTCGCAAGTCGCTGCCGACCGCGCCGACCGGGTGCTGCGCCTGACGGCAGGCGGCATTCGCATCTAGGCACCAGGAGTCAACCCGCGTGATCGCCCTGTTCCGCACTTGGTCCTGGCAAGAGCTTCGCCACCACCCTTGGCAAAGCGCTGCGGCCGTTTGCGCCGTCATGCTGGGCGTGGCGCTGGCGTTTGCGGTGCACACCATCAATGCGTCTGCGCTGGAAGAATTCGCCGACGCGGCGCGCAGTGTGGGCGGCACGCCAGACCTGCAGCTGCGCAGCGCGCAAGGCAGCCTGCCAGAACGGCTGTACCCACTGCTGGCACGCCAAAGCGAAGTGGATCGCGTCAGCCCGGTACTGGAGCTCGATTTGCAAGCCCGTGCAGTGCCAGAGGCGGGTGCAGCCGATCCAGCCCGCCCGGACAGCCCGGCCACCTTAGCCATATCAGCCAGTCCCGAAAACGAGCTTGGTGCCCCTGCCAGCATTAGCCTTCGCGTGCTGGGCGTAGACGCCCTTCTGCTGCCCACCACCGCACCCCAACTTATGCCGCGCGCTTGGCCCGATTTGCCAGCCGATCGCTTCGCCATGTTTGCACCGGCTACGGTGTACCTGAACGTACCGGCGCGCAAGGCGCTGGGCATTCCGGATGCGACGGCGCAGCCCCCACGCATCGTGCTGCGGCGCGGGCTGGAGACGTTTTCAGTGCGGGTGGCCGGCACCGTGGCCGCGGGCGGTTCACCCGTGGCGGTAATGGACCTGGGCGCGGCGCAAGACCTTTTTGACCGCGCAGGCACCCTCACCCGCCTCGACATACAGCTGCAACCCGGCAGCCTGCGCGATGCCTTTGTGACGCGCACCACTACCCTGCCTGACTGGCCCGCAGGCATGGTTTGGAGCCAGCCGGAAGATGCCAGCGCACGCCTGGACGGCCTGTCGCGCGCCTACCGCGTCAATTTGAGCGTGCTAGCGCTGGTGGCTTTGTTCACAGGCGCGTTCCTCGTGTTCTCGGTGCTGTCGCTCAGCGTGGCGCAGCGGGCGCGGGCGTTTGCATTGCTGGCTGTGCTGGGTGCTACCCCGCGCGAGCGCCTCACCCTGGTGCTGCTCGAATCAGCCGCACTGGGGGTGATTGGCAGCGCAGCGGGCGTGGTATTGGGCACCGCGCTGGCGGATGGGGCGCTGCGCTTGCTGGGGGGCGACTTGGGCGGCGGCTATTTCAGCGGTGCGCAGCCACCACTGCAATGGAGCGGCCCTGCTGCAGCGGGCTATGGGTTGTTGGGTGTGGCGGCCGCCTTGCTGGGCGGTTGGTGGCCGGCGCGCGCGGCGCAAGAACTGCCTCCGGCGCAAACCTTGAAGGGCCTGGGCAGCGCGGGTTCGCAGACGCCACGGGCGCGCGCTGCCACCGCGCTGCTGATCGCTGGAATCGGACTGGCGTTTGCGCCGCCCATTGCGGGCTTGCCGGTTGCTGCCTATGTATCCGTCGCCGCGCTGCTGCTGGGCGGCATTGCGTTGCTTCCGCGTGCGGCGGCGTGGCTAATGCGCCTGCTGCAACCTTTGGCTGCCAACCGTCCGCTCGTGCTGCTGGCACTGGAACGCGCACGCCGCACGCCGGGTTTGGCAGCTGTCGCGGTAGGCGGTGTGGTTGCGAGCCTGGCCCTGGCGGTGGCTTTGACCGTGATGGTGACGAGCTTTCGCGGCTCCATGATCGAGTGGCTCGATACGGTGTTGCCCGCACCGCTGTACGTGCAGGGTGCGGCGTCTGACGCGGCGCCGGTGTTTGACGCGGCGTTTTTGGCGCAAGCCGCGCAGCTGCCCCAGGTGGAAAGAGTCGAGGGCCTGCGCATCGTGCCTTTGAGCCCCGACCCGGCGCGGCCATCGGTGGCCCTGATCGCTCGGCCTTTGATGCGGGGCGTGGCCAGCGTGTTGCCGTTGGTAGGCCCCGCCTTGCCGGTGCCGCCTGGCCGCGTGGCGGTGTACGCCAGCGAAGCCGCTGCCGAGCTGTGGGGCGCACAGCCGGGATCGGATTTACCCGAGTTTTTAGGGTCTTTTAGGGCTCTAGCGCTTATGCAGAAAGCGCAACCAGCTCACTATTTTGTAGCAGGCGTGTGGCGCGATTATGCCCGTCAAACCGGTGCGCTGGTCATCGACAGCGCCGACTATGCCGCTCTCACAGGTGACAACGGTGCGAACGATCTGGCGCTGTGGCCCGCACCAGGCGTAGACCTACCACAACTGCGCAGCGCCATGACCCAGCTGGCGACACGAAGCGCCGGAGCCAGCGCAGCGGCGGGCATGGAGTTTGCGCTGGCGGGGGACATTCGAGCCCGCTCCCTGCTCATTTTCGACCGCAGCTTTGCTGTGACTTACTGGCTGCAAGCGCTGGCGATTGGCATTGGCCTGTTTGGCGTGGCAGCCAGCTTCAGCGCGCAGGTACTGGCGCGGCGCAAAGAGTTTGGTCTGCTGGCGCATTTGGGTCTAACGCGCGCGCAAATTTTGGCGGTGGTGGCGGGTGAAGGCGCCGCATGGACGGCGGTGGGCGCTGCCGCTGGCCTGGCCTTGGGGGTGGCGGTGTCCATGGTGCTGGTCTGGGTCGTGAACCCACAAAGTTTTCACTGGACCATGGAGCTGCGCCTGCCGTTGCCGCGCTTGCTGGCGCTATGTGCGGCGGTGGTGCTCGCCGGTACCGTCACCGCTTGGCTGGCGGGACGCGCCGCGGCGGGGCACGACGCGGTGATGGCGGTCAAAGAAGACTGGTAGGCGCTGGAATCGCCTGCGCCACAATGCCCGATATGACCGCCGTACCCCCGCCCCGCATCCCCGCCAACGCTGCCCAAGCAGCAGCAGCTCCGGCCGCTTCCTGGCTGCATACCGCCATTGAGCGCATTGAGGCCGACTACCAGCGCAGCGCGGATACCCATTTGATGCCCTTGCCACTGCCGGCGTTTGCCGCGCTTGGCATTGACCTGTATCTGAAGGACGAATCCACCCACCCCACCGGCAGCCTGAAGCACCGCCTGGCGCGCTCGCTGTTTCTGTATGCGCTGTGCAATGGTTGGGTGCTGGAGGGTTCCACCATTGTGGAGGCGTCCAGCGGGTCCACTGCGGTGAGCGAAGCCTACTTTGCGCGGTTGCTTGGCCTGCCTTTTATCGCCGTGATGCCGCGCAGCACATCGCAGGAAAAGATCGCACAGATTGAATTTCAGGGTGGCCGCTGCCACTTGGTCGACAGCGCCGGGGCGGTGTACGACGAAGCGCAGCGCATCGCGGCGGAAACGGGCGGCCACTACATGGACCAGTTCACCTACGCCGAGCGAGCCACCGACTGGCGCGGCAACAACAACATTGCCGAAAGCCTGTTTAGCCAAATGTCCCGCGAGCGCCATGCAGTTCCGCACTGGATTGTGGTGGGCGCAGGCACCGGCGGCACTAGCGCCACCATTGGCCGCTTTGTGCGCTACCAGCGCCACGCCACGCAGCTGTGCGTGGCGGACCCGGCAGGCTCAGTGTTTTCCGCCTACCACCGCACCGGCGACGCCAGCCTGACCGCGCCGGGCTCACGCATCGAAGGCATCGGCCGGCCGCGCGTGGAGGCGAGCTTTGTGCGCGCACTGGTGGACCGCATGGAAGAAGTAGAAGACGCCGATTCCATCGCCGGCATGCAAGCCCTTTCGGTGTTGCTGGGCCGGCGCGTGGGGCCCTCTACCGGCACCAACTTTGTCGCCATGCTGCGCTTGGCGCAGGAGATGAAAACCCAATGCCAGCAGGGCTCCGTTGTTTCACTGCTTTGCGATGCAGGCGAGCGCTATTTACCCACCTACCACGACACCTCCTGGGTGCTGGAACGCTTCGGCGATGGCGCAGCGGCGCAGGCGCGTGTGCAGCGGCTGATGGCATGAACGCCCTGCCACCAGCTTCGCGCCGCGCGTGGCTGGCGCTGTGCCTGGGCACACTGGCCGCGTCGGACACCGCATTTGGCGCTGCTACGCCCCAGGTCCATGACGCCAATGCGAAGTCAGACGGCGCACGGGCGCTGACACCCGGCGCATTGCAGCTCCCGCGCGACCACGGCAGCCACCCCGACCTACGTACCGAGTGGTGGTACGTCACCGGCCATTCGGGCGCTGACACTGCCAAAGAGCAAGCGCCCCGTTTTGGTTTTCAGCTCACCTTTTTTCGCAGTCAGGTCCCTGGAACGCAGGCTTTGCAATCCAAGTTTGCCGCGCACCAGCTACTCTTTGCGCATGCCGCGCTGACCGACCTGCGCGGCGGCCAACTGCTACACGACCAACGCATTGCACGTGCAGGTTTCGGTTTGGCAGAAGCCTCCACCAAAGATACGGATGTGGTGCTGAGTGGTTGGTCTTTGAAGCGCAGCGCTACAGGGCGTTTTAGCCAATACACCGCACGTATGCAAGGCGACGATTTTTCGCTCAGCCTCGACTTATCGGTCACGCAGCCTTTGCTGCTGCAGGGCGGTCAGGGTGTTTCGCGCAAAGGCCCAGCGCAGGACAATCTCAGCCTGTACATCACCGAGCCGCAACTGGCGGTGCGCGGCAGCATCACCGTGGGGCGCGAGCGCATCGCGCTTATAAACCCCAACGCCCGAGCCTGGCTGGATCACGAAGCCAGCGACGCTATTCTGCCGACCGGCGCAGTAGGCTGGGACTGGATTGGGATGAACCTGGACGACGGTAGCGCCCTCACCGCCTTCCAATTGCGGCGGCAAGACGGCAGCGCGTTGTGGGCCGGCGGCTCGTGGCGCAAAGCCGGCAAAGAGTCGCAGATTTTTGGCCCGCAAGACCTGACGTTTACGCCGCTGCTCCATTGGGTCAGTGCTGCGAGCGATGGTCGCTACCCCGTAGCGTGGGCACTAAAAACGCCAGTCGGCAATTTTGAAGTGCAGGCATTGCTGGACGCGCAGGAACTAGACAGTCGCGCTTCCACCGGCGCGTTCTACTGGGAAGGGATCAGTGACCTGCGCGCGCAGGGCGGGCAACGGCTAGGGCGCGGATACATGGAGATGACAGGCTACGCAGCGCAGCTGCAGCTTTGATTAGCGTACCGGTTACGTCGTGCAGGGCACACGACGCGCCACCTCACACGTCGCGCCGCTGAGGTAGGCCGCTAAAAGAAACTATGCGCACCGAACGCACTTGACGCACTTTGTTAAGTAAGCGCTAGGGATGTCCTGCATAACCCTCGCGAGGATGTGATAGTGCGGATCGGAATGGGCCGCAAGGCGTCTTTTTGCAGCTAATAGCCGTGCTATTGGCAAAAAAAGCAACGAAGCGGACCGCCCGAGACCGCGCCATCA
>JBBSUJ010000122.1:0-5386 GCA_038235025.1 Burkholderiales bacterium
CCATGACGCGGATGGGGCGCAGTGGGTGATTCGCAGGCACGAAGTCATCAAGGTGACGCATCGTGAAAAGACTCTCGGTGAAGGTGTCGGCTCCGCGCATTTCTTGCCCTTGTCGTTGCCACTTCTATAACGTTTCAAGGGCCAAACGCGTGGACACAATTGAGAGGTATTTCAGCAGCCTGCTAGGCCTCGGCAGCGTTACCCGCAGCGCGCTTCCCGCGATCCGGTCTCCGTTAAAACCAGCGTAATCAGGCAAGTCCCGCTCGCCATGATTCGCAGAGCGAAAAGCGCTTGCACCGTGATGCGTCTTGACCCGATTTGCAGGCGGTTGCTTCAAAGCCGTCCGTATGCAGGCCGCCTTAGTGACACGCCCGCCCTCATGCACGCTACCGGCTAGACGTGAGGCTACGTCAATCGTCGTTGATTCCAGATCAAAAACTTGTGGCACTTTATAGGTTGAACTCTGCGCCGCGCATCAAGCGTCGCGCAGCTTTCATCAACACGGAACTTGCCTCGTCACCTCCGCGCAGCGGGTACTAGCGAAAGGCGCACGAAACTTCTCAGGCGGCACCGCAAGCGGCGGTCGGTCAACCACTAAAACGCTTGCCCCGAACATCGCTTAAGCACTGAGCACCCTCGATCGTTGGCTCAGACCGTCCAACGCAACAGCGTCACCAGCAGTACCAGCACTCCAAGGCCGAGGTTGATTGCCACCCAGGTGCGAATCTGCGTCAAGGCCACACTGCCAGCCGTCCACTCTTGAGCCACAACGGCGCGATCGAGACGTTTGTAAAGAGCAAAGCGTATGTGCATAAAAATCGCAACCATCACCACGCCCACCGCAGCCATGATGGTCCAAGACAAAGGCATATTGAAGCTGCCACCGGACTGCACCACTTGCTTGGCCACGCGGCCCAGCATCCAGATGCCGCTGCCGAGGGTGAGCAAAGATGCCACAAGCACGGCGCGGAAGAAGCGGCCAAGCACATCGCGCATGAGCCGCAAGCGCACTGGCAACTCCAGTGAAGCAAGGGCGGGCCGCAAGAAGAAGTGTGCGAACACCATGCCTCCGATCCACACAATGATGGACAGCACATGGAGCGTTTTGAGGCTCGCGTAGATCATCGAAAAATCCTTTTAAGTTTGAATCCAGTGCATGACCCATTCACTGACCCAGGTCCATGCCGTCAGCATGAGGCCGACAGTGACAACTAGTGCCAACCCGGCTGTCACCAACCCGAGGACCACCGCGACACCATCGCGAAAAACCAGCCCCAAGCCGATCAGCATCAAGGCCAACGAAGGCAACACATTCCCGAACGGAATCGGCAGCACCACAATGAAGGCCATTAGTCCGATCACTGCCGCAATGCATGACCGCTTGCCTGCGCATGCGAGGTGGCTGAGCCGGGTCTTGGCAAAGCGACCGGCCATTGAGTAGGCAGACGCGAGCATACCCAGCACCCGCTGCGCCCAATGGCGAGGCAACTCCAATTGGGCAACCCGCCGAGGGAGACACGCGAATTGCTGACCACGCCACATCGCGAACGCCAGAGCGGACATGCCCAAACCGAGCATGGTGCCCACACCAGGCACTGGCAGGAGGCAGGGTACGGCCATCAGCAGTAGCAAGGTGCCATAGGCTTCGGGACCGTGCGCTTGCGCCAGGGTTTGCATCGAAACCCGCTCCTCGGGCAGGGCAGCTGCAGCGCGGCGCAGCCGCTGGACGATAGAGACCGTCATGACTTTTTGCCGCCAGCCAACTGTTTGGGTGCTCTCTTCGGAACCGACAAAACGCCCGGCTCAATGTCGGCAGAACTCAGCTGTACTGAGGCGATGGAGTACGCGAAAAAAATTGACATCGAAACTTGCCTTTTTATGGATACGCTGCGCCGACAATGGCCCTCCGCGAACCATCGCGCGCGTGCAGTCACAACGCCGTAGCGGTGCGATTGGGTCGCATCCGCCGAGCGCCTAGAGCCACACCCGCGGGAACACGACAGATCACATGTCCCCATCGGCTCACCGTGCGTCGACTTCTGCCGGCCGCCGGATTGTCACGACCACCAAAGTCACCACCGTCAGCGGCACGACGAAGCCCATCATCGCGCCTGAGAAGGCCTGCAACGCGTCGTGCTGCTGCGCCGCCAAAATAAGGTAAGCCACATAAGCGACGTAATAGCCGAGAAAGACGCCGCCCTCCCAGCGCGCGATCTCGCGACCAGTGATGAACACAGGCAGGCAAGCAAGAGCCACTGCCAGCAACACCCAAATATCAAAGGCTAGCAGCGATGGTGGCACTACCAAGCCCAAGTCGCCCGACACCAATCCCGATATGCCCAAGCACCCCAGGATGTTGAAGGTGTTGCTACCGACGACGTTGCCCACTGCGATGTCGCGCTCACCCTTGATCGCAGCGGTGACACTCGTTGCCACCTCGGGCATGCTGGTGCCGGCGGCGACGATAGTCAGCCCGATGACAACGTCACTTACTCCAAGGGATTTGGCAAAGCTGACCGATGCCTGCACCAAGTATTCCGAGCCGAACACCAGCGCCACCAGCCCAACGACGATCAAGCCGATCTGAGCCGCCCAGTGGCTATCCCAAGTGCCCGCTTCCCCAGATTTCATGGCCTCGGCGAAGTCATCATTTGCGGCTTGGGTCTCGCGGCGCGACTGCACGACGAGAAAAACGGTGTAAGCGATCAGCAGTGCGAAAAGAATTCCGCCATCCAGAAACGATATCTGGCCATCCAGCGTTAGTGCCAACAGCAGCAGGCTCACTCCCAACATGATGGGTACTTCTTGCCGAATCAGCTGAATGTTGACCACCAATGGCGCAATCAAAGCGCTGATGCCCAACACAAACAGCACATTAAAAATGTTGCTCCCCACCACGTTGCCGATAGCAAGGTCGGTCTTTCCGTCCAGCACGGCGCCGACGCTGACTGCAATCTCGGGCGCGCTGGTCCCCAGGGCAACAATGGTCAGGCCTACCACCAGTGGACTAATGCCAAACGACATCGCAAGTTTGGAAGCGCCGCGCACCAACGTGCTGGCGCCCACCACCAGCAGGACCAAACCACCGAAAAACATCAAGATATTCATCGGCAAGAACTGTAACTGCAAATCTCGTTGCGCAGCAGCCTGGTGTGCGGCAGGCCGGCAGCGGGGAAATCAAGGCTCGGCGCAACCTCTTTGTAACGCGAACGCGGTTGCAGGACTGCGCTCATGCGGCTGCCTGCCGGGTCGGGTGAGGACCGGGACCACCGCTGCTGCGGCGCCACATCGCGGTGAGCAAATGCAACCCCACACCAAGCAACACAAGCATGACACTGCCCACGCCCCACACCACCCAAATCGCCACCGTCACGCCTCCAGCCAGCGAGGGTACAGCCTGAATCGAACCTTCGATAATTGGCACCAAACCCGACAACAGCGACGTGATGGCCTGAGCAATCTCCGGTGGCACCCACATTGCCAACCACTGAGGCAGGCGAAGACCTTCTACGCCAGATGCTGCACCCGTCAACGCGCCTGCATTGGTAGCCGTCCACACGCCAAAAGCATTCGCAGCCCACGCGGCCAAAGACCAGAGCGCTAGGAGGCTGAAAATGAAAAACCAGCCAAGTACGTAAATCATGATCAATCAGTATTGTTTCGAGAACAGAAGATCGGTAGTGTTCAACGCTCATCCGTTCGAATAAACCGGCTGCAAGCGGACAGAACCTCAGGTTTTTACGATGTACTTTTCATGCCGTGAAGAACCTTCACTGATCCGGCTAATGCGTTGGCGCTAAAAATGGGGTACGGCATAGCTTCGACAGAAGCAGCATCGATCGTTTTTACTGAAGGAGAAACATCTCCAAGATCGGCCGGCACCGCCCGCACGAGTTTTGCTAGCCGGGACAACACGGTCCCTTCGTCAACACGGCGAGACCGTGTTGTGTCTTCGGATTCGCCACCTGCGAATTTAGGAATCTACGTTCGTTTTCAAATGTGCGCGGTTGGTGTGCCAAAAAAGTAGCTTTGAAAATCGCGCGCTGATTATGAACTTGCAGCACACACAGTTCACGTGCGCTTTAGCCACCTCGGCGCAAATGAGTAAGGTCAATGCTCGAATTGCGGCCGCTTATGGCTTGTTGCCCTTTGCCCTTTGCCCTTTGCCCTTTGCCCTTTGCCCTTTGCCCTTTGCGATCATGCGCGCTCCGGCTGCAGGGAAGTGATCGCCTTGCGAACGAAAGCTTGTTGTCCGTGCGCAAAATCCCAGCGCTCAATGAGGCAACGATCCTGCGTCTCGGCATCTTTCTGCGCCTGATCTTCGCAAGCGCCAAGCGCATCGCCCCATCTCACGATATTCACGGAATTGGGCACACCCGAACGGGTGCGAGATGAGATTGCGGTTCCGGTCTGAACCACCCACATTCGCCTCACCAGTGCTGGCATTGCTAGCGTGTAGGGCAGATGAATGTGACCGCCCATCACCAAATCAGCGCCTGCACTCGCCCAGGCGCGTGTGGCAGCGCTGTGGCCACGCAACAGGTTGGGTCGGTCTCGCTCGTGTGTTACGCCTGCTGGCTGGTGCACCACCACTACGCGCAACTGCTTCGGTGCGGCTTCTTTAAGCTGCCGCGCAACACGGTCGATCTGCGTTTTGGACACCTCTCCGTGCTTGTGACGCCAAGCGCGCGTGGTGTTCACCCCGAGAATCAACAGATCGAATGACGAATACACCGGCTCCAGATCGGCTCCGAACGCCTCGGCGTAGCGCGCGTACGGACGAGTCAGCCTCGACCACAGGTTAAATAAGGCAATGTCATGGTTACCGGGAATGGCCAGAACCTGCGCGCCCAATCGGTCTACGAAGGCCCTCGCGGCAAGAAACTGGTGCTGCCGCGCACGCTGCGTGATGTCGCCCGACAGAACCACCACATCAGGGCGCTGCTGCGCAGCGAGGGCGACCAAGGCCTCGACCACCTGCGGTTGCTCAGTACCAAAGTGGGTGTCCGATATCTGGAGCAGGACGCTCATGGTGAGTTCTCTGGAGCGTCGGCAGCGCTTGCTGCGTCAGCCGCCTTCAGCAGGTACAACGGCTTGTCGAGAACGCGAATGTTGATGGGCGTGCGCATCGGTGCCACTTCCCCGTCAAACGCCACCATCACGTGCTTTCGACCAGGCGCAAGGGTGGGCTTCACAAGCATATTGTGGAACTCAAAACCTTCCACGCCTGCCGCCTCGCCCAATCGACCCATCGCCCCGTGCAGCATCAGTCCAAGCATAGACAGCGTACCGATAGGCCGCAGCATCAGCGCGGCCATGGTGCCATTGCCTGGGGTTCCTATCAAGGTGTTGCTCGGCTCCGCCCCGAACTGCTGCAACTGAAGCC
>JBBSUJ010000123.1:0-5057 GCA_038235025.1 Burkholderiales bacterium
GATGTTGCTGACTACATTGTTGGCTTTTACAACGCAGCGAGGCTGCACTCAAAACTGGGCAACATGTCACCCAACGCTTTCGAGCGTGAATCGACATTAAAAAAACCTATCGAACTGTCCGAAATTACTTGACCACGACATGCAACGTTATCGCGAATGGCCGCGGTGGCCGGCGACCTGCCTGAACCAATCGATTCGGTCGCCTAGGGCGACCTCATTGAAATTCAGGGGCGGCGGCCAGCGGATTGAGGCATAGGTGCGGAGCGAGTTTGTCGCACCTATGCTCGTCTTCGGGACCAAGAGCTCCCCCATTGAATGGGGAAAAGCCCAGAAGGGACCACGCTGCCGTGAAATCACCAAAGTCGTGTCTCGCGATCTGCTACTGCCCCCTGCCATTTAGGACACGTAGGACGAGGCATTCAGAGACGATACAGGGGTTAGCAGATACTTACCTGCTAACCCCGTCAATTCTGGTCGGCGTGAAAGGATTCGAACCTTCTACCCCTTGCACCCCATGCAAGTTTTAGTGAATTCAAAGAAGCTCACTAAAAACCAAATATCTACCTAAGCCATTGATTTTAAACAACTTTGTTAGATATTTGTCAGTTAGTCGAATCCAATAGCGTCCCGTAAGATACACTCAAATCCTGCGTTGCGGTTGGGACAATAGTTGGGACAACGGCGATGGCGCAGACTACCGGGGTTTGCTATGGCACTGACGATTCTGGAACTCAAAGCGCTTACTGCTGCTGACCACGGCCGCCGATTAACGGACGGTGGCTCGCTCAAAGGCAAGGTCTACGCAGCACGGGACGGTGCCGTCTCAGTTCAGTTCCGGTTCGCCTACAAGTTTGGCGGTAAATTCCGCGAGGTGTTGGTTGGCACTTGGCCCAAGACTGACATCACCGCCATCCGCAAAGACCGTGACGCATTGCGCGTGAAGCTTCAAAACGGCATCGACCCGGTGGCACAAAGCCAACTCGCACGCGAACAAGTGCAATCCGACCGCGAAGCCGACCACCTGCGCCTGGTGGCCGAACGTGAGGCCGAACTCCTCAAGATCGAAGCAGACCGGCAAGAAGCTGTGCATCAGCAGCAATTGCGGCTGCAAGCATTGGCCGAAAAGACGGCGCGCATGACGGTGCGCAGCTTGTTCGAGCAATGGCAGCGGCTGGAGCTGGTACAGCGCGCCGACAAAGGCAGTGAGGCGCAGCGCTCTTTTGAGCGCGATGTATTCCCGCTCATCGGCGATGTGGCGGCAGCCGACGTGACCAAGGCGCACATCCAGGAAATTGTGGACACCATCAAATCACGCGCCACCCCGACGCAGAACATGGTGCGCACTGCCAAAAAGACGCTGGCCGACATGCGCCAAATGTTTGGCTTCGCGCTGGACCGAGACTATGTGGAAGCCGACCCCACTGCCCGCGTAAAAAAGGCCCGCATCGGTGCCGACGTGGAGCGCGACCGCGTGTTGAGCGAAGCCGAATTGATCATGCTGTTTCAGAAACTGCCGAAGGCGGGCTTGGCGCTCACCAGTCAAATGGCGCTGCTGATTCAATTGGCGACAGCCGCCCGCATCGGCGAAGTGTTTGCTGCGCGCTGGGAGCATGTGGACTTTGAGCGGCGGAGTCTGACCCTGCCAGAAACCAAGAACGGCAAGCGGCATGAAATATGGCTCAGTGACTTTGCGCTGCGCCAGCTAAAGACACTGCATGAAAACACTGGGCTGACCGCTTGGCTATTCCCGGCCACGCAAGCCAAAAGGGATCAACCTGACTTTGCCGACCATGTTTGCGTCAAGACCGTCACCAAACAAGTGGGCGACAGGCAACGCCCCGGTGATGTCCCCATGACCGGTCGATCAAAGGACGTGGATGCACTGGTGCTGCCCGGCGGCAAGTGGACGCCGCATGATCTGCGCCGCACGGCGGCCACCACCATGGCAGAGCTTGGCGCCCTCCCCGACGTGGTTGAAAAATGCCTGAACCACACCGAAGTGGGCAAGGTCAAGCGCATTTACCAACGTGCGCAGTACGAAGGCCCGATGCGCGACGCATGGCGACTGCTGGGCACCCGTCTGGCACTGCTGCAAGGCATGGCTGATGGCAGCGTTACCAATGTTGTGGCTATACAGCGGAGTCGTTGAGTGGATGACGTCAAACAAGCGACGACAATAATTTTCATGATGTTGCGAATGTGCGACGCACGCATTCATTCCATGCCCTGTTTGGCCAAACCGAAATCATCTAGGAACTCAGAAGCCGGTGCAATGCCCGTCACCAGCAACTGATCCCGCGCCCGCGTGCAGGCAACGTACAGCAAATGCCGCTCCGTGTCGTACACCTCTTGCAGGTCGGCATCGTCGCCCACGGTTTCCATGCGCTCTTGCAGTGGGATGACCTCATCGTCACAGGCCATGACCACCACAGCCCGAAACTCCAGGCCCTTGGCTAAGTGCATGGTGATGATGGACACATGGCCGCTGGTGGTCTCTGCATGTTCATCCAACACCTTGAAGGGCACGCCGGCAGCGGTGACTGCGGCTTGGGCACGCCCCAACTGGGCTTCTGAACGCACAAACACGCCAAACTCATCTGGCAGTGTTCCCGCACTGCATTGCTCGGCTATCCATGCTCCCACCAACTGGGTTTCTTCAGCCTCCGTTTTCACCACGCGAATCACAGGCGGCGGGCCGTTGAACACCGACACGGTGTCGCTCCGGTTCTCGGTGTTGCCATCCACATCCACCGTCTGGTCACCCAGCAATCGGTCGGCCCGCTGGCGGATTTGGTGCGAGGTGCGGTAGTTGATACGCAGCGTGCGTGCGCGACCGCGAATGTCCACCCCCAATGACTTCCACGAAAACGGCTGTTGAAAAATGCGTTGCCCCAGGTCGCCGGCAAAAAACAGCGCGTCTGGCGGACTAGCCCCCAGCGCTGCCAGAAAACGCAAGTGCGCCACGCTGAGGTCTTGTGCCTCGTCCACCACGGCAAAGTCATAGGGCGGATGTTTGCTGCTGGCCAGGGTGGCCGCAAGATTGGTAAACATGGCCGCGTGCGTCGTCAAGTTTTGTGCAGCCAAGGCGCTTCTCACTTGCTCAAAAATAGCCCACAGCACGGCCCGTTGCGGCTCGGGTAAGCGTGTCTTGCGACCCAGGCGGCTGACATCACGGTAGTCATCCCAACTGGTCAGCTGCCAGGCATCCACAATTTGTTCCCACTCGGTCACAAGAAAGTGCAGGCTGAATTTGTGCCCCGCCACAGCGTTGGATGCATGTACCAACATCTTGCGCACGGCCTCGCGGCTGGCCAGCGTGACCGGGCCACGTTGGGCTTTGGTCAGGCGCAGCCCAATGGTATTAAGCGACACCACATCAATGCGTTCGGCCAGGCGCGGCTCGCTACCAAGAAGCCGCTTGAGCTTGGTGTGCAATGCGCTGGCCAGCGTGTCTGAAAAAGTGGTCAGCAGCACCCGGCAATCAGGGTTGTTGCGGGCCAAGAACGCAGCCCGGTGCAAGGCAACAATGGTTTTGCCCGTGCCCGCAGAGCCAGACACGCGGGCCGGGCCGGTGTAGTCGCGCTCCACCCACTGGCGCTGATCGGGGTGCAGGAAGACGGTCCACTTTTCCCACGGGAAGTTCAGCGCAGTCTCCAGCTCGGCCACATTGGTCATCACGCGGAAACGGCGCTGCGCGTCGGGGTGGTCAAACGGGTTGGCGGTGGCCGCTGCGGACACAGGCGCGCGCGGCTTGCCACCCGTGGCCAGCTCCAGCAGCGCCTCTGCCGCCTCGGCGGGCAGATGGTCGGCCAACACCAACAAGTTGTCTTCGGTGGCCGCCTTCACGTCGGCCAGCCATTCGGTGGGTACACCGTAGCCCAGCAATTCATTGTCTGGCGAACTGGCAAACAACAACTTGGCCGGAACACTGGGTTTGGCAGCCAACGGCAGTTGCGCCTGCACATACACCGGCACCATCACCTGCTGAATGGTCTCGCGCACTTCGACAAGCTGCGCCGCACCTGTAGTGGGATGCGTCTCCAGCTTGCGCCGTGACGCCCAGTCGTACGCTTTGTCGTGGTGATCCACATAGCAAAGCAGTAGGCTGGCCTGTGTCTTGTGCAGCACGATGCGGATTTCGCTTCCCGCCCGCACAGACCAAAAGTGCTTGTCTTTAGACTGCTCGATACGGTGCAGGCTCATGCTGGGATGGGCCGGGTTCAGTTGCAGGTCAAAGGCTGTGGTTTTGACGGACTTCTGCTCGTCCCCGGTTAGGCGGGCCAAGCTGTCTGTGAAGGTGTCGGCGATGCGGAATGACACAGCAACTGTCATTGAACTGTCTTGTTGAAATTCAGGAATAGTAGTTGTTCTCTTTCATCATCGCTCTTGAACCGAAGGCCCCATCTCGACTCCATGAACTGCAGAAGCCTGAGACCTCTTTCTCTAATTTGCTCTGGCCCCCAGTGATCGGATTGAGCCACTTCAATTTCCGAATGCGTGCCATCAGAATATCCATTCCGAATTTTCACACCGGCACCATTTACTTTTACATTTTTCTTCGTGCCGAAATTATCATTCTGAAGGGATGAATTAATAGACATTGACAGCAACAGAAGATTTCCAAGCGTTGCGGCATAGTACTTCCGCTCATTGGCATCGGTGCCATCGAAGGCCTGGAGCCAATCGGGCGTTTCCGTCTGGGGAAAAATATGTTCAATGGATATCTTGTCGCGTTCACTTTTCAGCAAATCACTCCAATCCACTTTCTTCTGCCGACTCTCCGACAATAGACTTAGTTCATATTCATACAGAAAATACCGTAGTCCAGGCCAACCGTAATAACCGCTTCCGCTTTTAAATTTCTTGAAAAGCATATTGTTGAAATCGCTGCTTATAAATGTGCCGTCGTCACTTAAGGAAAGTCTGAACAACTACCTTTTTTGCCGATGACCGCCGCATCTGCGTTGCACGCGTTGTCCAAGAGCCCGTAATTGATCGTCAACGTCGATTTTTGCGCTCAGAGGCCTGTTTTTTAGACCCCGCTTGGCCTAGTTCGC
>JBBSUJ010000124.1:0-5021 GCA_038235025.1 Burkholderiales bacterium
CACAACAGTAAGCGCTTTTGCACTATTTTGTGAAGACCGCTGGCGTGGTGACGAAGAAGTTTGGGAGGAGGTGCGAGTGGAATAGGCCATTACCGGGCCATGCTAATCGCGGCGACGAATTTCCCGCCAAACATGCGGCACAAATCACACCGTTTGTAGTGCTTGTCCTACGCCATGAGGGCGACACAGAATCCGGCTCGCATCACAACACCGCAAACAGTTTTTCGCGGAACTCCGGTAGCCGCTTGCGGCCAGCGCTGCTGCTCTCCAGGGCTACGCACCACTAGGGACACCCCGTAAGCAATTGAACTCTTGTCTGGCAGCCAGCGATGGCCTCGATGAGGCTGATGCGGTTGTGATGACCAAATATGTTGTTGACTGTGTTGGTCATGAAGTCGCGTGCCATCTCCCGATCCTGATCGCTACGCAAGCTGGCGGTTGGCAAGACAGCGAGTCAGTCGTTTAAGTCAGAATTCGCTGCACGGGCGGACGCAGCCGAATTCGGTGGGGGGGTCGGGGTGTCTTCCGTGCGCATGCTAATCAGGCCGTGCGTCATCAACTCAGTGACCAGCTGGACGGCGTCTTGCCCGGTAGCAAATTGTTCGAGATCGGCACCAGAGCGCTTGCCATTGATCACCACCAGAAGCCGGCGGGCGACAGCATTCAAGCCAAGCGCGCGAGATTTGATCTCATCGTGTCCCGTCTGAGTTTTGGAGAATTTTGTTGAGCGAAAATCGATAGAGCCATTAGCCATCCTGTGTACTAGGTTTGGTTTCGCGTGGAGACAACCAATAGTGATGCATCGACGTGCTGTTGGAATCGGGGATATCACCGAGACGCGGCGCATCTGTCACCATGGACGACCGCCACACCTCGCAACGGCGTATCGCTTGCTCGTGCGGGATGTGACACGTAGTTAGCAGCAACTTCCACAATTACTTTTCCATCATGCCAAGCTCTGACCGTGCAAAGGTACTTCCAACGCGTGATGGGGTAGGCCCGAGTTGTGTGGCGCTGCCTCAGACCGGCTCAGGCACCATGCTGGAATTTTTGCTGCAACGCCTTCCTGGCGTGCCGCGCGACAAGTGGCTGGCGCGGATGAACATGGGGGATGTAGTCGACGAGCATGGCGTAAGGGTTTCACCTGTGCGTGCTTTTGAGCCTGGTATCCGGTTGTTCTACTACCGCAGCCTCGAACTGGAGCCAGAGCTTGCGGAGGCCGAGACTGTGCTGTATCGCGATGCGCATCTACTTGTTGCCGACAAGCCGCATTTCATGCCAGTGACGCCTTCCGGCCGTTATTTGCACAGCAGTCTTTTGGTGCGACTCAAGGTAAGTACAGGCTTGGACGATCTCGCCCCGCTTCATCGCATAGATCGAGACACGGCCGGGTTAGTGCTCTTTTCGGTGCAACGCAATACAAGGGGCGCGTACCACGCTGTTTTTCGAGATCGCCGAATCACCAAACTGTACGAGGCAGTAGCCCCGTGGCGTCCGGACCTCAAGGTTGCTTCAGTGCGAGAAAGTCGTCTCGTAGAGGCCGAAGAATTTTTTAGAGTCCGCGAGGTAGATGGCTCGCCGAACAGCCTCACGCGCATTGAGTTGCTGGGGCATGGCGATCGTTGGGCACATTTCGCGCTGCGGCCGGTTACCGGAAAACGCCATCAGCTGCGGGTGCACATGAATGCGCTGGGTCTGCCTTTGCGAAATGACGCCCTGTATCCCGTAGTCGACACAGCGGCAGACGGGGACTGGTCGCGTCCTCTGCAGCTCCTTGCGCGTTCGCTCTGTTTTGTAGACCCTTTAACCGGAAAAAACCGTAGCTTCGTGAGCCAGCGAACCCTGCTTCCTTGGAAATAGTCCCGATGGCCCACCGCTTTCAGAAAACGGGCTCGCTGCAAATGTCCAACGGAAGGTTGGTCGCGGGATGCGCAAATTTAAGCTGCGCCGCGTGCAGCATCAGTCTTGGTGCAAGAAGCGGGTCGCCATACAAGCCATCTCCCAAAATGGCATGGCCAACTGCTGCAAGGTGGACGCGCAGTTGGTGTGTTCGTCCCGTTAGCGGCTCAAGTTCCACCCGCGTTGCCCCTGCGGGAGCGGCTCCTTGCAAAGGTCGCCAACGGGTCAAGCTCGGTTTCCCTGCTGTAGCGTCGATGACGCGCAGCGGCCGGCGCTCCCAGTCGGCCGCTATGGGCAAATCAATGATCGTCCATTCCTCGCTCAACTGGGCTTTTGGCTCGTAGATCGGTAGATTAGAAGACTGGATAAGCGCGACGTAGCGCTTGTAGATGCGCCGCTGCTCGAAAGCCAAAGACAAAACACGTTGTGCCAGTGGATTTCGAGCCATCAGAACCAGGCCCGACGTGGCCTCATCGAGTCGGTGAACTACCAGAGCGCCAGGCCAATATTGTTGTGCCCTGGAACTTAAGCAATCGGCCTTATTGGCCCCCCGACCGGGCACGCACAACAGGCTGGACGGCTTGTTCAGCACCAGGATGTGCTCATCGACCAAAACGCACTCCATAGGGTCGGTCCCAAACGCTGGCTTAGCGTTCTCCACGCACGAGCCGTTGCACGGTGGCGCAGAGCTCCTCAACATCGTTGGGTTTGTAAACAAGTGCCCGCGCCCCGCCGTCCAGAGCCGCTTGTTCGATTTCGGGCGTTACATAGCCTGACGCCAATGCAATGGGCAGCGAAGGATGGACTTTGCGTACTTCGCGCATAAGGTCCAAACCTGAAAAACCCGGCATGTTGTAGTCGGTTACCAGCAGGTGGTAATTCCATGGGTTTTCACGCACAGCCTGCAATGCCAGCCGGGGATCGGTGAATCCACTGACCTGGTAGCCGCGCCTGCGCAGCAGGCGCTGCACCAGATACACCAGCGCCTCATCGTCGTCAACGTACATTACATGGTGGCCAGGACCCTCAGTTGTCACCAAGCTATCAAGCGCGGAGACGGCGCTAGGTGCAAATTCAGCCGAGTCGCTTGCGTGTGGCGCGGCGGGAAAGTAAAGCGTGAAGCAGCTCCCTGTTTCCGGTGAGCTGCTGACATCTACTCCACCACCGTGCGCGCGCATCACGCCGTGCACCACGGCCAAGCCCAGCCCCGTGCCTTGGCCGACTGGTTTGGTGGTGAAAAAAGGCTCGAAGATTCGGACCAATATGTCTGGAGAGATGCCGGGTCCCGTGTCGTTGACCGATACGGTCACATACGAGTCGGGCGTAAGGCCCAGCCGCTCGCAGGTTCGCGGGTCTGGTGTCACAAAATACGTCTCAACGTCCACACGACCTCGCCCGCCGTTCATGGCCTGGATCGCGTTAGAGCACAGGTTGAGTACGGCTTGCTCCACTTGCGTCGCGTCGGCGAGTACATGCGGCACTGCGGGATTGGGATGCATCACCAGCTGAACTTCGGGTGGTAGCGTCACCCGCAACAAACGCTCCGTGTCATGTAACACTGCAGCGACCTGTACGGACGTGCGACGGGGAGGATCGTTTCGGCTGAAGGTAAGAATTTGGCGAACCAGGTCTCGGGCACGTTTTCCTGCTTTTGCAATCTCGCGCAAGCTTTCCTGGGCAGGGGAGTCCGCCGCACAGTCAGCGCGTGCCAGATCCACGTTACCTAAAATAGCGCCGAGAATGTTGTTGAAATCATGCGCGATGCCCCCGGCCATTGTGCCGACCGCCTGCATTTTGTGCGACTCTCGCAGCTGGTGTTCCAGCTCACCTCGGCGCTCCTCCGCACGTTTTTTCGCGGTTAAGTCGCGTGCGAACACGGTCGTGGTTTCGCCCTCGGCATGGCGCTCAAACGACACGCTGACCTCTACGGCAAGCTCGCGCCCACTGGCCGTACGAGCAGTCATCTCTCCAAGCATGGCTTGCGTGGTCAGCTGCGCAAACACCAAGGCATCTGAAGCCAGTGGCAAAAATCGGTCCAGGGTGCTGCCGATTGCGTCGCTGGCTGGACACTGAAACAGCGCGGCAGCGGTCGGGTTGAAGACCGTGATGTGTTGATTGCTATCGAGGCAAATAATGGCGTCCAGCGCTGAGTTGATGATGGCCTCAAGCCGTTTCTCGCTGGCGTAAATTTGTTCGTTGCGCTGTTGCAGGGCCCAGCCACTTTGCTGCAGTGCTCGGCGCTCGGCAAGCAACGGGCCTTGATCAACAACGGCACACAGGTACTGAAACAGGGCGGGGCTTTCGTGGGATTGCTGGGTTTCTATCCGCGCAATGTGCAAGTCACCGGTAATTTGCCGCTTTGGCTCGATACGGAAAACCACTTCGGTTGCTTCGGCATGGCCCTGGCTGCTCGCCAGGCTAAACGCATGTTGTACGCGGGGTGCGTGTGCTTCGTCAACGAAAGCCATCAAAGCGTGTAAGGGGCGATCCGCCTCCGATGGGCGGAACATACGATGCGCCATGGAGTTGGCCTGCACCACGCAGCCGTCATCGCCCACCACCATTAACGACAGCGGAACGCTAGAAAACAGTGCCTCAAACCGCTCAGATGCGCGCTCCGCCGCAGCTTGGCTGTAGCGCAGCACTTTGTTCTGCGTTTCAAGCTCACGCTGATAATTGCGCAGTTCAGAAATCAGGTCGGAACTGGCACCGCTGGGGCGGCCTACCGCGTCGCGACGCTCGATCTGGCCGCCGCGATCCGACTCGCGCTGAGCAGCTGCAGGGTCCAGTCGGCGCATTAGGTAAGAAAGATCGGGTTCGGTCATGCAGCGCGCCCCAGTTTTGAAGGCTAGCCCGCTCGAATTTGACGCAGGCGTTTCAGTGTAAGCGTGCCGCCTGGTTAGGTTCCGCATCCCGGACGATCATTCGGCCGCTTTTTGAATAAATGCGGATGCGATCTGTACCAGTCCTTCATCGTCTGCATCGGCAGGCTTGCTCTTGAGGGCTGACTGCGGCAACTGGTGGTTGTACAACGAGACATAGCGCAGCAGCGTCTGCTGCAAATCTTCTCGATCAATGAACCGGTGCGTCTTCAGCACATCTGCAATGCGCCCATTGAACCG
>JBBSUJ010000125.1:0-4919 GCA_038235025.1 Burkholderiales bacterium
CGCGCTTTCTTGTGCGTTTGGCGACGAGTTCAAAACCACTGGAGGATGCACTGGCGAGGCTTAGTTGCTTCATGTGAGTTTTAACGCTTCACACTGGGAGATGGTTGGCACTGGTGCAGGGGTTTTGCAGAGTTTCCCTAGCGGGTCTTTTACTTGGATTGCATATGCTCGATATCGCCGCTATTTGCCTCGTCGTCACGGCGTTGCTCTCGTACCTTAATCACCGCTTTGTCAAACTGCCCACCACCATTGGGGTGATGGTGATTGCGCTGGGTCTTTCGTTGCTAATCGTGGCGCTGGATGCTGCGGGACTTGACTTTGGCCTGCGCGCGCAGGAAGAGGCGTTTCTCAAAACGCTCGATTTTTCGCAGGTGCTAATGCAGGGCATGCTGTCGTTTTTGCTGTTTGCAGGGGCTTTGCATGTGGATATCGCAGCGCTCAGGCGGTTTCGCTTCACGGTTGCCAGCTTGGCGCTGGTTGGCACCGTTCTGTCCACTGCCATCGTGGGTGTGGCGATGTGGCTGGCGCTACCGCTGCTGGGGGTGCAGTTGCCTTTTTTGTATTGCCTGCTGTTTGGTGCGTTGATATCGCCCACCGATCCAATAGCGGTTATGGGCATCCTCAAATCAGCCGGCGCGCCCAAGACGCTGGAGCTGGTGATCTCGGGCGAATCGCTGTTCAACGACGGGGTGGGCGTCGTGATTTTTTCGTTGTTGCTCGGGGTGCTGGCGAGTGGCGGGTTGCCCACGCCCGCCGAAGGCTTCACGCTTCTTCTGCATGAGGCGGGCGGTGGCATTGCGTTCGGTTTGGTGCTGGGCTTTGTCACGGTTGGGCTGCTCAAAACCATTGACCAGTACCAGGTCGAAGTGCTGTTGACCCTGGCCGCGGTCGTAGGTGGTTACGCGTTGGCTGCGCGCTTGCACGTTTCAGGCCCGCTCGCCATGGTGGTGGCGGGCTTGATGGTGGGAAATGGAGGTCGTGCCCGAGCCATGTCGGACACCACTCGCCGCTATGTGGACATGTTCTGGGAGCTGGTGGACGAGATTCTTAACGCTGTGCTGTTCGTGCTGATCGGCATGGAGGTGCTGCTGGTGTCGTATTCATGGTCGCTGTTGGCCGCCGGCATCTGCGCTATTGCGGTTGCGTTGGCGACGCGTTGGCTCACGGTCGGTTTGCCAGTGCGCGCAGGTGCGAGATGGTTGAAGCTTCCGCCGGGTTCGTCCCGAGTGCTGGTGTGGGGCGGGTTGCGCGGCGGTATCTCCGTGGCGTTGGCCCTGTCGCTCCCTGCAGGGCCAGCGCGTGATGTGGTGCTCACGCTCACCTACTGCGTGGTGGTGTTTTCGATTCTGGTGCAGGGCCTCACCATCGGCCATGTGGTGCGCTCGGCGGTCAGTACGCGCGACATGGATCGCTTAGCGCACTGACCGCGCGTTGACGCGGTTCATTGGTGTGCGAATACAGCCTGGCTGCAGCGATTTTGTTTGTTAGCGCTGTGGCTGTACCGCTCTTCGTTAACGATTCTCGCAACGGCGAAATTGTGATGAAACGCAAAGCGCGAGACGGTCTGAAACGCGTTGTTATGCAACGTCAGAAGCGAGGCATCCAAAGTGGTCAGTGCCCGCATGTAATACGCGCGCGAACGTAATTTTTGAGTCAGCAAAGCTTCGCTTAATTGATCAGCGGTCGAAGAACTGCACCCGAAAACCGTCTAAACACGTTGAAAGTGAAGCCGCATGTCACCCCATTTTTTGTTCGTCCGACCCCTTCGTTTTGTTGGCTCCGATATCGGCGGGAACGCATCGGAATCCACCAGCCGATCGCTTCAGCAGATCGTCTCCCGCGCATCTCTACTGGCCGCGGCAGCGTTCATCGTCGGCTGCGGCGGTGGCGACTCATCCGAAACCTTGGAGCACTCATTCGGTCAGTCTTAAGTTTCGAACGGGTTGACGTCGGCAGACAGCCTGAAGGCGTTTGCTTTGGCAATCAACGTAGCTGATTTCAACCGTTTGGTGGAGCAGCAGGATGGCGAGTGTGTCGATGTCCGAACCGTCAACGACGAAGCACTGCTGACGCGCGCTGGGTGCAACGCCGATTCCGCCTCTCAGAGCTTTTAGTTGTTGCCAGTGCGGGCGAACAGCCGCGAGGTGCTGATTCGGCACGGCGTTAGGGACGTCCTGCATAACTCCCTGCGGTCTGTGATAGCGCGGCCTCGGGCGGTTCTCTGCGTTGCTTTTCTTGCCAATAGCGCGGCTATTGGCAAGAAAAGACGCCTTGCGGCCCATTCCGATCCGCACTATCACATCCTCGCGAGGGTTATGCAGGACATCCTGAGCGGGATGTGTGCAGAAATCAAATGGAGCAGAAAGGCTGTTGGCGCGGCATTGGTGCTTGCGGACTGCGCTGGCACACGGCGGCAGCGCTTTATTCAACAGCAAGACAATGCCGAAACGTGCAGTTGGTGTCGCGCCGAAGCCAGCTCTGTGTGCAGGTCGTTGGGGCTGAGGGCGCTCCTCGATTAGAGCAGCGAGTGTGCGATGACCAACAGCAAAACTTGGCGCGGTTGTTCGAGGTGGTGCAAGGCACCGCCGTCACAACAGCACCCTCTGCTCCAGAGCCGAGGGACCCTGCTCTCCTGCTCCAGTTCCGAGCACACCACCGGCACCTGCGTCCCATTGGACGCCTGCGCTTTCTGATACCTGGAAGATTCAATTGACTGGGGACGTCGACACCCAATACGACGTCACGGTTTATGAGGTGGATTTGTTCGACGCTCCACCGGCTACGCTGCAGCGTCTCAAGGCCGAAGGTCGTCGAGTGATTTGCTATTTTTCAGCCGGGAGCTCTGAGAACTGGCGTGCAGACTTTAGGCGCTTTCAGGCCGAAGACATGAGCCTACCATTAGACGGCTGGCCGGGCGAACGTCGGCTCGATACCCGCAGGGCGAACGTGCGGGAGATTATGAAAAGCCGCTTAGACTTTGCAGTCGCCGCAGGGTGCGACGGCATAGATGCAGACAACGTGGACGGCTATACCAACGGCACCGGCAAGCCCCTCACTGCTGAGGCCCAGCTCGACTACAACGAGTTTCTGGCAACGCAAGCGCACGCGCGAGGCCTGGCCATTGGTCTCAAAAATGATGGGGATCAGTTGGAGGCGCTAGAGCCGTATTTTGACTTTACGACCAACGAGCAATGCCACTTCTACAAAGAGTGCGCGGACTACCGCTTTTTCACCAACAAAGGTAATCAGGTCTTCAACATCGAATACGCATCGGAGTGGGTGAAGGATGCCAACCGACGCGACGCTCTGTGCGCTTCTTCGCGCGCTGATAACTTGCGCACGTTCGTGCTGCCCTGGCGTTGAATGACAAGCTGCACTACAGCTGCGACTGAGCCCCTGTGGGTGGGTGGATGACAGCTTAAAGGCCTGCAACAGCAGGCCTTTTCTTCATGGCTTATGCGCGTCAATCTGTAGCGTCGGATGCGCGGCTGCAAACTCTGGCAAAGCCAGCAAGGCATCACCCACGCGCGCTACGCGAGGGAACTTGTTTAGCGCTACTTCGAAGCGCGCTGCACCAATCAGGTGGCTGGCCAGCCCCAAGTCGGCGATGCTCAAACTCTCGTTGTGGCAGCGGGTTGCGCCGTCGTGAAGTAGCGCTTCATACGCTGCCAACCCTTCGCGAAACCAGTGGGCAGCCCAGTCGGTGGTGGCGGCTTCGGTGGCGTTGAAACGTTGCGCCAACTGCGCCCTAACGCGTGGCACCACAAGCGGGTGCGTATCCGCAGCCGTCAGCAGAAACAAGGCACGCACTTGGGCGCGGCCCGCCGCATCGGCAGGGAGCAAGGCCGGGGTGGAATAGGTTTCTTCCAGCCATTCCAGAGTCGCCAAGCTTTGTGTCAAAGGCTGCGGCGTGGCGCCTCCAGCGCTGGAACCGCACCGGCCGGGTTCAGCTGCAGAAATTCAGCGCTGTGCTGGTGGCCTTTGGTGAGGTCGTGCGTGCATTCTTCAAAAGCGACGTTTTTGACATTGAGCGCAATGCGCACGCGGTAAGTGGAGAGGGATAACCAGAAGCTGTGAAGAATGATCATGCGGCGAGTCTAGGCCGGACTTGCGCGCCATGCGCTGCGCAGTGGGGTTACGAAAGGAGCTGACGGCCAGTCATGGCACAAACCGATACTCAATCCCCGACTTCACGCAAAGGCGCCGCCGCCAACATCGTTGCCGCAATAGTCCAAGCGCTGCTCATGTCCGCTGCTCCCGCTCGGCTAGCAAGCGATTGCATCCCCACGCCAACGCGCAGACGACCGCCCACAACAGCACGGCTATTACCAGGTACACCGCATCCATGTCGTCCTCCGTTTGAGACATGCACCGATGCTAGGAACGGGCGTATCGAGACGCCGCAAAGACTTGGGGTGGGGCCTTAAGAAGGTATCAAGATGCGTAGTGATCGGCTCACGGATCAGCGTACCCCACATAAAATATTGCTATGTTTAGCATAGCTTTAAATGCTTTATGGTTGTGCGCAAGAGCCCTATTTTCTCGCGGATTCAAGTACGAAGTGCGCGACTGTCTAGTGTAAGAGGCGTCACTTCGACCTCATAAAACACCTCATGCGGGGTGCGGTAACCCAGGCACTACTTGCGGGGCCGATGGTTCAGCGCGTACACCGCCTCATCGACCTCTACCTGGGTCACCTTCGCCAGACTCATGCTCTTGGGAAAGTACTGACGCAGCAGGCCGCTGTGGTTCTCGTTCAGCCCTCTCTCCCAAGAGCAGTAGGGATGCGCAAAGTACACCTGTGCACCCAGGCACTTGCCTATGAACTCGTGCTCTGCAAACTCCTTGCCGTTGTCCAACGTGATCGTCTCGCAGCAATCCTTGTGCGGGCGCAGCAGGTCTATGACCGCCCGGCCCAC
>JBBSUJ010000126.1:0-4621 GCA_038235025.1 Burkholderiales bacterium
AGCACACGCGGGTTAACGGCAGTGCCCTACGCATATACCCCTACCGCCGGGGTGCGCAACGGTACTGTTGTCACCCGGCACATAGCCCACAACATTTTTATAATGGTCGCCTATCACTAGGTCGGAGCCGCATGCCGTCGCACACGTCCAACAAGTCCCAAAATTCGTCCGCCGAGAAGTCTTCAAAGCGTCCTTTGTGGCAAACGCTGCTAAGGGCGCTCCTTTGGCTTACCGGGATAGTGGCAGCAGGCGGCGTTGCCGGGTTGCTTCTTTTGGCCGTTGCTTTGGCTTTCGCCTTCCCTAATCTGCCCGATATCTCTGCTTTGGCTGATTACCGGCCCAAGCTACCCCTTCGGATTTATTCGTCTGAGGGAGCACTACTCAGCGAATTTGGCGAAGAGCGGCGTAATTTGACACCAATTGCGGAGATACCGCAGGTCATGAAGGATGCTGTTCTGGCAGTGGAGGACACCCGGTTTTTCGAGCACGGGGGCGTAGATTACAAGGGTGTTTTGCGCGCTGCGCTGGCCAACTTAGGTCGAATCAAAAGTCAAGGTGCCTCCACAATCACGATGCAGGTCGCGCGTAACGTGTACCTTTCGTCAGAGAAGACATTCACACGCAAGATCTACGAGATCCTGCTGACGTTCAAATTGGAACATTTACTCTCCAAAAATCAGATTTTGGAGATTTACATGAACCAGATTTATTTGGGAAACCGAGCGTATGGGTTCGCAGCGGCCTCTGAAGCATATTTTGAGAAGCCGCTGAAATCCGTGTCTATCGCTGAGGCGGCCATGCTTGCGGGGCTGCCGAAGGCTCCGTCCACCTACAACCCCATCAGCAACCCGAAGCGGGCCTACAACCGCCAGCAGTTGGTCATCGACCGCATGGAAGAAAGCGGCTTCATAACCACGGCCCAGGCAGCGCAAGCCCGCAAGGAAGAGCTGCAGATTCGCAAGGGTCCGGACGCCACGCGTGTACACGCTGAGTACGCAGCAGAAATGGCACGACAGCTGATTTTTGCGCAGTACGGAGCAGACGCTTACACCCGCGGTCTGAATGTTTACACGACGCTTAGCGCCAGTGACCAAAATGCCGCGTATGACTCTCTGCGGCAAGGCATCATGAACTTCGAGCGGCGTCAGCACTACCGAGGGCCTGAAAAGTTCGTCTCCTTGCCTGACGACGCCACCAAAGTAGACGATGCGGTAGACGATGCCCTTGCGGATCATCCCGACAACGGCGACGTGCTGGCTGCCGTGGTTCTTGAAGTGAGCAAGCGCAAAGTCATAGTAGTACGCAGGGATGGTGACGCAATTGAAATCACCGGCGATGGGCTCAAGCCTGTGCAATCGGGTTTGAGCGATAAGGCACCACCCAATGTCAAGCTGCGACGTGGTGCCATAGTACGGATCGTGCGCGGTGCCAAAGACGCCTGGGAAATCACGCAAATACCTGAAGTCGAAGGTGCATTTGTAGCCATCGATCCACGTACAGGTGCCATTAAGGCGCTGGTGGGTGGGTTTGACTTTGAGAAAAATAAATTCAATCACGTAACGCAGGCGTGGCGGCAGCCTGGATCAAGCTTCAAACCGTTTATTTACTCCGCCGCCTTGGAAAAAGGGTTCACACCAGCGACCGTCATCAACGACGCGCCGTTGTTTTTCGATTCGTCATTCACGGGTGGTCAGCCATGGGAACCCAAGAACTACGACGGCAAATTTTCGGGACCGATGACCATGCGCTCTGCTTTGGCACACTCAAAAAATATGGTGTCGATTCGCATCCTGCAAGCCATCGGGCCGCGCGTCGGGCAAGAATGGGCCACACGTTTCGGGTTCGATGCAGAAAAAACGCCCGCCTACCTCACAACAGCGCTGGGGGCTGGATCCGTCACGCCGATGCAAATGGCTGTGGGCTATTCGGTGTTTGCGAACGGAGGCTATCGTGTCAACCCATATCTCATCACCAAGGTAACTGACTTCAAAGGCCGAGTGATTTCCGAAATCACGCCACCCCCTTTGGAGCAGAATCCACGCGCGATTGACGCTAGGAACGCTTTTGTGATGAACAGCCTTCTGCAAGAAGTCACACGCTCAGGTACCGCGGCGCGCGCACAGGCAACGCTCAAGCGTCCTGATTTGTACGGAAAGACGGGAACCACCAACGATTCTTGGGACGCTTGGTTTACAGGTTTCCAGCCCAGTCTGACTGCAGTGACTTGGATTGGATACGACACCCCACGCAACTTAGGTAGCCGGGAAACCGGCGGGGGGCTGAGTCTCCCCGTCTGGATCAGCTTCATGCAAAGCGCATTAAAAGACGTGCCAGTGATGGAGCCCACGGTTCCGCCCGGGGTTGTCAACGTGGGAGGCGACTGGTTCTACAACGAGTTTGCCCGCAATGTAGGGGTTGCCACGCTAGGGCTTGACGACCCCGGTAGTGTGCTCGCCCCGCAAGATGCGCCGGCGCCCGAAGAGCGAAACCAAATTATGGATTTGTTCCGGAACTAAACAAGAATTATCCACGCCCAAACGCGTAGCCACGCATTGCATACGCTGTTGGTTAGGAGGGCAGTACGGGGAGCGGAGAGGCTGCCCAAGCGTGCCTCCGTTTTTGAATCACTAATATTTTTACGGCTGAAATTGCAGCTCCATTTGGGCCTGTGCCGATACATCTCGACTCAGCGCCGCAAAAAAATCTGCCCCGCCCTTGGTGTCGACCCAAAAGTGACCATCAAATTTGTAGTGATATCCACCGGATTGCGCCGCCATCCAGATTTCGTGCAGGGGCTTTTGCTGGTTGATGATCACCTGGCTACCGTTGGCAAACGCCAGCGTGATCATTCCGCCGCTGCGCTGAGCGTCGAGGTCGGCGTCTGTCACGTCGTTGATCACGTCAACGCGTTGCTCCACAGCAAGTAGCAGTCGCTCTGCGCGGTCTTGATATTCCTGGTCGGTCATTACAATTTCCAGATGTTGAAAGCTCGCCAAATTCTAGTCATCACTTCTATCCTTTTGTCCAGCGGGGTGGTCTTGACCGGGTGCGGCCAACGTGGGGGCCTGTATATGCCCGGCGATCAAGTCGCTGTCGTTCCCGCTCCGCCGCCGCAAACCGCGATTCAAGGCGATTCGTCCACCACTGCGCCGCCCGATTTGACTACGTCCGCCACGAAAAATAAAAAATGAACCCTTCACAACTTCCAGGCTATCCCCATATCGCTTTTCGCGATGAGTATCTTTTCGTTGAAGACTGCCGTGTCACCGACTTGACCGAGTCGTACGGCACGCCTCTGTTTGTTTATTCCAAAGCGTCTATGCAGCAGGCCTTAGCTGCCTACCACCGAGGCTTTGAGGGACGCAAGCTGCACGTCTGCTACGCAATGAAAGCAAACTCGTCGCTTGCCGTGTTGCAGTTTTTTGCTCGGCAAGGTTGCGGCTTCGATATCGTTTCTGGCGGAGAGTTGGCCCGCGTCATTGCCGCGGGAGGCGAACCTGGCAAGGTCATTTTTTCGGGCGTTGGCAAAACACGCGCGGAGATGCTGGTGGCACTTGAAGCCGGTATTTTGTGTTTCAACGTTGAAAGCGAGGGCGAGCTCGACGTGTTGAGTGACGTGGCTTCGACCAGCGGTCACACAGCAAACGTCAGCATCCGCGTTAATCCCAATGTGGATCCTAAAACCCACCCCTACATTTCGACAGGGCTCAAAGGCAACAAGTTTGGTGTGGCACATGAGCGAACCTTGGCGGTATACAAACACGCCGCGCAGCTGCCTGGGCTCAAAGTCACTGGCATTGACTGCCATATCGGATCGCAGATCACGGAAATTACCCCCTATGTGGACGCGGTTGACCGCGTGCTTGATCTGGTCGAGCAGATCGAGGCCGAAGGCATCCCCATTCACCATCTCGATTTTGGAGGCGGGCTGGGAATCAACTACCAAGGCGACACCCCGCCGGCGGCCGACGAACTGTGGAGGCTGCTGTTAAAGCAGCTTGACGTACGCGGGTTTGGCGACCGGCAGTTCATCATTGAGCCGGGGCGCTCGCTAGTGGGAAATGCAGGCTTGTGCGCTACCGAGGTGTTGTTCCTCAAACCCGGCGAAGAAAAAAACTTCTGCATTGTGGATGCCGCCATGAACGACCTGCCGCGTCCCGCCATGTACCAGGCGTTCCACCACATCGTGCCTTTGCGCCAACAGGCGGGTGAAACTACTCGCTACGACGTCGTAGGACCAGTGTGTGAAAGCGGCGACTGGCTAGGACGTGACCGGGATCTCAACGTGCAGACTGGCGAGTGCCTGGCAGTGCTGTCCGCGGGTGCCTACTGCATGGCCATGTCCAGCAACTACAACTCGCGCACTCGCGCCGCAGAGGTGCTGATAGACGGAAGTACAGTGCATGTGATCCGCGTGCGCGAGACGATGGGCGATCTGCTGCGAACCGAGCGCCTCGTCGACTGAGGAAGAAAAAACCCCGGCGGATTCAAGTACGAAGTGCAACAAGCAAAAAGATGGCCCAAGAGTGCATAGGATGCTCTCTTGTTGACCAGCCAGTCGCCAAGGAAAGCACTTTGAACTACACACACTTGAGCCGAGAAGAACGATACCAAATCCATG
>JBBSUJ010000127.1:0-4614 GCA_038235025.1 Burkholderiales bacterium
CGTGTACTTGACTCATCTGGGTTGCTCCGCTTTGAAGGACTCCATGACGCCGTGCATTATTTCTCTTGCTTGAAATAGTGCCCAGCTGCTACGGGGTAGATGATCACACGGGATGCGACAGGTACCTTCATTTTGCCGCCACGCATGAGTGTCGCCAATGCCTGTGCACGCATGCAGAGGGTAAATGGGCGTGTTCACTGACCGCTCCCCAGATGCGACAGCGGCAGCGCCCCAGCCGCCTTCACTTCACCCAGCGAGAAGCTGGTGTGCAGGTCTTTGACATTGGGCAGGTTGAGCAGCACATCCCGCGCGAACTGCGAAAACGCGTCCAGGTCGCGCGCCACCACCTGCAGTTCAAAGGTGCCGGTGCCGCTGATGTAGTGGCAGGCCACCACTTCCGGGATTTTGCGGATGGCTTCTTCCATGGCGCGGGTTATGCCGCCGGTATTGCGATCCGCGTCCAGCCGCACAAACGCCAGCACACCCAGACCGATCTTGCGGCGGTCGATTTCGGCTCGGTAACCAAGGATGTAGCCGGATTTTTCCAGCGCCCGCACGCGTCGCCAGCACGGCGCGGCCGACAAGCCCACGCGCTGCGCCAATTCAGCGTTGGTGAGGCGCGCTTCGCGCTGAAGTTCGCCAAGGATGGAAACGTCAAATTTGTCCAAATTACTCAAACAATAGCTCCTATGCGAAAGGTTATTGCGCTGAAGACCGATATTCGAGCAAAGAACGCAAACACTTATCCCAAAGGCCACTTTACACTGGGTCGATGAGAGCGGCGCGCGCCCACCCGGCGTCAGTGGCCGTCTGATCGCAGCGCCACAAGCAGCGGCGACCCCCGAAAAAACCGGAGACAGCCCATGAACGCCCCTTTGCCCGAGCACATCCGCAAGGCCCTGGAAACCGTCAGCTTGGAGGACCGCTACACGCTGGACCACGGGCGGGCCATGATGAGCGGCGTGCAAGCGCTGGTGCGGCTGCCCATGCTGCAGCGTCAGCGTGATCTCGCCAATGGCCTGGATACCGGCGGCTTCATCAGCGGGTACCGCGGCAGCCCTCTGGGTACCTATGACCAATCGCTGTGGGCGGCCAAGAAGCACTTGGCCGAGAACCACATCGTTTTTCAGCCGGGTGTGAACGAGGAATTGGGTGCCACGGCAGTCTGGGGCACGCAGCAACTCGACCTGTATCCGCAAAGCAAAAAGTACGACGGCGTTTTTGGCATCTGGTACGGCAAAGGCCCGGGCGTAGACCGGTGTTCGGACGTGTTCAAGCACGCCAACATGGCCGGCACGGCCCAGCACGGCGGTGTGATCGCCATTGCGGGCGATGACCACATCAGCAAAAGCAGCACCGCGCCGCACCAGAGCGACCACATCTTCAAAGCCTGCGGCTTGCCGGTGTTTTTCCCCAGCAATGTTCAGGACATTCTGGACATTGGCCTGCACGCCTTTGCCATGAGCCGCTTTTCAGGCCTGTGGTCGGGCATGAAGACGATTCAGGAGGTGGTGGAGTCCTCCAGCAGCGTGTCGGTAGACCCGGACCGGGTTCAGATCGTCATGCCCGAAGATTTCGTCATGCCGCCGGGCGGCCTGCACATCCGTTGGCCCGATGCGCCGCTGGAGCAGGAAGCGCGTTTGATGGATTACAAGTGGTACGCCGCGCTGGCCTATGTGCGTGCCAACAAGCTGAACCACAACGTGATTGAGGGGCCTAATGACCGCTTCGGCATCATCGCCAGCGGCAAGGCCTACAACGACACGCGCCAGGCCCTCGTCGATTTAGGCCTGGTCGATGCGACCTGTCGCCAGCTAGGCATTCGGGTGCACAAAGTCAACGTGGTCTGGCCGCTGGAAGCCACCATCACACGCGACTTTGCGCAGGGCCTGCAAGAGATTTTGGTGATTGAGGAAAAGCGCCAGGTCATCGAATACCAGATTAAGGAAGAGCTGTACAACTGGCGCTCCGATGTGCGCCCCAACGTGCTGGGCAAGTTCGACGAACCTTCAGGCGATGCGACGGGCGGCGAATGGTCCATGCCCAATCCCAGCCAAAACTGGCTACTGCGCCCCAAGGCCGATCTGACCCCGGCCATCATCGCCAAGGCGATTGCCAAGCGCCTCAAAAAGCTCGGCGTGCCAGAAGATGTGGTGGCGCGCATGGACACCCGTCTCGCGATCGTCGAGGCGCGCGAACGTGCGTTGGCAGCGCCTAAAGCCGATACGGGTGAGCGCGCCCCCTGGTTCTGCAGTGGCTGCCCGCACAACACCAGCACCCGTGTGCCCGAGGGTTCACGCGCCGTGGCCGGCATTGGCTGCCACTACATGACAGTGTGGATGGACCGCAGCACCAGCACCTTCACGCAAATGGGCGGCGAAGGCGTCACCTGGGTCGGCCAGGCGCCCTTCACCACCGACGCGCATGTGTTCGCCAACCTGGGCGACGGCACCTACTTTCACAGTGGCCTGCTGGCGATCCGCCAGGCCATCGCGGCGGGCGTGAACATCACTTACAAGATTTTGTACAACGACGCAGTGGCGATGACGGGCGGTCAGCAGATTGGCGAGCGGCCTGAGGGCCACTCGGTGCTGCAGATCATGAACAGTGTGAAATCTGAAGGCGCGGTGAAGATCGTCATCGTGACCGATGAGCCCGAGAAGTACGACGGCGCTGCATTGGCAGAGGGCGTCGCCGTGCACCACCGCGATGAGCTGGATCGCCTTCAGCGCGAGCTACGCGAGGTCCCGGGCTGCAGCATCCTGATCTACGACCAAACCTGCGCCACAGAAAAACGCCGCCGCAGGAAGCGCGGCCTGATGCCGCAAGCCACCAAAACCGTCGTCATCAATGATTTGGTGTGCGAGGGCTGCGGCGATTGCTCGGTCAAATCCAATTGCTTGTCAGTCGAGCCAGTGGAAACCGAATTTGGCCGCAAGCGCCGCATCAACCAAAGCACCTGCAACAAGGATTACTCCTGTGTGAACGGGTTCTGCCCCAGCTTTGTCACGGTGGAAGGCGGGCAGTTAAAAAAGCCCAAGAAAGAAGCGAGCGGCTCGGGTGCCGCGCTGCCGCCCATTCCTGAGCCGGTGCTGCCCAACGCCGAACAGCCTTGGGGCATCGTGGTGGGCGGCGTTGGCGGCACCGGCGTGATCACCATTGGTTCATTACTCGGCATGGCGGCGCACCTGGAAGGCAAGGGCATCATCACGCAGGATGCAGGCGGCCTGGCGCAAAAAGGCGGCGCTACTTGGAGTCACATCCAAATCGCCAACCGGCAGGAAAGCATCCACACTACCAAAGTCGACATCGCCAAGGCCGACCTGGTGATTGGCTGCGACGCCATCGTGGCTGCCAACCCCGCCACCCTGCAGGTCATGCAGCAAGGCCGTACCTTTGTGGCGCTGAACACGCACGGCTCGCCGACGGCGGCGTTTGTCACCAACGCGCAATGGCAGTTTCCGGGTGCGCAGTGCGAAGCGGCGATTACTGCGGCGGTCGGCGCCGAAGGGCTAGGCAGTTTTGATGCCGAGCAGGTCAGCATGCAAATGCTGGGCGACAGCATCTACACCAACCCGCTGATGCTGGGCTACGCTTGGCAAAAAGGCAGGGTACCGCTGTCGCACGCTGCGCTGATGCGCGCGATTGAGCTCAATAACGTACAGATTGACAACAACAAGGCCGCTTTTGAATGGGGACGCCGCTGCGCGCATGACTTGGCTGCCGTCCAGGCAATGTTCAAGCCCGCCCAGGTAATTGAATTTGTCAGAAAACCCACGCTAGAGAACGTGGTGGCGCGCCGTACCGAATTCCTCACGGCCTACCAAAACGCCGCTTATGCCAACACCTATCAAGCCTTTGTGGCCCAAGTGCAATCAGCCGAAGCGCCATTGGGCGGTAGCAAGCGCCTGAGCGAGGCCGTGGCGCGCTACTTGTTCAAGTTGATGGCTTACAAGGATGAATACGAAGTGGCCCGCCTGCATACCGACCCAAGCTTTACCAACAAGCTGGCCGGCATGTTTGAGGGCGACTACAAAGTCATACACCACCTGGCGCCGCCGCTCATTTCGAAGCGTAACGAGAAGGGCGAGTTGGTCAAGGAGCCTTATGGCCCGTGGATCCGCAGCGCCTTTGGCGTGCTGGCCAAACTCAAAGGGCTGCGCGGCACCGCGCTTGACCCGTTTGGCTACAGCGAAGAGCGCAAGACCGAGCGCGGGCTGATTGGCGAGTACCGCGCCAGCATCGAAGCGCTGCTGGCTGGGCTGCGTGCCGACAACCTGTCACTGGCGGTAGAAATCGCCAGCATTCCTGAGGATATTCGCGGCTATGGCCATGTGAAAGAGCGGCACTTGGTTGCAGCTCGCGCCAAATGGAACGCTCTGATGGTGCGTTGGCGGCACCCCGAGGAGACTCAAAACGCAGCTTGATTGCTATCTAATAAATAGCTGTAAATATTTGATGCATAAGCGCTAAGGACATCCTGCATAAGTCTCCCTAAGGTCTGGTAGCAGTCAGGTTTTCGTGGCATCGTCACCCTCATGAAGCAATCGAGCCTTGATCTGAACCTCGCCGTCAAAAAAACCCGTAAGCGCGAGCTCTTGGAACAGATGGAAC
>JBBSUJ010000128.1:0-4545 GCA_038235025.1 Burkholderiales bacterium
CAACTATCTGAGCACCTACAACCACCACATCCCGCAGCGCGCCTTAAATCATCTCTCGCCTATCGAGACCCTTCAAGCGTGGAGCAAGAAAGCTCCCGACTTGTTCGTCAAGCGGGTGTATAAACAGGCGGAACTTGACATCTAGCCATAGTGCCCAACAGCCGCCACACTTCCCCCTCAGCATTCTCCGCACCCACCAACGCCCGCACCACAGCCACCGACCCCACCCCCGTCCCCAAAATCTCCCCAAACTGCGCCGCCCCAATCCCCCCAATCGCTACTGTCGGGTAATCGCGCAGCAGCGCTGCATAAGCAGCCAAGCGCGCCACGCCTTGCGGCACGGTTTCCATGCGTTTAAGCGTGGTGGGGAATACGGCGCCCAGCGCGATGTAGCTGGGCTGCACGGCGTCGGCGCGCAGCATTTCGGCGTAGCCGTGGGTGCTGACGCCCAGGCGCAGGCCGCTGGCGCGCAGTTCTTGCACTTCCTCAATGGTCAAGGCGTCCAGGTCTTCCTGTCCAAGGTGCGCGCCGTAGGCCCCTGCGGCGATGGCGTCTCGCCAGTGGTCGTTGATGAACAACAGGGCTTCTGTTCCTTCGACGGCTCCCACCGCAGCACGCACTTCTTGCGTGATCAGTGCCGCGTCGTTTGACTTGAAGCGCAGCTGCACTGTGGGCACACCGGCGCGGGCCATGCGGGCGACCCAGGCGGCATCGGGCAGTACGGCGTACAAGCCGAGTTGGTGCGGGCAGGGCGCAAAGGCGTGCGCGTGGGGGCGTGGTTGCAAGCCGAAATCTTGCGGCGTGTTGGGCCACAGTTCGGGCGACGCGCTGCCGGTGCGCTCGTAGCGCGCTTGCCAGGCGCGGGCCAGCACTTGGGCGTCGTGGGCGATAAAGCCTAGCGCGCTGCAGGCTTGTAAGGCGGCGCGGTAGACGGGCGCATCGTGATCAATGTGCGCGAAGGCGGGCACGGGCTGCGGCGGAAAGTCGGCAAAGCTGGCGGCGTGTGCCGCTTGTATGTCGTGGGCGAGCGTGTCGAGTTCAGTCATGCGGCGCATGGTGCCAGAAGGGGGTGCCGAGTACGGGGGTGCTGGCGTGTGCGCTTTGCTGCGGTTGCATAGCACCGGCGTTGCGCGCGGCGTGGCCGGCGCGCACGGCGTCGGCAAAGGCAACGGCCATGGCGACAGGGTCTTGCGCCAGGGCGACGGCAGTGTTGAGCAGCACACCGTCGTACCCCCATTCCATGACCTGGCAGGCGTGCGATGGCAGGCCCAACCCGGCGTCCACCAGTAGGGGAATGTCCAAGCGCTCGCGTAGCAGCTGCAATGCGTACGGGTTGATGGGGCCGCGGCCGGTGCCAATGGGTGCGGCCCAGGGCATCACCGCTTGGCAGCCCACGTCAACCAAACGCTGGCACAGCACCAGATCTTCGGTGCAATAAGGCAGCACTTTGAAGCCTTCGCGAATCAGCGTTTCGGCCGTGGCCACCAGGTTGAGCGTGTCGGGCTGCAAGGTGTAGTCGTCGCCAATGACTTCGAGCTTGATCCACGGGGTGTTGAATACTTCGCGAGCCATGTGCGCGGTGGTAATGGCCTCGTTTGCGCTGTGGCAGCCTGCGGTGTTGGGCAGCACGGGCACGCCCAGTTCGCGCAGCAGTTCGAAGAAGCTTTGTCCGGCGTCCGCTCCGTTCCCATCGCTGGTTTGGCGGCGCAGCGATGCGGTGACCATGCCGGGGCGCGCTTGCTGCACAGCCGCTTTCAGAACAGCGGGCGAGGGGTAGCGCGCGGTGCCTAGCAGCAGGCGGCTTTGGAAAGTCTCGCCGTAGAGGGTGAGGGTGTCAGAGCCAAGTGCGTGGCTTGTGGTGTCAGTCATGTGCATTGCAATCAAAGTCAGCCGCCGGTGACGGGCGAAATTACTTCCACTTGGTCACCGGCTTGCAGGATGTGTTGTGCGTGGCGGGCGCTGGGAACGAAGGTGGTGTTCACGGCCACGGCAAAAGGCGGCTTGGCGCTGAGTGCGGCTAATACGTCGGCCACGCTGGTGCCTGTAGGCATATCGCTGGGTTTGCCATTGACGATGAGATTCATGCGGCTTCCTTTTGCAGTGTCAATGTGTTCATGCTGCTGATGCTTCTAACGCAGGTGTTTCCACCCGCAAATCAAATCGGGGTGCCAGGGCCGATTGGCCCGTGGACAGTAGCTCCATCACCACGTCCAGCATGGCGGGCGAGATCATGAAGCCGTGGCGGTACAGGCCGTTGATTTCCAGCACGCGCGGGCGGGTGCAGCGCACGGCTGGCAAGTTGTCGGGCAGGGTGGGGCGGCATTGCGTGGCGACTTCCACAATGCGCGCCTCGGCAAAGCCGGGGTGCACGGCGTAGGCGGCGCTGAGCAACTCCAGCGTGGAGCGCACGCTGGCGGGGGACAAATCATCCGATTCAATTTCCGTGGCGCCAATGACAAACAAGTGGTCTTGTTTGGGCGCGATGTACAGCGGGTAGCGCGGGTGCACCAGCCGCGTGGGCCGCTCCAGCGTAACGCCCGGCGCGTGAACCCGCGCCACTTCGCCGCGCACGCCGCGCAGCTCGCGCCAATCGGTGCGCGCGCCCACGCCGCGACAGTCGAGCAACCAGTCGGGCTGGCCTGCGGCGCCGGGGCTGAAGTCTTCGGGCTGGGACTGCGTATTCCAGTGCACCTCGATGTCCAATGTCTGCATCTCAATGGCCAGCGCGGCCAGCAGCTGGCGGTTGTCCAGTTGGCCTTCGCCGGGCAGGAGCAGCCCGCTTGCAAACCGGCCCGCCAGTGCGGGTTCTACTTCTGCCAAGCGCGCGGAGGTGAGCGATTCCATGGCGGGTAGCTCGGGCAGGGTCGTGCGGTTGTGGGCCAGCTGCTGCGTGAGGCGGGCGGCGTCGCCGGCGTCTTGCCGGTGCCAGACGATGAGGGTGCCGGCCTGCTGGAAGAACACTGTCGTGCTGAGTGTTGCCAAAATTTCCGGCCAACGAGTGAGGGCGTGCTGCCCCATGCGCACCACGCCCGGCTCGGTGATGGCGGATTCGGCCAGCGGGGCCAGCATTGCGGCGGCTACGCGCGCGGCAGCATGCTCGCCAATGGGGCCGCCGCGGTCAAACACCTTCACGGCGTGCCCGGCGCGTGCCAGCGTGACGGCCAACAACCGGCCCATCAGGCCGGCACCGAGAATGACAAACGAGGAGCGGAAAAAAGAATAAGAAGGGGTGAAGGCAGGCATCGCAGTCCGTACAGTTGTGACGGACAAAACGGGCATGTTGCGCTGTAAACCACTGCCACTGCTGGAAACTCCCCACGCCAGCATGACCTGGATCGGGTAACGGGGCCGGTTTAGGTGGGCGGTGGCCCCAGGGTGTTTCTCAGTCTGGACTTGCACGCCAGACACCCCGGTTTCGTCCTGCGTAAATTAGAGCACAGGGCAAAAGCCATAGTCGCGGGGCGCATATCTTTGCAAAAACGACAAAAACGACAAAAACCGCGGGTGCGTGTCCGACAATAGGGCCGCTTTTTTCAACCTTAGTTTTGAAGGCCGCGCTGACCCATGTCTCTCAACGATCAAGCCCCATCCCGGTACGTGCGCGTGCTCTCCATCGCCGGATCGGACAGTGGCGGCGGCGCGGGGATTCAGGCCGACCTTAAAACCTTCAGCGCCCTAGGTTGCTTTGGCATGACGGCCATCACCGCCATCACAGCGCAAAACACCCAGTGCGTGCGAGCGATTCACGGGGTGCCGCCCGACATGCTGCGCGCGCAAATTGATGCGGTGGTGGAAGACATCGGGGTGGACGCCGTAAAAATCGGCATGCTGCATTCGCCCGAAGTGGTGATGGTGGTGGCAGACGCGGTGCGGCGCTATGGCTTGCCGCACGTGGTGCTGGACCCGGTGATGGTGGCCACCAGTGGCGATAAGCTGATGGCGGATGAAACCGTTGCCACCTTGGTGCGCGAACTGTTTCCGCTGGCCGAGGTGATCACGCCCAACCTTGATGAAGTGGCGCTGCTGCTGGGGCGTTCCATAGAAGGCCCCGGCACGCTGGAAGCCGCTGCGCGCGACCTGCTGGCCATGGGCGCGCCGGCGGTGCTGCTCAAAGGTGGGCATCTCAAAGGCGATGCGGTCATCGACCTGCTAATTGAAGCCGACGGAAGCATCACGCGTCTGGAAGCGCCGCGCATTGCCACGCGCAATGGGCATGGCACGGGCTGCACGCTTTCATCGGCCATTGCGGCTTATCTGGCGCAGGGATGGCCGCTGGCACAAGCCGTGGCCGCTGCGCGCGCCTATATTTTGGGAGCCATTGCCGCTGGCGCTGACGTGCAAACGGGCTCCGGTGCCGGTCCGCTCAACCACGGCTATGCGCCCACCGCGCAGCTCATACGCTAGGAAATAAAGGGTCTTTTTAGCCTCTAGCGCTTGGCGGCCTCAATTGTGAAGTGCAACACACTACTGAATTGAGAGGACAGCCATGCCAAACACTAGCTACCAACAACTGAGCGAAGCGGAGCGCCACGCCATCTCCCTCGG
>JBBSUJ010000129.1:0-4525 GCA_038235025.1 Burkholderiales bacterium
GCCCGTCTGAATCCGCAAGAATCTGCGCCCCATCATCCCAAACTACGCATCGGGCTACCCACGGATACAGCCCTACCCCGGCGCAGTCGTCGCGCGCCCCTTTTCAGATTCACCGGTCCGTGCGCTGATCGTCGGGGAACTTGGGCGGTGATTGGTTTGCCAGATCCCAGTCCGGTAAAGCCTCAATACCCTCCTCCTGTTCTGTGATTCCTGAGCACCACTGTCGTCCCACAGCGGTGGCCCGCGTGCTGGAGTGATGCGCGGCGCTTCGGGTTCGACCCCGATGTGCTCCAGAATCTTGTGGATGTCGGCGCTGAACGTGATGAAGGCAATGATGCGCATCTGGCCCCCGCACATTGGGCAAATCAACGGGAAAACCTCATAAATGCGGGCGATCAGTGCGGCCCACAGATAGTGCGATGGTGGCCGGGGTTTGGGCTTGGCTGGCGGTTCAGGCTGGAGCACCGCGCCAACGCCAGGCACACCAGCAACGCCAGGCACACCAGCAACACCAGTCACGCCGCTCGCACTGCCAGCAGCAGTGCACGCAACGTCAGCCCCGGAACTGCGCACGATAGGCGCCATCACCTGCTCGGCCTGCGCCATGGCCGTCACCGCCGCGCGCAGTGGCGAGTTCGGTGCCAGCACACCGTAATAGCGATGCCGGTGCGTGCGCGGTGGTGGCACCAGTTGGGCGATACGGTTGATCAGCTCCAGGGGCGTGAGCACCAATTCACCCGAGTACTTGTCGGACTGCAGTGGCTCTGTGTGGCCTTTGCCGCAGCGGTAGACCAAATCAGTCCCGCTCTGCTTGAGGCGATCCATGGCAAACGGGGGCCGCGCACAGTAGCGCAGCAGGCGCTCCAGCCCGGCGCGGTCTGGTGCTTCGATACGCACCCCGGCATCGACCGAGAAGCCGCCTCCGTGGCTGCTGGAAGCTGCACGCTCGTTAATGTCTTTAGCGTCACAGGCCTCCATGTGGCCGCGTGCCACAAAGGCCCGCAGGATGCGTTTGCGCACGTTGGCCTGCACTTGGGCAATAGCCGCCACATCGAGACCAGTTGCCGCGTGAAAAATCACACTCTGCGGTGCCAGTGCCAGTGCCGGGCCTGGCTGTGGGTTGGCCTGTGCAGCAGCATCCGTACCGACGTTTTGCGCCAGTGGAGCGGCAACAGCCTCAAACACCCCATCGACGACACACACGTGAAAGTGCACATGCGTGTTCAGGCTGGAACCAAAGCGGTTGATGAAGGCGACGGCACCCAGGTGCAGGCTGGCCGGATCAGCCTTTGCCGCACCGGGGCAATGGCTTTGCAGACTCTGCTGCACCACGCGCAGGAAAATACGCAGCGCCGCATTGAGCGCGCCCTTGTCGCGCTGCAAGTAGTAGCGCAGACGCTTGGGTACCGAAAGCACCCATTGGCGCACTGACGAAGTGACAAAGGAAAGCGCTACTATCCGTGAAGCCGTTGCAGCGCAAGTGTTAGGCGAAGTAGATGATTTGGTGCTGCGCGTCGAAAACATTGCGCGAGCACTTGCGGAAGTCGAGGTAAACAAGGCGACCAGCGCGGCAGCGCTGCTTGATGCTGCGGACAAGTTTCGCCTTGCAGTTACTCATTTCAGCGAAGCCGCGACCGCGCAAGTGCGCGAATCGGTCGAAGCGCACGCGCACAAGACCGTTAGCGAAACCACCGGGAAGATTGAAGAGGCAATGCTAGGCGCTGCGCGGCAAGCGTGGCGCAGTATTACGATGGATGCAGCCGAAAGCCTTACAAAACGCCTTCACGCGCTCGTAGAGCGCATAAAGCCAATCCCTATTTGGCAGCGAATAGGGGAATTGGCTATAGGCGGCTTTGTAGGTGCTTTGGTGGTTGTCCTGGCGTTGCTTGCCACCGGGAAAATGTAGCGCGGTAAGTGCCGCGCATGTTGCGCGGATAGAGCATCAGTTTCGCGGAGGCGAAACTTTGAAATTCTTCATCTTAGTCGTCCAAGCCAAGCGATTCCATGACGGCCTGTGCTGCGCTGCGGCCATTGTCTGTTAGCACTTGCTGCCACACGCCCCCGGTCGAAGACCACTTGAATCCGTGACGTTTAAGCGCTGCAAGTGCAGCGCCTCCGGGTTCGTACTCGAAGCAAAACATCACTCGGCCAAGGGCCGCGTTTTCACGGTAAATCGCCCCACTGGATAGCTTTACCGTTAAGTCTTGCGCACGTTTGGTTTCTTCAAGCTCTGCGATTTCTTGTTCGATTCGGTAAATCGTGGCCTTGCTGTTGTTGAGAGCGTAGGTTGAAAAGCCAACGCGCCCAATCGCATTTGGTTGCAGCAGCAAGCGCGCATTCGCCTCAAGCATCCCCGCCGACACAACTGCGGCCACGGTCGCCGCGTCGTTTCCTTTGTGCCGTCGAATTGCTTTATTGGCTTCTACCATCAGCGCATGCACAGTACGAAAAGTTTTTAGTTTTTCGCGTAACGCCTTCAATGGATCTTGCTCCTTCTGAGGCTTTAAGATTTTTTCCACACGCATACGCTACCGCTCCAGGTTAGGTTCCCGTGGTGGGTTTGGCTTGTGCTCCGGGGTAGCTGCTGGCTCGCGGATTTTCTCGATTTGTGTCGCTATGTTTTCGTGCACGCGAGCTAGGACAATGGCGCGCTCTTCTTTAGGCAGGCCGTCTTTTTCCACCTTTATTCGAATCTTTGCAAGTTGCTCATAAGCCGGAGAAAGCTCAGGGTAGGTTTTTGTTGCCTGCTCCCTTGGCTCCATGCGAAACGCCTCGGCTGCGACCATTGCCCTCGCCTCTTTGCGATTTGATTCATTTTTTTGGATTTCATCTGAACTAGCGCCGCGACCCGGAGCGGCCAGCATTACAGCCAGGTCATCGAATCCCTTTGCGTAAGCTCGTCGTTCTTGCAAGTCCATAGGTCTTGCGCGTTCAAATTCCAGCGCCTCCGGTGCCTTCGCCTCATGCTGCCATTGACCATCGCGCAAGCGGTTTGAGTAGAGTTCAAAAGCTCCCCTCCCGTACAACGTCACCCGGTCGGCTAGCTTCTCTCGCTCTATCCGCTCCAACGTAGGCGGCAACCCGTCGAACGCGGCTTTATGGGCTTCCGGTGTGGTCATGCGCCCAGCTCCACGGTCTGCCTTCTGGTACTCATACCGTTGTAAAATGCCTTGTTCGCTAAATCGTGAATTCACCGCCAGAACACGAACGTCAATTTCGTACCCCACCGCCCGTAAGCTGTTAGTCGTCGATGCCACCACGTCGCCACTGCGCATCGTTCCCTCAATGACGACATTAACGCGCCGCGTCTTGGCTTCTTCAATTGCCTTTTCAACCCATTTCCCGGTGTCCCGGTCGGTATAGAAGGCCGCTGTTTTATCGTCCTCCCGCATCAGGCGGTCATTGTGCGGATGGAACCCACGAAGGTCGTCTCCGATAATTTCAACCACTCCGCCGCGCTGTTCCAGCTCGTCTTTGGCTTGCGCAACCGCCGCGCTTTTACCAGCTCCCGGTTGCCCTCCAAAAATAACTGCCACAGGGTCACCCACAGATTGCGCCTTAGTGAAAAGATAGGGCTTTATGTCTCTTTCAAAAATGGCTTGGTGTTCCGTCTCGGTTAGGCGGTATTTTTCTGGATTCATACGCCTGCTTAGGCGTGCTGCATTTCGGGCTGTGCGCGCCATGCGCGCACCTTGGCTCCGTACTCGGCTCGCACTTGAGCAATTCGCACATGGTCAAGCAAACGCAACTCCGTGCGCTCATAAAACAGTCGCACACGTTCGGCCCGCAAGCGGTCAATTCGAACCGCGTCCGGTTGCGCTTTCTCGGCCTCGTTCGCAATTTTTCCAGTCTGAATTGAAATCATGTCGCTAATGACTTCCCGAGCGCACTCGAAAGCAATGGCTTCGTCTTGTGTCCATTTAAGTTCGCGGGTCATGGAGTAGTCCTTTCAAGGTTTTCAATCAACTCTCTAACAACAACATTTCTGGTGACAAGAAAAGCAAAACGCTATCGTAAAGCCACTTCAAAACGACGGATAGCTGCCCGCCTGGTGCTGGCTGGATGTGCGGTTATGCACCGCGTCATAGCTGTATTGCGCTGCGGGCAGGCCCAGTGTTTGCAGGCTTTGATCCGGGGTGGCCTTGGTCAGTCGGCTGAGTTGGTCATAGCCGTACTCTGTTTTGCCCAGATCGCTGTTGATCTGCGTGATGTCCCCGGCTGCGTCGTATTGGTAGGCCCGGCTGGCGAGCACTTGGGCGGCATTGTTTTTGACTTCAATGCTCAAGGGGCGCTGTAGGGCGTCTAGCGTCAAGGTCTTGGTCGCCCCCGGGCCTGCAATGCTGGTGGGCACTTGCCATTGGTAGACGGATAGGAAATTCAACCGCATGAGCCCAAGTATCGCACCCCAAACCGCCCTGAAAAACCGGGTTTCCCCAGAATTGCCCGTCTGAATCCGCAAGAATCTGCGCCCCATCATCCCAAACTACGCATCGGGCTACCCACGGATACAGCCCTACCCCGGCGC
>JBBSUJ010000130.1:0-4522 GCA_038235025.1 Burkholderiales bacterium
AACCGCTGCCAATGCGGCCAAAACATAGCGACTTGGGCACAACATAGCCCGAAATTGACTCCCCCAGCCAACCATGGCGGTAGTGCAGCGCACCATCGTGCCGATAACACGGCCATTTATGACTTGTTCAGGACATCCCTAGAGCCCTATTTTACCTAAAGTTCAGTAATGTGCGGGTACCGATGCGCCACCTTCCTCAGGACGCGCTAACAAAGTCGATAAAGCCCTGAGCAACATCCGTGCTGCGCAGGGCGACACGCAACCGGTCGCCCACTTCCACGTCTGGACCTGCGTTATCCAGCTTGCCCTCTACTGGCGGCACCAGCGTTCGCACCCAGGTGCCGCGGCTGTTTTTGCCGGTGACGATGGCGTCGAACACCTCGCCTACCTTGTCCTGCAAATAAAGCGCCGCCTCGGACTTGCGCAAGCTGCGCTCTACCTTTTTAGCCGCGCTTTCCTGCCGGTTGCAATGCTCGGCCAGTGCTTGCAGCTCTGCCACGCTGTAGGGAGACGGCTGGTTTGCCAGAACCGCTTTCGTCAATCTATGGCTGATGAGATCGGGGTAGCGGCGGTTGGGCGCTGTGGAGTGCGCGTAGTCGCGAACCGCCAAGCCGAAGTGGCCATAATCTTCCATCGCGACGGTCTTGGAGTGGTCGGGCGCAGGCTCGCCGGACTTGGCATCCTCGATCACGTATTCGCCCGCACCCATCAGTTGCACGATGGTGAGCGAAAGATCGGGGAAGCGCAGCGGGTCCGCCTCGCGCCTGCGCTCCAAAAATCTTTCTAGTGCTTTGGCATTGGGCTCGGTGGGCAGGCTCTCGCCATACTTTTTTGCGACTTCCACTACGCTGCGCCAGCGCTCGGGCGAACGCACCACGCGGCGTATCGCCCTGCCGCCGTGCTTCTCCAGATACTGCGCAGTGCAAATGTTGGTGGCCACCATGAACTCTTCGATCAGCTGACGAGCGCGGTTGTGCTCTTGCTGGCGGATCGCCACCACCTTCTCGCCTTCGACATCGGCGCGCGGTTGGAAGGTGTCGAATTGCAGCGCGCCGTGCGCTGTGCGCAACTTGCGCAGGGCTTGGGCCGCCGCATCCTGCAAGCGCAACTGCTCATCCAGGCCCGGCACCACGCTGGCCGCAGAAGGCAGCTCGCCCGTGCCCTCCAGCCACAAGGCAAGCGCGTCGTAAGCCAGCTTGGCTTGGTTGCGCACCTGGGCGCGGTAGGGCTGATATCGCGTGATGACGCCTTGCGCATCCACAACCATTTCAGTGACCAAGGCCAGCCGATCCTGATGCGCCGCAAGGGAAGTGAGGTCGGTAGATAACCGCTCAGGCAGCATTGGAAAAATGCGCGCTGCGGTGTAGATGGATGTGGTGTTCAACTGCGCTTGCAAGTCGATGGCCGAGTTCTTGCGCACCACGGCATCCACGTCGGCAATGGCGACGTAAACCGTCCAGCCGCCGTCCGTTGGCTCGCAGACGCTCAGTTGGTCAAGGTCCTCAGAATCATCGTCGTCAATGGAGCACCACGGCAATGCGCGCATGTCTCGAACGTCTGGGCTGTGGTCCTGCGCTGCGCCGATCATCCCGGCGATTTCCGCCAGCGCCTCTACAGAAAATTCGGTAGCAAGCCCTTGTGCCTTGAGCGCAGCCACCGCAAGGTCAACCAGGTAGCTGCGCTGGTACTGTTTGGCCGCAGAAGGCGATTTAACTGCAGCTGAGTGCGGTTCTTGCCGTGTGGACAGGGCAGGCAGCGTGGGCGGTGTGAAAGTCATGCGCCATCCTAGCGCCGCCCTTCTCGCGTTCCAAAGGCCGCCGTTTGAAACTGCCACTTGGAACGCCTCTTTGACTCCCTGCTTGAAGCAGGAGTTTTCATTAGCTGCGCAAAGCCGCCGGTCAGAGCAGGCTCACGGGGTCGATGGCAATGTGATCCCGGTCAGGCCGCTCGCTCGGGTCGACATGCGTCATGACGTTAAGCACACGGTGGCGCTGCATAACGCGGCGGCGCGCCTGCACTGCGATGTCGTGTCCCGCCTCTACAGTAAGCATCGCATCGACTTCAATGTGCACATCCACCGCCACCATGTCGCCCATGCGCCGGGTGCGCACATCGTGTACGCCCAGCACGCCAGGCGTTTCCTGCAGGGTTTGGGTGATGGCGACTAGCTCGTCCTTCTCCACCGCCCTATCGGTCAAATCGTGCAGGGCGTTCCAACCAAAAATCCAGCCCATACGCGCCACCATGAAGCCGACGATGAGTGCGGCAATAGGGTCCAGGATGGGGTAGCCCGCCAAATTGCCAGCAATACCCACCGCCACCACCAGCGAGGACGCAGCGTCCGAACGCGCATGCCAGGCATTGGCGACCAGCAGGCTGGACTTAACGCGGCGCGCAACGCCCAACATGTAGCGAAACAGGCTCTCCTTGCCCACCAACGCTAGCAACGCCACGGCCAACGCCACGCCATGAACGCGAGGAATATCGGCAGGGTTCTGCAATTTCAACGCGCCGCTCCACAACATGCTTGCGCCCACCCCGAGCAGCAGCAGGCCCAGCACCAAAGACACAGCGGTTTCAAAACGTTGGTGGCCATAAGGATGCTCAACGTCCGGCGCTTTCCGGCTGTGGTGATTGGCGAAAAGCACCACGAAATCGGCTACCAAATCGGACAGCGTGTGCACGCCATCAGCAATCAGCGCCTGCGAGCGCGCGAACACACCCACTGCAATTTGCACGCTGGCCAACACAAGGTTGACCGCCACGCTCACCCAAGTGCTGCGGGCCGCCGCCGCCCCGCGTTCCGACATGCTGCGACCGGAATCGGCAGAGTCGTGTTCAGAAAATAGCGGCGGCATAGAGCGTGTGGGCAGTTGGCAAACAAAAAAAGGCAAAAACGCTTACGAAGCTTAAGCCAGCGCGCGGGCGTCGTCCTGAGGCCGGAATTCCACTTTGCACTCGTCCGCGGCTTGGACGCAACGTTTCCCGATCGAAAGCCTGAAAGACTGAGACAAATGGATAGCAACCAAAGCCATAGGGACATGCGCTGCCGGCCTTTTGATCCCACCGGCGCTAGCCACGGTTTTGCTGATCTCTGCGTGTGCCACACGCCTCCCAGCCAGTGTCGTACCCGTCAATAACTTTGACATACAGCGCTACGGCGGGCATTGGCTGGAGTTGGCGCGTACCGACCAGCGTTTCGAGAGAGGTTTGACCCACACCAGCGCGGACTATCGAGCCAATCCGAATGGCACCGTTCGCGTTGTCAACAGAGGCTACGACCCGAAAAAAAAGAATGGCGCTCGGTGGAGGGCAAAGCCCGCTTTACCGGCAAGCCCACTACGGCAGCCTTGAAGATCTCATTTTTCGGGCCGTTTTCTGGCGGCTACAACGTCGTGGCGCTCGATCCGAACTACCAGTGGGCCATGGTAATTGGGTCCGACATCAATTCGCTTTGGATCCTATCGCGCACCCCGGCCTTACCGCCAAGCGTGCGCAATCAGCTGTTGGCGCAGGCGAGCTCGATCGGCGTGAACGTTGACCAAGTGCGCCGGGTCGATCACGGCGAGGACGGCACCTGAACCCGTGCCCCGCAAGAAGCACGGACGCTCGAGATGGCCCGCACATTGCCTTTCCTCAAACTACGTCAGGTACCTGCTGCTGCTACCAGTTTTTGCGTGTAGGGCGTTTGAGGGGTATCGAGCACCTGCGACATGCTGCCGGCCTCCACCACAGCGCCGTCCTTCATCACCAGCACATCGTGCGCCATGGCGCGCACTACGTCGACGTCATGCGTGATGAGCACATAGGCCAATCCACGTTCGCGCTGCAGCCGCTGGAGAAGCTTGAGCACCTGCTGCTGAATAGTGACATCCAGCGCGCTAGTAGGCTCATCCAGCACCAGCAACTGGGGCTGCACGATAAGAGCGCGGGCAATCGCCAGGCGCTGGCGCTGACCGCCAGAAAATTCATGCGGATAGCGTGCCAGCAAGCCCGGAAATTCGGCCCCTGACAGCCCTACCTCTTGCAGAGCCGCATCCACCCGTTCGCGCAGTCGGGGTGCTTCCAACGCGGGCTCGTGCACCCGCAGTCCCTCGCCGACAATTTCCTCCACCGTAAGGCGGGGCGACAGCGACGAGAACGGATCTTGGAACACCACCTGAACCGTGCGGCGCAGGCGCTGGTTGTCAGGCGAATTGCGTTGAGCCGGTAGTTGCCAGGTCCGACCGGCGATGTTTACGGTGCCCTGATACGGCAACAGCCCCAGCAGCGCCTGTGCCAATGTTGATTTGCCCGAGCCCGACTCGCCCACCACCCCCAACGTGCGGCCCGCTAGCAGCGCAAGGTCTGCGCCTTCCAGTGCAATGAACGCGCCTTTTTTAAACCAGCCGCGCACGCCAGGGATGGGCACCGGATACGACACGCGCAGGCCTTTGGCGCACAGCACAGGCTTTTCATTGGCCTGCGGCGCAAGCTCTGCCACATCGCGTTCAGGCTTACTGGCTAGCAAGCGGCGCGTGTA
>JBBSUJ010000131.1:0-4507 GCA_038235025.1 Burkholderiales bacterium
GATGTGATAGTGCGGATCGGAATGGGCCGCAAGGCGTCTTTTTGCAGCTAATAGCCGTGCTATTGGCAAAAAAAGCAACGAAGCGGACCGCCCGAGACCGCGCTATCACAACCCGCAGGGAGTTATGCAGGATGTCCCTAGTACCCTCAACTATTCGCACGACCCGTGCGGGGCTTCATGGCGCGAGCCACTTCTTCTACAAAGTGCACGCATCGCACATACGCCCTGTCAGACTGACCGCATAAGTATTCCCATGGAATTTGATGAGCTTTTGAGCCAGTTCAGGTCGCTCGGCGGCGTTGCCGACAACATCGTGTCGCGCCTGGGCGTCCGGGGCCGAGGCTTGTTCGCTGTCAACCCCGCGCGCCCGGTGCGCGTGCGCGTGCCCACACACTTACTGGTGTCGCCGCAGTGGATCGCGCTGGACGACTCCGCCAACCTCATCATCGCCGCCCTGCACCGCTCCATGCTGAGCCCCGAGGCGGTGGATTTTTTTGAGCAATACCAGCGCCATTTCGGGTGGGGCAACGGCGGCCTGCACACCATCCGACAGCACCAGCTTCAACTGCAATCCCTGCCGCCTGCGCTCAAGCATTACCTCGAGCTGCTGGGTGGCGGTGATGAACTCAAACAGCCTCCCACAGCGCGTTATTGCTTACAAAAATACTGTGTCAATCGTCAGATCCGCATTCAGTCAGAGTCCCGATTGATGCCGATTGCCGAGATGATCAACCACGATGCAGATGGCTTGCCTTATGTGCTGAGGCAAGGCGTTCAGGTGAGCGGAACGGTTCACGACGAAGTGCTGACCCGCTATCACAGCCAGCTCGATGCCTTTAACTTCTTCATCAACTACCACTTTGTCACGCCAGCCCCCTCGGTTCTATCGTGCGAAGTGACGGTAGAAGTGCCTGGCGCTGGCATGTTCCGCATTGCGCGAAACGATCACCTGGCGCAATTCACAGGCGGCACGCGATCACCACAAGTCACCCGAGCGGCTGGCGTCACGCATCTAAGCTTTGTAGAAATCGCCAATCAGAACCATCCACTGCAGCCACGGCAAAACTTCAGGGCGCTGTTGGCTAAATGGCCTGTACGTTCAGAAGATGCCGATGCGCTGTTTGATGGGCTTGTAGAACACAATCAGCACGTTCTCAATGGACTGACCCAGGCCTGTCGCGACCACCCTGGCGCCATCGCCAGCAGCCTTGGGCACATTGCCTTTCAACAACTCGCAGCACTGGCAGAAGCCACCTGAGCCTTCCCAATTGCCGCCCATGCATGCCAACGCCACCAGCAACGCCCCCGACGACGCGCCCCTGAACATCCAGTCGCGCATAGGCGGCATGGTGTTTACGTCTTGCGCCGCAACGTATGCCAAGCCGCCTCGCACGTGGCGCTCCCTTAACCCGCTGAGCCACGTGTCGCGTGTGGCACTCGCCCTGCTGCTTCTGCTGACATCGCATCTGTCGTTCGCGATGCAGATTTTCGTAAGAACGACCGTAAAGACCATCACCCTGGAGGTGGAGCCCAGCGACAGCATCGACAACGTCAAACAAAAAATTCAGGACAAAGAGGGCGTTGAGCCGAACCATCAAACGTTGACCTTTGGCGGCGCGCCTCTGGAGGACGGCAGAACGCTGTCTGACTACAACATCGGGAAAGAAAGCACGCTGGATTTAGAAATCCTGGCCGACCAAGGGGCGTGCGGATCCGCGGCAAGCCAGCAGTTCAGCGCCGTGCCCGCTGCCGGTTTGTGCTTGTCAAGTAACGCATCGAGCGTCACATCAAGCACAGGCACTTACGGCTGGAGCTGCACCGGTGCTGACGCGGTGCCCGCGAGCTGCTCTGCCGATTGGAGCAACACCGGTGGTGTGGGCCAGGGTGCGGTAGGGGTACCCACGCCCGCCTCCAACAACAACTGGGTGATCAGCAGCGCCAGTTTTTCATCTCCCGTGGCAGCGCTGCCAGTGGGCACTTCGCTTCCCTTTGGCCTCACCAACCTGCAACTGAGCAGCGGCACACAGGGCTCCACTGCCAGCGTGACGATTCAATATTCCAGCGCCATTCCTGCAGGCGCGGTGTACATGAAATACGGCAAAAGCCCTGACGGTTTCAGCTGCGCTGGCACCGCCTGCACGTTGGATCACTGGTACCAATTGCCCGCTGCCAAAGCTGTGTTCGCGCTCGACCGCAAAAGCGTGACGCTCACCCTTCAGGACGGCGGGGTGGGTGACGACGACTTGCTGGCCAACGGCGTGATCGTCGACCCGGGTGGCCCGGTGGTGTTAGCAGGCGGTCTGGGAGCCGCCAGCATTCCGACCTTGTCTGCATGGGGCGTGCTGGCGCTTTCGGGTTTGCTCGCCTTCTTTGGCATTGCGCGCTTTCGCTGGCGCGGGCGTGCGGGTTCATGAGCTTGTCCACAACCTGCTGACCTTTGATGCACCGTAAAGGCACACCCCAAGCTACGCGGGCCAGATAAATACAGTCAAAGTTTTAAAACCAGCGGCGCGATCTCAAGAGCCATCGGATTCGCTAGCCGGCCCATGGTGCCGCCGCATTAAAAACTTTGAGTTTTTTAGGGCTGCTAGCGCTCATTGCATAAGCGCTAGCAGCTACGCTAAAGATAGCGTCCCGTAAAAGGGGAAAGAGCGTCACCCTAGCTCGCCCAGCAGCTCCGCAATAGCGCTCACCGGCACCACCTCCACCCCATCCCTCATCGGATAACGTCGCTCCACCGGAGCCACCACTACCGTGCGCTCCAGTTGCAAATCTTCGCGTGCATGCCAGAAGCCTTTGGTCACCGTGGGCGCGGAAGAGAACTTCACCTCTAACCCCAAAGAGCGCCGCCCCGCCTGCACCACGATGTCCATCTCGGCCCCCGCCGCCGTGCGGTAAAAGCCTAGTTGCGCACCGTCAGGCAAGTGCGCGGCCACCTGTTCCACCACAAACCCCTCCCACGAAGCGCCCACGATAGGGTGGCCCTGTAGGTCCGACGGGGTGGCAATGTTGAGCAGCGCATGCAGCAGGCCACTGTCGCGGATATACGTCTTGGGCGATTTCACCAGCCGCTTGCCCACGTCGGGCAAGTGTGGCTCCAGCCGGCGCACTAGCATGGTGTCTACCAAAATGTCCAGGTAGCGCGCCGCGGTGGTGTGTGATGCACCGCCCAGCGATTGCCCGAGCTGCGATGCATTAAAAAGCTGCCCCTGCAAATGCGCCAACATGCGCCAGAAGCGGTGCAGCGTGTCAGCCCCCACCGTCACGCCCATTTGCGGCAAGTCGCGCTGCAAAAAGGTCTGAATAAAGTCCTGCCGCCACGCATAGGCCAGCCGGTCGCTCGGCGCCAAATGCGCCAGCGGAAAACCGCCCCGGTGCCACAGCTGCTGCAGATCGCCCAGGTCATTGGTGGCCGCCACCTCGCTGGCCAACAGCGGCGTCAACTCCATATAGCCCACGCGCCCGGCTAACGATTCAGAGCGCTGTCGCAGCAGCGCCCCGCTGGCCGAGCCAAGCAAAAGAAACCGTCCGGGCCGCCGATCGGCATCAATCTCGGGCCGCAGGTGGGTGAACAAGTCGGGCAGCATTTGCACTTCGTCCATCACCACCAACCGGTCCCGGTGCTGCGCCAGGAATAGTTCGGGTTCTGCCAATTGCGCGCGGTCGGCAGGGCGTTCCAGGTCAAGAAAAAGCGCGTCGGGGTGCTGCGCCGCAACCGCCCTGGCCAGCGTGGTCTTGCCGACCTGGCGGGGGCCCAGCAGGACAATGCCGGGATAAAAAATGAGGCGTTCGTCTAGCGCAGTGCTAAGTTGGCGGTCTATCATTCTTGCATATTGATTGTTTGACGATCAATATACAAGGATTAAATTTCCTTAAAAAAGCAGATTGTCTACCGCTCAATGAAGCGACTACGAATTGCAACGCACCGTTAGTCATCAGCCGCCAAGGATAGGGGAAGTCATCCGAAGCTGCACTTAAAGTAGTGGCCAAGCCGGGACAGTTCAGAGCTGTCTAAAGCATTAATTACTGGCTTCCAGCTATCCGTCTAGTGATGACGGCGGTTCCTTCTTGTTCATCGGTGCAGCACTTGTTTCACCAGTGGGGCTGTCATTGCGCTTTTGAGCATGCGAGCCGAATAGCTCATGCAGCGGGCTGCCGTGTGCAGTTGTCTCCATCAGTCTCATCGGAGGTTCTTCTAAACGTGAGAGCGATGATCCAAATAAACGCGCAGCAAAACTCGGATCCAAATTTGCAGCTTCGCGTCGATAGCCCTCGTAAGCTTTAGATATCGACGCCTTGTATGCGTAGTCTTCCGCCAGTCGAAATCGTTGGCCGATTTGTTTGGTCTGTAGTGGTCTAATAAAAAAAGACAGCCCGATAGGTGGTTAAAACCGAAATGGCACAAACGTGAGCAACCCGAAATTCAGAAGAGTATTTGACACAGACTTCAAGCTGCAAGTCGTGCAGATGGTTAAAACGCAAGGCCTGAGTGTCAGCCAAGTGTGCA
>JBBSUJ010000132.1:0-4332 GCA_038235025.1 Burkholderiales bacterium
TCTGTTCCAAGAGCTCGCGCTTACGGGTTTTTTTGACGGCGAGGTTCAGATCAAGGCTCGATTGCTTCATGAGGGTGACGATGCCACGAAAACCTGACTGCTACCAGACCTTAGGGAGACTTATGCAGGATGTCCCTAGCGGGGTTGCGACTGTAGATTGCGATACGGTCAAACGCGGGTGCCAGCCCTGCATATTCGGCTGACGGCGCGGGCGGTGCCAAGTTATCAAAAGCGGTAAGGTCGGGTAACACCCACATGCGTGTTGTTGGCGGCGTAATCGATTCTGAGCACCACTGCACTGAGGGCGCTAAGCGGCGCGGTGCTGCAAGAAGCGGCAATGGGTTGCAAGGATGCATTGAGTATCGAATACACCGCGCTGCCACAGGCCCCGTTGTTGCCGATAGCGCCGGTATGCGCTCACGCTGCAGAGAACCGGATGGAGGGCGTTCCCGCGCCAGACTGCACTCCAAATTGGGCCAACAACTGCACAAATACCACCCCGCCGTTCTGCAGCGGCAAGGTGCGCGCTGCATCATTGATTTGGGACCCAAAAAATACATATTTCAGTTTTCCGCCGCTGCCCGTTGCGCCGGGCATGCTCAAACCGGCAGCATCGGTGGAGGAATCAGGGAATGCCGCACTGTCCGAGAGCCACGCGCTGGTCCAGCCTGAGCCCCCGTTCTGTCCAGTGATGGGGATACCGCCTGCGTACGCAAACGAATCCTCAGCGATGACGGTGGTAACCGGAGCGGCGCTCGCAACGACAGCTGCGCCTCCCATGCCGATCGCCATCACCAAAGGCCGCAGCCAGCTCGCTACGCATGCGCTTTTCCCACCACCCCATGCTGAAACGCTGATTTTTTTCATGGTTCTAATTTTTTTGAAAATGACTGCTACCGATTTCGACCCCACCTGACCGAACGCTTCACCCGCAACGGATGGCTACAGACCGTGGGCGCGCCACAAACGCGGGCGTGATGCGAAGGCACGGCTGCTCTCCACGCAGTCTGCTGAGCCGCCCCACGGCTGCGGGTTTTGCCGCGGCGGCACAGCTGCAGGCCACGCATAACAACGTTCTGTGCATGCAGCATTCCAATGCGTGAACGGCGCAGGGAACTGGTCCACCAGTCAGGTCGACCACCGCCCTAAAATTGCAGGCTGCGCCGCAACTGCGCTGCGCCAGCCTCTGAGAGCCCACCTGCCATGCCCCGCCAACTCTTCGTCACCACCGCACTGCCCTACGCCAACGGCAATTTCCACATCGGCCACATCATGGAATACGTCCAGGCCGACATCTGGGTGCGGTTTCAAAAGATGCAGGGCCATGAGGTGAACTTTGTCGGCGCCGACGACACGCACGGCGCGCCGATCATGATTGCAGCGGACAAGGCCGGCAAAACGCCGCAGGCTTTTGTGGCCGACATTTCTGCCGGCCGCCAGCAATACCTTGACGGCTTTCAAATTCAATTCGACAACTGGCACAGCACCGACGCGCACGAAAATCACGAACTGGCTCGCCAAATCTACCGCGACCTGCGCGATATTCCAGCGAATCAAGGCGGCTCGCTGATTGAAACCCGCACCATTGAACAGTTCTTCGACCCCGAGAAGAACATGTTCCTGCCTGACCGCTACATCAAGGGCGAATGCCCACGCTGCCACGCCAAGGACCAGTTTGGCGACAACTGCGAAGTGTGCGGCTCGGTGTATGCGCCCACCGACTTGATCAACCCTGTGTCGGCGTTGTCGGGCGCGCGGCCTGAACTCAAACAATCTGAGCACTTCTTCTTCAAACTTTCAGACCCACGCTGCGTGGCGTTTCTCGAAAAATGGACGCAGGACGGAAAACTGCAGCCCGAGGTCGCCAACAAGATCAAAGAATGGTTCAGCGTGCGCACCAATGCGGACGGCACGCAAAGTGAGGGCCTGGGCGACTGGGATATTTCGCGCGATGCGCCCTACTTTGGCATTGAGATTCCCGATGCACCGGGCAAGTATTTCTACGTCTGGCTGGACGCGCCCGTGGGCTACCTGGCATCGCTCAAAAATTTGCTGGAGAAGCGCGGCGTCAGTTACGACGCCTACATGGCACACCCCGAGCTGGAGCAGTACCACTTCATCGGCAAAGACATCGTCACGTTCCACACGCTGTTCTGGCCGGCCATGCTGCACTTCTCGGGCCGCAAGACGCCCAACAACGTGTTTGTGCATGGATTTCTCACGGTGAACAATGGCGAGAAGATGAGCAAAAGCCGGGGCACCGGGCTGGACCCGCTCAAGTACCTGAAGTTGGGCATGAACCCCGAGTGGCTGCGCTACTACCTGGCAGCCAAACTGTCGGCCCGCAATGAAGACATTGACTTCAACGCCGAAGATTTCATGGCGCGGGTGAACAGCGATTTGATTGGGAAGTTTGTCAATATCGCCAGCCGGGCGGCTGGGTTTCTGACGAAGCGGTTTGATGGTCAGCTCATCGAGACTTTCGACGACCAGGGCGCTCAACTTCTTGTGGAACTACAAGCAGCCAAGGATGGCATTGCAGCATCGTATGAAGCGCGTGACTACGGCAAAGCGCTGCGCGAAATCATGTTGCTAGCCGACAGGGTCAACGCTTATGTGGACCAGAACAAGCCGTGGGATCTGGCCAAAGACGCCACCAACAACTTGAAGCTGCACCAAGTCTGCTCGGTGCTTATCAACGCGTTTGCTGAGCTCACCCGCTACCTCGCGCCGGTTTTACCTCGTCTGGCGCAAGCGGTGCAGACCTTTGTCGGTACCGACATGCAGCGCTGGAACGTAAGCGACCCTGTGAATGCTATCGCCCCCTACCAGCACCTCATGCAGCGCGTCACCCCCGAGCAACTTGAAGCGCTATTTGAGGCTCCAGCGCTTATTGCACATGCTTTAGTAGCTACAACATCCATAGCAAATTCCGAAACGACCGGTTTAGCGACAAACGCCCTCCCCGGCGGCGAAGCGATTGCCCCCACCATCACCATCGACGACTTCGCCAAGATGGATCTGCGCATCGCGCGCATCGTCAACTGCGAAGCGGTCGAGGGCTCCACCAAGCTGCTGCGCTTGACGCTGGATGCAGGGGAGGGCCGGCTGCGCAATGTTTTCAGCGGAATCGCCAGCGCCTACGCGCCCGAGCAACTCACCGGCAAGCTCACCGTGCTGGTGGCCAACCTCGCGCCGCGCAAGATGAAGTTTGGCGTGTCCGAGGGCATGGTGTTAGCCGCCAGCCATGCCGACGGCAAAGCACAACCCGGCATTTATGTACTGGAACCCACGGCAGGCGCTGCGCCGGGCATGCGGGTCGGTTGACGCTTTCGCCGCCTACGCCTCGCGCCCATTGGGAGCGCCTGGCGCGCCGTGTGAGCGCTTGGGCTGCGCTGCGGCTGACAACGGCGGCATGATGTTGTCGCCCTCCAGCACCTGCTCGCTCGGGTAGCGAAACACGCTAACATTGCCCGATAGCTCCAAAATGGCCACACGCACCTGGCCGAGTTGCTCGACACCGGCTTCGCGCAATTCCGAAAACAGCTCGCCGCGCGAAATGCGCTCGCGCCGCAGGTTTTCCAGCATGACCACCCCCGCCTGCACCAGCACGGTGGGCTCGGATTCGAGCAATTTTCCGAACCCTTCAAAGCGCGCTTCCAGTCGGGCCACCAGAGCGCCGATCAACACTATCAACGCCACCACCAAGGCTGCATAGGTCAGCGGCACCTCGGGATAGAACATCACGTCGCCGACGGCCGACCCCAGGGCAATAACGATCAAAAATTCCAGCGGGTTCATCTGCCTGCGCCCACGCTTGCCCATGACTTGCATCATCAGCAACGCGAACACGTAGATAAACAACACGCGCACAACGATCTCCAACAAGAACGTGGGCGGCGGCTCGCCCAGCATCAGGCGCATCCAATCAAAAGGAACAACGGATTTATCCATGGGGAATGGGTTTCAAAAAGTGGCTGGGTTCAAGGAAAAACTAGCGAGCGCCATGGTTTTTACTACGCACGCCGGGGCCGTCGATTAGGCGGTGCCGCTCCCTGCGGCCGCTGTGGTCATCTGGCGAGACGCGGCGACAGACGGTTTCCAGACAAGCAGCCCCCCCACGCCGTAGCTGCGTTGCGGCCCGACACGCCGCCAGCCAGCCGCCGGTGCGCCGCAGGGATAGCCTACAAAGCTTGGGATGTCCTGCATAACCCTCGCGAGGATGTGATAGTGCGGATCGGAATGGGCCGCAAGGCGTCTTTTTGCAGCTAATAGCCGTGCTATTGGCAAAAAAAGCAACGAAGCGGACCGCCCGAGACCGCGCTATCACAA
>JBBSUJ010000133.1:0-4256 GCA_038235025.1 Burkholderiales bacterium
AGGATGTGATGGTGCGGATCGGGATGGGGCGCAAGGCGTCTTTTCTTGCCAATAGCCAGGCTATTGGCAAGAAAAGCAACGCAGGGAACCGCCCGAGGCCGCGCTATCACAGACCGCAGGGAGTTATGCAGGACGTCCCTAAACACTCTCTTTTGTAAACCCGTTCTTTGTCTCTCACAACCCCTAAAAACTCAAGACGACTCCAAGAATGCAGACTGATGCAGAAGCGGCGATTGCCCCTCCCCGCCCGATAGAAATCGCCCTGCTTGCCAGCGTCTTTGTTGTCGCCGCCTGTGGGCTGCTGTACGAACTGGCAGCGGGCGCGCTGGCGTCTTATGTGTTGGGCGATTCGGTGCTGCAGTTCAGCACCATCATTGGTACCTACTTGTTTGCCATGGGCGTGGGCTCATGGTTGTCGCGCTACTTTGAGCGGCAATTGCCGGCGCACTTTTTGCGCATTGAGTTGATGGTGGCGCTGATTGGCGGGTTTTTGCCGGCAGCGCTGTTCATGGCCAATGCCGTGACGCCAGAAGCGTTTCGCGTGCTGTTGTACGGCTTGGTGCTGCTGGTGGGCATGCTGGTGGGCCTGGAAATTCCGCTGGTGATGCGCATTTTGAAGCGCAACGTGGCGCTGAAAGACTTGGTCTCGCAGGTGCTGACTTTTGATTATTTGGGCGCGCTGGTGGTGTCGCTTGCCTTCCCGCTGTTGCTGGTGCCGCACTTGGGGCTGATTCGAACCGGTCTGCTGTTTGGTGTGCTCAACGCGCTGGTCGCTGTGTGGGGTTTGTGGCTGTTTCGGGGCGAGCTGCGGCGCTGGGGCGCGCACGCGGCGGCCTGTTTTGGCGTGCTTGCGCTGCTGTGTGCGGGCTTTGTGGGGGCCGAGAAAATCACGCATTTCGCGGAGGTGCGCTTCTACCAAGACTCCATCGTTTTCACCGCTTCATCACGCTACCAACGCATTGTGGTGACCCACGGAAAATTGGGCCACCGTTTGTATTTGAACGGCAATTTGCAGTTCGCCGAAAACGACGAATACCGCTATCACGAGGCGCTGGTACACCCCGCCATGTCTGCGCAGGGCGCGCCCAAGCGCGTGGCCGTACTGGGCGGGGGCGATGGCATGGCGGTGCGCGAGATTTTGAAGTACCCGTCGGTCGAATCGGTCACGCTGGTGGAACTGGACCCGGCCATGACCACGCTGTTCACCGAGAATAAAACGCTGGCCGCGCTGAACGGCCATGCTTTGGCGGATCCGCGGGTAAAGATCGTCAACATCGACGCGTTTCAGTGGCTGCAGCAAGACCCCGGCTATTTCGACGTGGTGGTGGTCGACTTCCCCGACCCGACGAACTTCGCCATTGGCAAGCTCTACACCAACAGCTTTTATTCCCTGCTGGACAAGCACCTGTCGGCCAGCGGTTACGCGGTGATCCAGACCACCTCGCCGCTGGTGGCGCGCCAGAGTTTCTGGACCGTGGTGGAAACGGTGGAATCCATCGGCCTGACCGCTACGCCGTACCACGCGCACGTGCCCAGCTTTGGCGAGTGGGGCTTTACGCTGGCCAGCCGCAGGCCGTTTCGCATGCCAACCACGCTGCCGCCCGGCATGCGCTTTTTGTCGGTGCCCACTGTTCCGCTGCTGTTTGATTTTCCGCTGGACATGGCGCGCGTGCCAGCGGAGGTGAATCGGCTGTCGAACCAGGTGCTGGTGAATACTTATGAGCAAGAGTGGGGGAAAGTAGCGCACTAGGAGCGCGCGCGGCAGAGACGGCGAAGCGAAAAGTGCACCAGCGAGGGCAGTCTTTCGCTGGATTTTCAGCCCATAGCCCGGCTTTGGGGAAAAAGATGGTGGGCATTGGATCACGACGGCCAATTAGCAGCCGGCGCCACTGCTGTCGCGCAGGCTCCGAACCTCCGCTGCGTCGCTTTGCGTCCTTCCCGCGATGACGCTGGTGAGGGGGCAGGGGGCAGGGGCCGTCACAGCGCATGCTGAATGAACAGGCACGCATTTGTCTTTGTTGTTTCTTTTAAGAGGAAATTTGTTTCGTGCAACGCCGCTTTTTTCTCACCGCAGCCGCCAGTGCCGCCGCCAGTACGCTGACGGGCTGTAACGATGCGCCCGCGCCCCTTCAAGGCGGTTTTGCGGGCATCGATATGGCGCGTGGGCATGCGCTGCGGGACTTGTTGGCGAGAGGCGCGCTGCCTGGGCCGGCCGTGTTGCGCCGCACCAAGGTGTTGATTGCGGGCGGCGGTATTGCCGGGCTAGGTGCGGCGCGGGCGCTGCGACTGGCGGGGGTCCATGACTTTGCCTTGCTGGAGCTGGAAGACACCGCCGGCGGCAACAGCCGCAGCGCCAGCGTGTTGGGGCGGGCCTGCCCATTGGGGGCGCACTACCTGCCGATTCCCACCCGCAACGCGCCCGAAGTGCAAGATTTGCTGGAAGAGTTGGGCCTGCGCAGACGCGTGGCCGGGCGCTGGGTGTACAACGAATTCGCGCTGTGCCACAGCCCGCAAGAGCGCTTGTTCTGGCAGGGCGAGTGGCACTACGGCCTGCTGCCGGTGGAGGGTGCAACGCCGCGCACGCTGGCGCAGTACCGCTTGTTTGCCGAGCGCGTAGCCGCTCTGGGGCAGGCCGCCGGTTTCGCCATGCCAACCTTTGCCACCTGGGCAGCCAACGGCCAGCAAAGCAGCTTGCTGCTGGCGCTCGACGCCGTCACCTTTGACACTTGGCTGACCGGTGAAGGGCTGGATGACCCGCACCTGCGCTGGTACCTGAACTACTGCTGCAAAGACGACTACGGCGCGGGCAGCGCGGTAGTGTCGGCCTGGGCCGGCATTCATTACTTCGCCAGCCGCCATGGGTTTTCAGCGCCAGGCGATAACGGCGACGGCAAGGGAGATACAGACACCGACGGTCTGCTCACCTGGCCCGACGGCAACGGGTTTTTGTCGCGCGCTTTGGCCCAGCCGCTGGCGAGCCAGCAACTGCACACCGGCTGCAGCGTGTTGCGCATCACCGAGCAGCGCCACGGCGTGCAGGTCGATGTGATGAACCACGCCAGCAGCCAGGTGGAGCGCTGGCAGGCTGAGCGCTGCATCGTTGCGTTGCCGGCGTTTGTCGCGGCGCGCGTGGTGCAAAGCCCGCCCGAATTCTTGCGCACCGTGGCCGCGCAACTGACGTATGCGCCTTGGCTGGTAGCCAACATCGCCATCGACTCGCCGCTGACCGACCACCCCGGCGCAGCGCCCGCGTGGGACAACGTTTTGTACGCCGACGCTACCCCTGGCGGCCTAGGCTATGTAGACGCCGGCCACCAGCGCCTGGACCCGCGCGCCGCCATTACCGAACCCACAGTGCTCACCTATTACCAGGCGCTGGGCGACGTGCCGAACGCGCGCGAGCAACTGGCAACTCGGCCCTGGCAACACTGGGCTGAGGCGGCGATTGCAGGCCTGAGTACCCCACACTCCGACCTGCGCCAGCGTGTGCAACGGGTGGAGGTAACCCGCTACGGCCACGCTATGGCCATTCCGCGTCCTGGCGGGCTGAAAACTTTGAGCCAAATAAGCCTCCAGCGAACAGTGGGCCTGGGTAAGCAGCTATTAAACGGGGAGAGCGCGCGCCATTTGCCTACGCCCAGCACCGCGCGCCTGGCGTTTGCGCATGCCGACTGGTCGGGCTATTCGGTGTTTGAAGAAGCGTTTACGCGCGGACACGGCGCGGGGCTGTGGGCGGCGGGCTAACGCGCGCGTGTCACGCCGTTTACGGCGTGCTCGGCGGTGGCCTCGGCCAACGCACAACGCGGCCCAGGTCCGCCCCAGGTCAGCCGCCCTACTCCCACCACACCCCGGCGCACAGCGCGGTGCCCACGACATACAGCAGCCAAGTTTGCGGCACGCCATACGGGTACAGCATGAGCGCCACCCCCAACCACCGCGTGCTGCGCTGCTCGGCGCGCTTACCTTGTCGGTACGCCACCATGCCATCAAGGCCAGCCCTCAAGAGCAAGCCTGCTGATGCAGACGATGAAGGACTGGTACAAATCGCATCCGCATTTATTCAAAAAGCGGCCGAATGATCGTCCGGGATGCGACAGGTAGAGCGCACCACGCGCCTTGTTGTACTGGTCAAGCTGCCTCACCCCAATCCGGCTACGGCTACGGCTACGGCTACGGCTGCCCACGTTCTACAGGCCTTTACAGACAAATTTAATGCAGTGGCGCAGCCAATGCCGCTCAGCCTGACGTATGACAGA
>JBBSUJ010000134.1:0-4190 GCA_038235025.1 Burkholderiales bacterium
TCCGGGCCAAAGTCGAGCACCCGTTTAGGGTGATCAAGCGACAGTTTGGCTACGCCGGGGTGCGCTACCGGGGATTGAAAAAGAACACTGCGCAGCTCGTTACGCTGTTCGCGCTGTCCAACCTGTGGATGGTTCGCCATAAGTTGATGGCTGCGCAGGGATGAGTGCGCTTGCAAGCAGGCAAACCGCTGCAAATGCGGCAAAAACATAGCGCTACGGGCACAACACAGCCCGGTACTGACTCTCCTGACGCACCATCGAGTTCGTACAGCACGCCATTGAGCCGATAACACAGCCATTTATGAGTTGTTCAGGACATCCTTAGAGGTTCCCTACATGAAAGTAGGTTGCACGACTCATCTCAATCTGCCACTGCAGCGCGCGGAGGCGTGCGGGTAGCAGCTGAGCTCTGGCCACGGCATCGACAACTAAGTCCATATCCTGAGGACGACCGCCCCACCGAGGGTCTAGTGCTTTGATAGCAGCCCAACGAGTCGACTGATTCAGTGGATCTAGCCTATTCGCGTCTGAAAGCAATTGAATGGTGGTGAGCCTCCCTGAAGTCGCGCGCGATATTTGTATCAATGCAGCTCTAACGAGGGCTGAATTCTTCCGAAGGTCTAAAGCTGCAGCCAGTTCGCTCTGCGCCCGATCGAACTCGACCTTCATGGCGTCCAGTTGCTCTCGAGACGTCCTATCGACGAACTTGTTGCCCCGTTTGGTGCAGCCAACTTTGATGTGGTACATCCCTTTCACGAGGTGGGGCATGAACTGCCTGGGCCTCTCTGCTACCCATTGGCTGAGGATAGGATCAAACGAAGCGTCAGCTTGATCTACCATCGCCTCAATAATTTGCAAAAAGAAGAAGATCGCCGTAATGACCTGATTCGTATCGTCTGAGTCAGTCACCTAACTCATCCTCCAACGCGTCAAAGTTTTTGGCCTTGACCAGTTCCCGTAGCCGCGCGGATACCTGCGTTTCAACTTGGCTATCAGGTGCAGGTTCGCAAGATTCAGTACTTTTAGCGTGCGCAATATGCGATATTACTAACACTAGTATGATGAAAAACTTTTTCATCATTATTGAACTAAGGTGCTTGAAATCCTAAGAGGTTTCGGTAAAAAGCTCGCGGCCAATCAGCATACGACGGATTTCGCTTGTGCCGGCGCCGATTTCATACAGCTTGGCGTCGCGCCACAGGCGGCCCAGCGGGTATTCGTTGATGTAACCGTTGCCGCCAAAGATTTGTATGCCCTCGCCGGCCATCCACGTGGCTTTCTCGGCGGTCCACAGGATCACGCTGGCGCAATCCTTGCGCACTTGGCGCACATGTTCGCTGCCCAGCAAATCAAGGTTCTTGGCCACCGTGTAGGCAAACGATCGCCCTGCCTGCAGCACGGTGTACATGTCGGCCACCTTGCCCTGGATCAGCTGAAATTCACCAATGCTCTGGCCAAACTGCTTGCGGTCGTGGATGTAGGGAACCACGTTGTCCATCACCGCCTGCATGATGCCGAGCGGCCCCCCGGTGAGCACGGCACGCTCGTAATCCAGCCCGCTCATCAGCACCTTGGCGCCCATGTTGAGGCCACCCAGAATCTGTTCGGATGGCACCTCGACGTTCTGAAACACCAGCTCGCCCGTGTGGCTGCCGCGCATGCCGAGCTTGTCGAGTTTTTGCGCGACGGAAAAGCCTTTCATGCTTTTCTCGATCAGGAAGGCCGTCACACCGCGGGCACCCAGCTCAGGTTCGGTTTTGGCATACACCACCAAGGTATCGGCATCGGGGCCGTTGGTGATCCACATCTTGCTGCCGTTCAGCAGGTAGTAGCCACCCTTGTCCTCGGCCTTGAGCTTCATGCTGATGACGTCCGAGCCTGCGCCGGGCTCGCTCATGGCGAGAGCACCGATATGCTCTCCCGAGATGAGCTTGGGCAGGTACTTTTGCTTCTGCTCTACCGTGCCGTTTCGGTTGATCTGGTTGACGCACAAATTGCTATGCGCGCCGTAGCTCAAACCCACGGAAGCGCTGGCGCGGCTTATCTCTTCCATGGCCACCATATGGGCCAGGTAACCCATGCCAGCACCGCCATCGGCCTCGGACACCGTGATGCCCAACACGCCCAGGTCGCCCATCTTGCGCCACAGGTCCATGGGAAACTGGTCGCTGCGATCAACCTCAGCGGCACGGGGAGCAATTTCGCATTGGGCAAAGTCGCGCATAGCGTCACGCAAAGCGTCCACTTCGTCGCCTAATTGGAAGTTCAGGCCTGGAAGGTTAGCGGGCAGCGTCATTGGGGTCTCCTGTTTGAATGGAAAATCAATTGGGATGCGCACGATCCGAACTTAATTCGTACTGCGTTGGGGCTCTGTAACGCTCGCATAGCCTCGAGGTCTAGTTCACTTCCGCAATTAGGTCCTATCGCAGCCGGGCACGGGCGAGCCAACGCTTTTTAAGGACAACTCAACCCACCCGTTTTGACGGCGCTTCCCTCAATGAGAAATTTCCTGCTTGCAGAGTCGTCAAATCGATCTTGCACTGGGTGGATACAAATGACGCTAGTTCAACCATGAAGCTGAATACCTCGGAACCACGAGCAGAATCGCACTAGGCTAGTGCGCAACGATAAAGCAACTTCTTTTCTGTAAATTTCCGAGGTTCGGTCTTGGGTACTGGTGATTGGCAATGCTCAGGGCTTCATGGAGAGGTAGATTTTTGCGGTCATCCACTCCTCGTCTTGTTCGGCCAGCAAGGCGCTGATTAAGCGCAGGCAGCTGGCCGAGTTAGGAAACAACGTGGCGACACGGGTACGCCGCTTGAGCTCCTTGTTCAAACGCTCCAGGCCGTTAGTCGTGCGCATGCGCACCCGATGGGCCTCGGGCAAGTCGAAGACGGCAAAACCCTCCAGCAGGTTTTTCTCGGCCCAGGCGGCCAGTTGCGGGTGGCTGACTTGCCAGTCTTTGAGCGCCGCGTTGAGCAGTCGCTGTGCCTCAATGGCATCGCTCGCATTGAAGATGCCGCGTATTTGGCGCGCTACCGGCGTGCGCTGGTCCAGCCGGCTGACGTAGCCCTGTGCGTTGTGTTGGAGGTGAAACTGGCAGCGCTGCCAGGGCACACCGGGAAACATCGCCTTGCGCGCGGCCTTCAAACCGGCATGGTCGTCACTGGCGAGAAACTTGACCCCGCGCAGGCCGCGCTCAATCAGGCTGTCCAGAAAGGCCCGCCAATGCACCTCAGCTTCTGACAGCGCCACCGACACGCCCAACACCCGGCGGCGGCCTGAAGCCGTCACGCCGATGGCCACCAAAACCGCACAATCGACTACCCGGCCGGCCTCGCGCACGCGCTCATAACCCGCATCCAAAATCACGTACGGCGTCTCATCCAGGGGCCGGGTACGCCAGGCGTGCAAGCCCGTGTCCAGCGGCGCTGTGCAACGGCTGATTTGCGTGCTGGAGATGCTCACCTCGGGCCCCACCAGCTTTTGCAACACTTCGATGACTTTTCGGGTGGAGACGCCCTGCACATACATCTCGGCAAGCGCCAGATTCATGGCCTGCTCCGAGCGACTGCCGCGCTCCAGGGCGCTGGGATAGAACCCGCCAGAGCGCACTTGCGGCACTTCGAAGGTGACTTCGCCCATGCGGGTCAAAACAGTCTTGTCCTTGTAGCCGTTGGCGTAATCGACCCGCTGGGCCGAGCGCTCGTACGGCGTGGCCTGAAGGTGCTGGGCCCGCTCAATGCGGGAGGCTTCATTGACCAGGATGCGCAAGGCTTCACTGGCGCCGTCCAGGCCATTGGCGAGCAGGCAGGCGTAGGCTTCATGCAGCGGGTGGCTGCTGTCATCGAGTTGGGTTCGTTGGGCCATGGAAATACGTTCTTTCTATGTCGGTCCAGGCTTGCCAGTCTGTGCCATCGGGGGGGGGGGCCTCCGGCGGCCTGGCAGGGGCCTGATTGAAAAATCCCAAAACCAGAAACTTCCAAACAGGTTCAGTTTCAATGGTCGGGGAAATTACAGAACGAATGTCTGTAGTGGTCTAATAAAAAAAGACAGCCCGATAGGTGGTTAAAACCGAAATGGCACAAACGTGAGCAACCCGAAATTCAGAAGAGTATTTGACACAGACTTCAAGCTGCAAGTCGTGCAGATGGTTAAAACGCAAGGACTGTGTATCAGCCAAGTGTGCA
>JBBSUJ010000135.1:0-3933 GCA_038235025.1 Burkholderiales bacterium
GTGACCGTCCAACTTCTGGGGGTCAGTTCAAACACGGGGCGATTCAGGCTGCCCTCATGTCTTCAGTCATAACTACCAGTGCCAGAAAAGCGGCAAGGGCCATAAGCGTCGAGAACCACAGTGACCCGATGCCCCACCGCTCCACAGCAAGCCCGAACAGGAACGGTCCAGCCGCTTGCACCACCCTTGCCGGCAACATAAGAAAGCCTTGGCGCTGGCCATAGCCCCGTGCGCCAAAAATCAGCAAGGGCAACGTGCCGATGGAGATGGTCAGAATGCCATTGCCCAACCCATGCAGAATTGCAAAAGCCGCTGCCGCCGACGCGCCGAACAGTCCAAGACACAGCGCGCCTAGCGGATGCGCAAACGTGGCCAAGCGCGCCGAAAGAAGGGGGCATGCCCCCTTGAGGAAAGTGAACTCGATGAGCCTTCCAGCAACCTGCGCAGGCCCGAGAAGTGCGGCGATGCCCACCGCCACGACAAGAGTAGCGCCGGCAGCCTGTAATAATTCCGGGAAGTGCGCAGCCATGGCCGTGCTGTTGAACCAAGTCACCGCAAAGACGAACGCCATCAGGAACGATGCGCGGCGCTGCTGCGCGAGCGAGAGCCCAGCGCCTCCGCCATCTGTAGAGGCGTCTACTTTCACCTCTGCAGCCGCCCGAGAGGCGCGCGGCACCATTGCATTGAGAGGCAGGCCGATCATCAGATGCATCGCTGCCCAAAACAAGCAGGCACCACGCCAGCCTATGGCGCTGTCGAGATACGTCGACAGCGGCCAACCCACCGTGCTAGCGAAACCCGCGAACAAGGTTATTCCCGTAATAGCGCGACGCGCATCCACACCATGTAGCCGAACAACTGTTGCAAATGCCGCTTCGTACAAGCCACTTCCCATCGCCAAGCCAATCACAGCCCACGCGCCATAAACATGGATCGGCGTGCGAGCTTGGCTGAGCGCCGCGAGTCCGACAGCGAAAACCAAATTGCTGCCGATGAGAATGGGGCGACCGCCCAGCCTGTCGATGAGGCGCCCTGCTGGAGGGCCGGCTGCCGCCGCGACAAGTAACGCTACTGAAAAAGCTCCGAATATGGTAGAAGGCGACCTGCCGATGTCCTGAGCGATGGCGCCCGCCAACACTGCGGGAAGGTAGTACGACGAAGCCCATGCCAGCATCTGGGCAATGCCTAAAATCACGATGGTAGTAATTCTGCCGTGCAAAGGGAGCGATCAGATACTTGGCAGGTTCACCAATTTCGACAGGGCGTCAGCGCTTTCGCCTGTTGCTGCACCGGTCGGCCAGGTAGCTGACGCAATCGCGTGTGAGCTTGGCCAGCTCCTCCATCATATAGACCACGCCCTCGTGGAGGGGTGACCAAGCCCTGGCTCGGTCAGCACCACGCAGACCCCTGCTGTGGTAATCCCAAAGTATCGTCCTGCCCTTTTTGGCGAACATGTAAATCTAGGGATGGTGTTCATAACCGGTCCTGAAGGAATTTTTGAGACAGCATTGACGCCCGTTGCCCATTGAAGCTTGCGAGGAGTACCAAACACGTCAGTCTCTGCACCATGCACAAGCGCATGGGCCTGGGTCACGTCGTTGACGTTGGCAGCCGTTCCCACCACGGTGTGCACGAGGCCCGAGTCGGCATCGACTCCGATGTGCGCCTTCATTCCAAAGTGCCATTGGTTGAATACGAAGGGACTTCCCGCTTCCGGTCTACGGCACCGGAGTGCCAATATTGGCGTATTGGAAAGTAAGTCTCAACCACCTTGGAGAAGTCTCATGAGCGAAATTAATCGAGTTGGCGTCGATTTGGCAAAGAACGTCATTCAGGTCCACGCAGTGGATAGCGCAGGAAAAGTAGTCACGAACCGAGCGGTTAAGCGCGAAAAATTCTTGCTCTGGTGCGCCGACTTGCCTGCTGGCTGTCTGATTGCGATGGAGGCTTGCAGCGGTGCTCACCACTGGTGCCGCAAGCTGCGCGAACGTGGGTTTGATGCTCGTATGATTCCGGCGCAGTTTGTAGCACCGTACCGAATTCAGGGCCGTAGTGGCAAGAACGACGCCAATGACGCGGCAGCGGTGTGCGAGGCCGCCTCGCGGCCGCACATGAATTTTGTTCCGCCCAAGACGTTGACCCAGCAGGGCATGCTGTGCGTACACCGATTGCGCGAAGGGTTCAAGGAGGAGCGCGTCGCCTGCATTAACCGTATCCGTGGCCTGCTGGCCGAGTTCGGTGTCGTATTGCCCCAAAGCACTCAGGCTCTGCGGTCGCATCTGAGCGATGTCATAGAGGACGCCAGCAACGACATCGCTGGAATGGCGCGCCTTGCTCTGCAAAGGGCCCAGGAGCACTGGCGAGAGATCGACTCGCAAGTCCAGTGGTGTGACGACCGTCTTAGCGCCCATCAGAAGACCGACGAGCAAGTCCGACGAGCAGCGGAGCTCAAAGGGATTGGACTTATCACTGCTTCGGCTGTCGTAGCCACGGTCGGCGACTTCAAACAGTTCAAAAACGGCGCCCAGTTCGGCGCTTGGCTGGGGCTGACGCCAAAACAGAACTCCAGCGGTGGAAAGACCAGTCTGGGCAGCATCACCAAACGCGGTGATAGCTACTTGCGTACTCTGTTGATACAGGGGGCTAAGGCCGTCATATTGACCGGCAAGCACAACGATGACCCGATCTCTCAGTGGGCGCAGCGTATGCGCGAGCGCTGCGGTTGGCAGAAAGCAGCTGTGGCCCTCGCCAATAAAAATGCACGAATTCTGTGGGCAGTCATGACGAGGGACAAGCGCTACGACGCCCATCACGTCAGTGTCTCTCCGACCACAACGATGCCGGCGGCTGCGTAACAGTCCGGAAAGGAAAGGTCCGCCCAAAATTCTGTTTTCTTGCCAGGCGTGAAATCGAAGATGCATTGAACAGGTCAGACCGGCAGCAGAGAAGCTCGAAAGAATGGATGTGGGCAGCTTGTGTTCCACTTTGGTTGAATGGAGTTCTGCTGAGCGGTTCGTATCTGGGGCAGCACCAAATGCAAAAAGCCCGACTGTAGATGTGCAGTCTGTTCCTCGTTTCGTCCAGCTTCGCTGCTTTACGCCAACGCCAGAAATACTGTCACCGAAGGAATGCATATCGCTGCGCTTCTTGACTACATGGGAAGTCCCTGTAGCCCTTCTTCGTTTGGTGCATCAGGGTCGCGCAGTCCGTCCTTGTTCTTGGTGGAGCTGGGTGCGGCGATGAGCGTGGCATCTACGACGGTACCGCTCTTGAGCAACAGGCCCTTGCCTGCCAGCGTGGTGTTGACCACCACCAGTATTTGCGCGGCCAACTGATGCGCTTCGAGCAGGTGACGAAAGCGCAGGATGCTGACCCGGTCGGGGATGCGCTCTACGCTGCCGAGTCCGGCGAAGTCACGGTAGAGCGGGGTATCGAAGAGGGCCTCTTCCATGGCCATGTCGCTCAGGCCGAACCACTGCTGCAGGAAGTGGATGCGCAGCATGGTCTCGAGGGCAAAGGGAGGGCGTCCGGTCTTGGCGCGTGGCGCATGCGGCGCAATCAGTGCGACGAGCTCGCCCCACGGCACGACCTGGTTCATCTCGCCCAGAAACACCGCTTTGCGCGTGCGACGCGTGCTCAGATTCAGTCCAAGGTCTTGCTGCTTCATGGCACTATTGTTCCAGCACTTCGCGCTCGGGCAACGAGAATTGTGCGGAGTTTTGAACACTATCCCTAAAGCAGCGTGGCAACGAAGTCGCCTACCGGCGTCATGTATTGGCCAAGATTGAACCGCACCGGGTTTCGTGGAGGCTGGTTGGTTGAAGTCAGGCCGCCACCGAGGTGGCCTGACTGGCGAGTTGCCGGTAGTAGTTTGCCTCAGCTTCTGCCGGCGGAATGTACCCGATGGGCTCAAGCAGTCTGTGGTGGTTAAAC
>JBBSUJ010000136.1:0-3636 GCA_038235025.1 Burkholderiales bacterium
GGTCTCCAGTGCGAAGGGTGGGCGGCCGTGCTTGCCTTCGGGGTAAAACGGGGCGATGAGCTCGACAAGGGCTGCCCAAGGAACTACGCGCTCCATCTGTCCCAGGAACTCCTGCTTGCGGGTTTTTTTGACGGCGAGGTTCAGCTCAAGGCTCGATTGCTTCATGGGGGGTGACGATGCCACGAAAAACTGACTGCTACCAGACCATAGGCAGAGTTATGCAGGATGTCCCTAACGCACAAGTTCAGCGAGCGGCGCAGCCGTCCGCTGCAACGCCGGGTTAGATACAGAGCCAACTACCGGCACAGAACACCGGGTTGAAGCACTACGAAAATGAAAGCTACTAACGCAATGGCAGCATGCGCTGGAGCCCAGTTTGGCACTAAATCCGTTCTTCCCACGCGAAGCGCCTAACTGCTGGCGGTTGCGAGGAGAAGGAACAAGTACAGGATTAACCATGAGGCGGATTATTACTACAGGCTAACGTCTGAATTCAGCGGCCGCCGAAGGCAGTCCGCTGGAATGATTTGTTAGCTTTTTTATGCGCATACTGATGTGTGGCGTTTCACGTCTTGCGGTTCTTTGCAGTTGTCTTGCTTCTGTCTTCTACAGTACGCCGCCAATTATCCAATGCGTTGATGTCGGCGAGTAGTTCATCAGGTTCAGGGACAGCAATGCCGCCTAATAGCGCCTTGTCGTGTGCGTAGTTCGAACACCTAGTCATGCCGGTGTTCACTTGGGCATAGTCGTCGTCTTCGACCACGACACCAGCGAGCCGCTGCGTTTCCACGCCTTTACGGAAACGCAGGATGACCTCACGCAATAGCACTTCCTCAACAGCACGCTCCCAGGCCATCCGTAGCCGGAAATAGGCTTCGACTGTTTGCTTCCTGTATTCCTGCTCTTCTCCGTCTTTGTGTAGTTTGGCGATGGCCTGGTGCTGCGCCTTGAGAGCGCCTATCCGCTTGCTCGCATTTTTGCCCTCGAACGGCAAGTCCGGGTCGGCGACCCCGAATCCCTCGGCACGCCGAGTCAAGCTTTGCGTGGTGATCGGCGCACCGGCCAGCTTTGCTTCCTCTGCGAGGAGGCACAAAAAATAGATGTCATGGGTGAACACGATCACCTGACGCTGCGCGGCTTCGATGGCCAATCGTTTGACTACGCGCTCTCGCCGACGATGGTCAAGGGAAGATACAGGATCGTCGAACACGATACCGCCCGTGCCACCGCTCAATCCGACTTCGGCCAGGAAGGAGCCGATCGCAACTGCGCGCTGCTCGCCCTCGCTCAAGATGTCGCCGGGGCTGCGGCTCTGCGGTAGTTCCAGCTTCAGCTTGTGCAGTGCCTTGCCCCTGTCGGCTCGGCTCAGGAGTGAAACACGCAGCGTACCGACCCCCAACGCCTTGAACTCGCGGTTCAATGCTTCGGCCAGTTCCTTCGAGACCACTTTCTCGGCCAACTCCGATGCCTTCAGCGAAATAGCGTTGGTCTTGACAGCCGAAAGACACTTCGCCAGCTTCGCTTGGTGATTGAGTTTCGCGACCGCTGTAACCACGGCCGCCTTAATCTGGCTCAGTCGCGAGCGCGCATCAAGTTCACCAAACTGCTTCTGCAGCGCAGCTCGAGCCTTCTCGTCCGAGGCCTTCTCCAAGGTCTCAGCCTCGGCGTTCAACTTATTGGCCAGCGCCTGGAGCCGCGCAGCCGGGTTGACGAACGCCTGATCGATACCAGTCCACTCATGCGAGAGCACCGCTGCCTTGATGGCTTCCTGGCGAGCGGTCAGCACCGGCTCGAATGCTTTGGCATCGGCCGCAAGCTGAGGGTCCAGGACTTCGATTTCTCCGTGCGTCACATCGTCAAGATTCAGCGTCAGGGCATTTGCTATGAACGGCTTGTATTCTGCGAACAGCGCGGTACGGCGTACCTGCGATGTTTTCTCGGCCTCCTGCTGGATGAAAGCCTCGAAGCGCAGCATGCGTGCCGCACCTTCGGCGAGAGGCTGCTGGCAAAGTGGGCAAGGTGCTTCAGGGCCCAGGCCGGGAAACGCCTCGTTCGGGTGAGACTCGACCGCGAACTTGCGGGCGGCATCGAAAAGTTCGCGCCAGACCTCGCCGCCGGTGCCAGGCAACAGGTTCTCGCTTTCCTTGAACTGTTTGGCCGCAAGCGCAGCCGCTGCCTGCGCCGTGCGGTAACTGTCCGCTAAGCCGCGCAGTTTGGTGGCAACCACTTGGTCCACCAGCGCCCCCTTGTTGGTGGCATTCGTCGCTATGGCAGCAATGCGGCGGGCGCGAATGCGCAACTGGGTTGCCTTCTCTTTCGGGTTGCTCTCTTTTAGGGTTTTTTCGAGCGCAATGTGCTGAGCTAGCTCTTCAGGTGCTAGCGTACCCAGCGCGTCAATCTGGGCTGTTGTCGTCTTGGCAGAAAGAGATGAGATCAACTTGCCAACTAGCGTGTCGCCCTGCAGCGGCACGAACACGCTGAGGTCGACTGCGGACTGTGCATGCTCCGTGTCGATCCAAGTCTTCAATTGCTTGCAGACCTTCGCTAGTCCTTCGAACACGTCGAGTCCATAGGGCACGTACGAGAAGTCGTCCTCGCTGTCGAGGTAGGCGCGCGCGCAGCGCGAGTCGAAGATGGCGATTGACGACAACTCAGGAGGCGCGGCCTTGCCTTGTGTCCAGTGCACATCCGTGGCTACGCCATCCACGGCAATCTCGAAGGAAGCTTCCGGAGCGCCAGCTTTTCCTGCTGGCAGATTGGCGTTTGTATGGATAGCTTCCATCTGATCGCGCGCACGGCAGGCACGCTTCAGTACGCGCGAGTATCCCGATTTCCCTGAGCCGTTGTCGCCGTAAATAACCGTCATTCCGGTTTCACTGAACCGCAGATGTTGGTTCTCAGCGATCGCGTTAACGTGACGCAGGTTCTTCATGGCGCGCAACTCGACATGTGTCGAGGCTTTCACTGGTGCGGGGATCTGATCGGCCGTGAGCGGCTTAGGCTTACGGTCTTTGGGGTCAGGGATGTCGTGTGCAGCCTTAAGCAGCGCGAAAAGATCGTCCTGATCGTCTGCCGTCAGAGCCTGCTTGACCAGCAGCCGTGCCACCGCATCGCTTTGCCATGTGGGCAATCCCTGAGTCCAGCCAAGTATTTCCTGCAGTATCGACAATGGAACCTCTCTTTTGCTCGCAGATGAAATTAAAGACGATCTGAAAAGCTAACGTTGAAATTCAGTGGGCGGCGAAGCCGATCCACTGCAATGCCGGGTTAGGCCGAACTTTTCGTTGGGCGCCAAATAGCATAGCAACAACATCAGCCATCGCTACCTGCACGCAATACTGGTGGAACCAACTTTCCGCATTGGCGGACGCAAACCAACTCAGTGTTTCTCCGATTTGCGAGCCAGATCGCACCCGAAAGGGATGCCCCCTTTCTCTCAAGACAGAAAACCATTCGTGCATCATCACCCTTAATCGAAACAAAGCAATGATTCTCTAAGGATGTCCTGCATAACCCTCGCGAGGATGTGATAGTGCGGATCGGAATGGGCCGCAAGGCGTCTTTTTGCAGCTAATAGCCGTGCTATTGGCAAAAAAAGCAACGAAGCGGACCGCCCGAGACCGCGCCATCACAACC
>JBBSUJ010000137.1:0-3595 GCA_038235025.1 Burkholderiales bacterium
CTCTCTTCGAGGTCCTTCCTTGGAATCACCTACTCGCTGCAAGAAGTCCAAAACAACCAAAGGTGGGCGTTCTGGATATTCCTCACACATATTCATCGTATCTTCGCGCAATTTGTCAATCGTCCAGCCTTCCACGGCGCCAAAGCGAAGCCAAAATGGAAGATCTTTCAACCTAGCGCGTGACGAACGATAAAGTTTTTCCAGTGTCCCCACAGGACACTTCCCCTGCAGCGCATCGGACCAAGTCACATGACCGCATTCCTCCTGGACGATTGGGTCCAAACAGGCTAACCGGATAACGACCTCCAGCTCCATTAGCTCAAGGCCGATGTACAAAGTGGGCGTGCCATCTTCAGCACTATGCCGGGCCTGTTGAAGCGCAAATTGAGTTTTCCCGCTCTTGGGCCCGCCGACAATGACATGAAGGCCTGGCCACCAACCTCCCCCAAGAGCCTCGCCTAAAAGGGGTAGATGGCTCATTGAGATTGGTTTTTCTTCCCCTCGCGCTCGTTTGAATAGCTGTTCAAAACTGCGTTCGAATGCAACTGACAATGTTGTTAGGCCGCCTTGTTTGGCCAAAGCTGCCGCCTGACGCTCTTTTGCCAGCTCCTCCATTTGTGGTGCAAGCCCTATTCTGCCCATAGGTTTTCTCCTTGGGCCAACCCAATCCGAAAAGCCTGAGCGATCAAGTTGAAGTCGGTGCCGGAACAACTGGCTTGCCTGAAACCGTCGGCAAGGTCGCGGACAACGTCCTGTGCGCCTACCACGCCACAAGAAGCACCTAACTCCTGATGGAATCCGTCCCAATGAAAAAAGTAGGCATTGACATGTGCAGCACGCAGCTTAGCAATTAGATTTATCGACGCCTCCTGCCCGGCTCCTTTCACCGAACGCGGATCGCCATCAAGATGTGGAACCACAAAGACGTGACCATTCCGCCCGTGCCGTCGACGAGCCAGCCATCCTGCCCAGGACTTTGCCAAGTGCCCTACGCTTGCTGCACCAACTACGTGTCAGTGATCACCCCATACTGATCCACATGATCACCTCAAGGTGATCCACCCGTTGGTCACCCAAGGTGATCCACCCGGCGGGTGGGGCGCCGCGTTATTATCGCAGAGTAACAAGGCATAACACATCAAGACTTGGCCAATGGTTGGTTAAGGGATGGCCTGTACCTAGCAGTGAAGCTAGGAGGGCATCGGCATGGCCGGAAAGAGATGTAAAGTGTTGGATATTCGAGAAATGCTGCGCTGCATGCGCCAGGGTCGGAGCAATCGACGCATTGCGGCTATCATTGGATGTAGTCGCAACACGGTGCGGAACTACCGCACTTGGTTGAAGTCGGAAGGACTCTTGACTTCAGAAGTTGCGCTGCCAACGGCGGCAGAGCTGCAGGCTCGCTTGCCCGCTGTCGGGAAAGACCAGTCGCATCCAGCGCTCATGCCATACAAGAAAGAGATCGAGCAGGCCATCTTGGCGCCATTGCAGATGTCTGTTGCATGGCGACGCTTCGGTGAACGCCATCCTGCCCTGCGCGTGGGCTATGCAACTTTTCGTCGTTTTGTCCGTCGCTATGTGAAGCCTAGCACGCCCACACCGGTGATGCGCATCGAGACCCATGCTGGCGAGCAAGCGCAAGTCGATTTTGGCTACGCTGGTCTGATGCCTCGACGCGCCGGTGAGACACCTCGCAAGACATGGGTATTCGTGATGACGTTGGCGTTTAGCCGCCATCAGTACGTTGAGCATGTGCAGGACCAGAGCGTCTCCACCTGGCTACGGCTGCACCGTAACGCATTTGAGTTCTTTGGCGGCGTACCGGCGATGGTGGTGCTCGATAATCTCAAAGCCGGGGTCATTCGCGCTTGCGCCAATGACCCCATGGCACAGCGGGCGTATCGCGAATGCGCTGAGCATTATAATTTCACGATTTCGCCCTGTTTGCCCCGCACGCCGCGACATAAGGGCAAAGTCGAGAGAGGCATACTCTATGTTAAACGCAGCCTTCTGGCCGACCACCGCTTCGCCGATCTTGCCGCCGCCAATGCGGCCGCACGGCACTGGGTTGAGGAAGTCGCAGGGAGACGCGTGCATGGCACCCTCCGTGTGCAGCCGCTGGAACGGTTCAACACCCACGAAAAGCCGTTGCTGCGCCCCCTGCCATCTGTACCGTTCGATGCCGTAACCTATCGCACGCAAACACTGCCGCCGGATTGCCATGTCAGCATCGATCAGGCCTTCTACAGTGTGCCCCACCATCTCGTGGGCCAGGAACTTGTGGTGGCCGCCACCTGCAGCACGGTGCGCGTGTACCACAAGCACGCGCTTGTCGCGACGCACGTGCGCGCCTCTGGCCCCGGTGCGCGTCGTATGAACCTTGCACATTTCCCCCAAGACAAAGTGCGCTACATGGTTCAGGACCGCGCCTGGTGCAGGGCTAAGGCGGCCGACGTGGGGCTACATACCGCCAGCTTCATCGAGCCCATGCTCTCAGGTCGGGTGGACCGCTTGCGTGGCGCTCAGGCGATCCTGCGACTCGGCGACAAGTATGGCCCCGAGAGGATCGAGACTGCATGCGCCCGTGCCTTGTCCTTTGGTGCCGACGATGTCCGCACAGTTGCAAATATCTTGGCACGCAACCTTGACCAGCCTGTGCCTGCATTGGTGACGCTTCGCCCACGTAGGCCAACCTTCTCTCGCTCGTTTCGTAATCTTTTCAACCCGGCCGCTTCGGCCGATTTACAAGGAGAAGCATAATGGACCATCTGCATCAACTCACCCCCATGCTGAAGAACCTGCGTCTCAGCGGTATTCTAGCAAGCCTAGAAACCCGCAACCGTATGGCCATCGAGGGCAAACTATCTTATGTCGAGTTCCTTGCCCAACTGCTTGAGGATGAGGTCGGACGTCGCAGCCAGCACAAGCTCAAGACCCGCATGCGTCGAGCGGCCTTTGACCCTCAAAAGACCATCGAGGCGTTCGATTTCAACGCATGCCCGCAACTTTCTCAGCGCGAGGTGGCTGACCTAGCTACTTGCCGATTCATCGAAGCCAAGCAAAACGTGTTCTTCGTGGGTCCGGCTGGCGTCGGCAAATCACATCATGCACAAGCCTTGGGCCACCAAGCCTGTCGGCGCGGTTACGACGTTCTGTTCATGCCGGCAGCCCGTGCCATCGCGCATCTGGGTGCCGGTATGGCTGATGGGTCCTATGAGCGGCGCTTAGCGACGCTTGCACGGCCGCATCTGCTCATTTTGGATGACTTTGGCCTTAAGCCGCTGCGGCAGCCTGCGCCAGAACATCTCTACGACCTTATTGCAACGCGCTATGAAAAAGGCTCCACCGTCATCACTTCAAACCGCGCTTTCGATGAGTGGCCCGAGGTCTTTGGGGAGCCCCTCTTGGCCAGTGCGGCGCTCGACCGGCTGGGTCACGACGCGCACCAGATCACTGTGACCGGCGAGAGCTATCGCACCCGGTCAACCCGTCGCCGCACTGCGCAAAAGCTCGCGGGTATTTGCCAAGCTGACGCGGTCTGACGTACGTGAAAGTGGATCAGTATGGGTGATCAAGGGTGGATCAGTGAGGGTGA
>JBBSUJ010000138.1:0-3560 GCA_038235025.1 Burkholderiales bacterium
ATGTGATGGTGCGGATCGGGATGGGGCGCAAGGCGTCTTTTTGCAGCCAATAGCCGTGCTATTGGCAAGAAAAGCAACGCAGAGAACCGCCCGAGGCCGCGCTATCACAGACCGCAGGGAGTTATGCAGGACGTCCCTAGGAGGGGTTCAGACGCGCTCCTAAAGAGCGTTAACAAGCGTTGAATAAGTGCCATGCACCACGGTTTTTTGCGACCGCCCCGTCTATTGGGGGAACAGTCTTACGTGGCACACGGGGCCTTGGCCTACTTCAGCTTGCCCTCGGGCCGACCCGTTAAAACCGGCTGGGCCTGCACACCGCTCGAGCGAAGGTCGATAAATTGTCTGCATGACATTGACGACCGCAAAGGGGCAAATGCCTTCCGACCAAAATGCCTTCGAGGCCTATGTTGCAGACCCATCTTTTCCCTGTTTGGGAGCCAAATCGGCCTTGAACCGTGACCGCATGCGTATAGCCCACTGCGGCTCCATGGGTTCGCAGCAGGCCACCGCAGCGCTGCTGAAGAACATCGGTGCCTACGCAGCAGAGTTTCCCGATCCTGGCTCCGCTCCGGTCAGTTTCGTTGCCATGTTCGACAACACGGGTTTGAGCGAAGCGGAGTTCGAGAAAGCGCTTTGGGACCAACTAAACGCTCTGCACGAACGCGACGTTGTGCTGGGCAACGCGTGGGACGACTCGGTGAGCAGCGACCCGGCTTCAAGCGACTTTTCGTTCAGCGTGGGTGGGCGTGCATTTTTTGTGGTGGGGCTTCATCCGCGATCATCGCGGGCTGCGCGGCGGGCACCCGTGACGTGTCTGGTGTTTAACTTTCATGCGCAGTTTGAGGCGCTCAAGGCTTCTGGTAAGTATCAAAAGATGCAAGCGGTCATTCGCGAGCGCGACGTTGCACTGCAAGGCATCGTGAACCCTGTGCTGGCAAGGTTTGGCGAATCGTCGGAAGCCAGGCAGTACTCGGGGCGCAATGTGGATACCGCCTGGAAATGTCCATTTCACGCAAAGGAAGTTGCTAATGCATAAAACCAACCAGGGGCCTGAGCGAATCGCGCCGCAGTCAGGTGTGGCATTCAAGCTAGGTGCCGGCCAAGTTCTTCGAATCACTGACCCTCATGGCGAACAGGTGGCCGACCTGTTTGCCTTTAAGGACGGGGACCACACCTGCAGCCTGTCGTCTGGCCGCAGCATTGATTACGCTTCCAAAATTTATCTCAGCTCGGGCGACTTGCTCTACGCAAACAACAGCCAGCCCATGTTCCGAATTTTGGAGGACACGGTGGGCCGCCATGATTTTCTGCTGACCCCTTGCAGCCAGGAGATGTTTGAAATTCTGTACCGCCACCAGGGCCACCACCCCAGCTGCTTTGAAAACCTGTACACGGCTTTTGCGCAGTTCGGTATTCGGCCGGAACAGATCAGCACTACCTTCAACATTTTTATGAGCGTGGGTGTGAGCCCAAGCGGGCAGGTAACGGTGGAGACGCCCAAATCGAAGGCGGGCGATTTTATTGAGCTGCGCGCAGAGATGGATTTGGTATGCGCCCTGACATCCTGCTCGGCCGAAAAGTCCAATAACGGCGCCTTCAAACCCATCGACTACGAGATCATCACCCGGGCAGGTTGATCTTTAGAGCCTATTCACGATCTCGCCCGATTTCGCTCCAACCCTTCGGGCAGTGGTGATTGCGGGCAATCTGCGGCGTTGCGGCGTTGCGGTGCTTGCTCGTAGCCGAGCTACGACCCGCAGAACGCACATCAAATACCGCGCGCCTAGCATCCTCTCCCGCAAACACCGCTGCGCGACTCCTGGGGGATCGTGAACATGCTCTTAGCGTGCAGGGGTCGGCAAGCAGGCGCGCCGGCAGCCATTCGCGGCATGCGGGCGGCTCGTAGCGCATTACCATTCGGGCGACTCTGTTTCCTGCGACCCGCACCGCGAACCATGCTCCCCCACACCTTTCTCTGGCACGACTACGAAACCTTTGGTTCGGACACGCGGCGCGACCGCCCTGCGCAGTTCGCCGCCATTCGCACCGATGCCGAGCTCAACGTTATCGGCGAGCCGTTGATGTTCTATTGCCAGCCGGCCAACGACTATCTGCCCCAGCCCGAAGCCTGTTTGATCACCGGCATCACCCCGCAAACCGCGCTTGAGCGCGGTGTGCCCGAGCGTGAATTTGCCGCGCGCATTCACGACGCCATGGCCCAGCCCGGCACCATTGGCGTGGGCTACAACACGATTCGCTTTGACGATGAAATCACCCGCCACATGTTTTGGCGCAACCTGATCGACCCGTACGGCCGCGAATGGCAGAACCAGTGCGGTCGTTGGGATTTGCTGGATGTCGTGCGGCTGGCCTACGCGCTGCGGCCCGATGGGCTGATGAAGTGGCCCAAAAAGGAAGACGGCACGCCCAGCTTCAAATTGGGCGATTTGGCCCAGGCCAACGGCCTGCTGCATGAGTCTGCGCACGATGCGTTGTCCGACGTGCGCGCCACCATTGCGTTGGCGCGCCAGCTGCGCCTGCACAACGCCAAGCTGTTTGACTTTGCGCTGGCGCTGCACAAAAAAGACCGCGTGGCGCAGGAGCTGCGCTTGCCGACCGACGCGCAAACCGCCAAGCCGTTTTTGCATGTCTCGGGCATGTTCCCCACCGAGCGCGGCTGCCTCGCCGTCATGTGGCCGCTGGCCAGCCACCCCACCAACAAAAACGAACTGCTGGCTTGGGATTTGGCCTACGACCCGGCTCAGCTGCGCACTATGAATGTGGACGAACTGCGTCTGCGCCTGTTCACCCGCACCGCGGATTTGCCCGAAGGCATGCAGCGACTGCCGCTTAAAAGCGTGCACTTGAACAAGTCGCCCATGGTGGTCGGCAACCTCCAAACGCTGACGCCCGAACTCGCCGCGCGCTGGGGCATAGACACCAGCCTGTGTACCGAGCACGCGGTGCGCGCCCACATGCTGCCTGACATGAGCGGCATCTGGGCAGCGGTGTTTGAGCGCCCCAAAACTGACGGCCCGCCACCCGATGTGGAGCAGGATTTGTACGGCGGCTTTGTCGGCAATGGCGACCGCCGCCGGCTGGACGATCTGCGCGCCATGACCGGCGAGCATCTGGCCAGCGCGCGTACCGGGTTCGACGACCCGCGGCTGGAAGAAATTTTGTTTCGCTACCGCGCCCGCAACTTTCCGCACACCTTGTCGGCTGAGGAGCAAGCGCGCTGGCTGCAACACCGGAGCGCTTGTCTGCTGGAAGGCACTGGCGGGGCGCTGACGGCCGAAGCCTTGTTTGAAAAGATCGATACGCTGTCAGAAGACGCGGACGAGCGCGCCGAGGAAATTTTGGGAGCTCTGTATGACTGGGCCGAAGTTGTGGTGCCCGAGCAGTAAGGCAACCGCTAAGGATGTCCTGCATAACCCTCGTGAGGATGTGATGGTGCGGATCGGGATGGGGCGCAAGGCGTCTTTTTGCAGCCAATAGCCGTGCTATTGGCAAGAAAAGCAACGCAGAGAACCGCCCGAGGCCGCGCTATCACAGACCGC
>JBBSUJ010000139.1:0-3551 GCA_038235025.1 Burkholderiales bacterium
ACCCCAGCTCAGAGCACCGGGACCGAGAGCTGCAGCCTTGGATGTATCACTACAACTTTCATCGGCCACACTCGGCTACATCGCATCGCCCTCCCATTACTCGCCTTGGCTTTGAGGGGAACAACGTGTTGAGAAACTACAAAGATTTTCGTTCTGGCCATCACGGATTCAGTGGTCGAAGGCACTTACAGCGACCCGTCGGTCTTCACCAACCTGGTCCTGCCCATCGCGGTGACGCAGAGGGACAGCGCCAAGGCGCTGAGCGCCGAAATCTCGTCCAGCCTAGCCGAGGGTGAGGCCGAAGGCGCGGCGGAAGACTGTATCCCGTTCGGCATCGGCTTGATGCTGCAGGCTGTGATGGCGCTGGCGAGCGTCGCCCAGATGGCCGAAACCAGTGCCGAAGTTCCCAACGCGCCCTGGACCTTCATCACCCAGGTCGATGCTACCCATGACCTGACCGTGACGCTCAATCACGACCCCAAAGATACGGCGGGCTTTCCGGCCACTGCTACCTACTACACGCTGCGGGCGGTGTGCGATGGCGGCTCGCCGGCCGAGTCAGGCCGCATCAATATGCAAGCCACCACGCGCACCGCACCGCTCAGCTACACCTTCCGCCAACTGCCGGCTGGTGGCAAGGTCACGGTGACGGTGACGGTCGCTTTTTACTCGGACACCGACTGGCTGGCCGGAACCGGCACTGCGGCCGCTATCACCAACACGGTGGATGCAGTGGCCATCACGATCAAGGAAAACCTAGTGCCGCTTACGGCGTCCACCCAGTATTCCCACAAACAAAAGCTAGGTCTGGACAGCGGCGGCAACCACATCTGGATAGCCGGGCCGCAACCCTCAGCACCACCCGTTAATTGTGACAACGCGCCGGGCAACCTGTGCATTTTGCAAAGCATCGCCGCCAGCGAAACCTTTGGCAATGTGGGCTATGCCTGGCAGTCGTACAGCAAGGGCATCTCATCGTTTGCCTCGGGTGCCACCGGCCAGCTGTACCAGTTTGCCAATATGTTCTTCACTGAAAATCCGCAGAGTGGCTGGATGCACTCGGGCGGGGGTTTCCCGTCGCCGGCGCGCCTGGCTTACAGCCGCACCAGTCCGATCAGCCAAAACTTCTACATCGACACCTCCCAGGGCACTGCCATCGTCCGGCGCATCGACATGACGGCGGTCGGCGTGGCGCCAGCCTTCGACAACCCTCGCTCCAACCTGGCGGTCGGCCGCTTCAACTTTCCGTCGGACGCCTTTTTGATTCACCCCAGTGGCAAACTGATCAGCATCAATGCCGCGCTGGGCAAACTGGAGGTACTGGTGCCCGCCGCCAGCCCGATGACTGATACCAGTGCACCATTGGCGCAAGCGTTTTCAGGGCCGGGTAGCCGCGAAGGCTTGCTCAATGGGCCGGTGTGCGCGGTGGTGGCACCGGGCGGCGCCATTTTGGTGCTGGAGCAGGCGGGCAACCGAATTCAAGCCTTCGACACGGGCGCCAACCCCACGCCGCTTTTTGCGGGTTCCTCGACCATGGCATTGAAGCCGCAATCCGGCGGCATTGAAGACCTGGACGTGGCCATCGAGTTTGTCGGCTATATCTGTGTGTTGTCCCGCAACGCGAGCACAAGCATTTACAGCCTCGACATTTACACCCCGGCAGGTAGCCTGCTGGCCACCACCAACGGCATGAACGTGGCGAAACTGGCCATCGATCTGTTCCGGAATATTTTCACGCTGAATTTCGAGACCTTGCCCGTTACCTCTCTGACAGAGCCCTCTGTCAGTCAGTGGATTCCAAGTACCCCCTGACCCTGTCCACCTTGAATGGATACGGCAGCTTGCAGCGCTTGTTGTGGACGATGACCAGGATGGTTTCGTCGGCCCCAAGTGCAACAAATGTTCAGTGCACCGGGCCGGCTGAACACTCGGCCTGGTCAGGTGCCCTGCACAGACCTTGATCTGTTTGCGCCGCCCAGATGATCCGCGGACGCCCATTGACCTGGCTGGCCACCGCATCGAGCTTCTCCTGGCGGTTAGCCGCTCAGATTTTTGCCTTTGAGAAAGTACTGAAGCAGTAAACCATTGGTGTTCTCGCTGGAGCCGCACTGCCGCGAGCTGCATGGTTAACAGAAATAGATCTTTATTACCGTGTTGGCAATCAGCTGCGGAGGGTGCCGGGCATTTCGCTGAGGCGCGCGCACGTCAGGCTCTGGCGCATCGGAGACGCGCCTCGTCATCAAGGTCAACAAGGCGTTTCAAGCACATGGCTTCAGCGCGGACCGCACCAATGCTTGCGAAATCATTCCGTAGTTGGGCAAGGTCTGGAAGTGGTATTCGGGCGACGAGAGGCCGCAATTACAGCCAGGCAGGCGCGCGCTGTCCAGAGAAAGGATTTTCCAAACCTTTTGGCAGCAGGCGCGGGTGTCCTACAAAAGCCCACCAGCAGCGGCATGATGCTGACCTATGAGCTCATTTCGAGCTAGATGGATTACACATGACCCGCTTCCAGACCTCCACTCCTTTGCAGCGCATTGTCACGCTGGCATTGGCATCCCTTTTCTTCGCGGCAGCCCCCGGTTTTGCCAAAGACAACGGCCACGAGGGAAACGGCGATGGCAAGCACGCGCAGAAAGAGTACCGAAAAGCGCAGAAACACGCAGACAAGGAATATTCTAAGGACCGCAAGGAGGCCCGGAAGCAGCATGAAAAGGCACATAAACGTGCGGAAAAGCAGCAGCGTGAAGACATCAAACAAGGCGCCTACTTCGACGACCATCAGCGCACCTCTGTACGCGAGTACTACACCCACACCTACGGCAAAGGCAAAAAGTGTCCACCGGGACTGGCCAAAAAACACAATGGCTGCATGCCTCCCGGGCAAGCCGGGAACTGGTATGTCGGCCAGCCTGTGCCCGCGGGCGTGACGGTTTACACCGTGCCCCAGCCCGTGATTCGACTGCTGCCTCCTGCGCCATACGGCTATCGCTACGCCCGAATCGGCGGCGATATTGTCTTGGTGCAGCAACAGAACAACCTGATCGTGGACATAATCGTCGGCCTGCTCAACTGAGTTGAGATACACCTGAACAAAGCAAGCCTCCCCGCCCGCTCCAGTCGGTTCTCACGGCAGCACATCTGAACGAGCTTGCTCTGCCCAAAGCCCAGTGCGTGCCGCGCCCAGAGGCGCAACCCATCGCATCGGTGAAATGGCCCGGGCCTTGGCGCTTGCAGGGTCTCGTCCTTTAGCCTTGGCGCGAGAGCGAACATTTGGCTCGAAGAAATCGCCACCCTGCCCGCGCATCCGTTCGCGGCTGGAACAAAAGGTCTGTCGTGGTCAAGTAATTTCGGACAGTTCGATAGGTTTTTTTAACGTGTAGTTTCTCAACACGTTGTTCCCCTCAAAGCCAAGGCGAGTAATGGGAGGGCGACGCGACGTAGCCGAGTGTGGCCGATGAAAGTTGTAGTGATACATCCAAGGCTGCAGCTCTCGGTCCCGGTGCTCTGAGCTGGGGTAGATAAAAGCGTAAGCCCACTCTCTGAGCAGCGTC
>JBBSUJ010000140.1:0-3518 GCA_038235025.1 Burkholderiales bacterium
GCCCGTCTGAATCCGCAAGAATCTGCGCCCCATCATCCCAAACTACGCATCGGGCTACCCACGGATACAGCCCTACCCCGGCGCAGTCGTCGCGCGCCCCTTTTCAGATTCACCGGTCCGTGCGCTGATCGTCGGGGAACTCGGGCGGTGATTGGTTTGCCAGATCCCAGTCCGGTAAAGCCTCAATACCCTCCTCCTGTTCCTGTGATTCCTGCGCACCACACTCATCCCACAGCGGCGGCCCGCGTGCCGGGGTGATGCGCGGCGCTTCGGGTTCGACGCCGATGTGCTCCAGAATCTTGTGGATGTCGGCGCTGAACGTGATGAAGGCAATGATGCGCATCTGGCCCCCGCACATTGGGCACAGCAGCGGGAACACCTCATAGATGCGCGCAATGAGTGCCGCCCAGTGGTAGTGCGATGGTGTGCGAGGTTTGGGTTTGGGTTTGGGTTTGGCTGGCGGCTGGGGCTGGGGCACCGCGCCAACTCCAGATCCACCAGCTGTGTCGGCGACCACAACTGTTGTGACGGCCCCGTCAGCATCGGCACTTACCTCCTGTGCCATCGGGCTGCACGCGGCCACGGGCACCGGCAGTTGCGCTACCTGCGCTTGTTGCGTCACCGCAGCAGGCAGTGGCGAATTCGGTGCCAGCACGCCGTAATAGCGATGCCGGTGGGTGCGCGGTGGTGGCACCAGTTGGGCAATGCGGTTGATCAGCTCCAGTGGGGTCAACACCAATTCACCCGAATACTTGTCGGACTGCAGTGGCTCTGTGTGGCCTTTGCCGCAGCGGTAGACCAAATCAGCGCCGCGCTGTTTGAGGCGATCCATGGCAAACGGGGGCCGCGCACAGTAGCGCAGCAGGCGCTCCAGCCCGGCGCGGTCGGGTGCTTCGATACGCACCCCGGCATCGACCGAGAAGCCGCCTCCGTGGGCGTAAGCGGCCATGTCTTTGGCGTCACAGGCCTCTAGGTGGCCGCGTGCCACAAAGGCCCGCAGGATGCGTTTGCGCACGTTGGCCTGCACTTGAGAAATAGCCGCCACATCGAGACCAGTTGCCGCGTGAAAAATCACACTCTGCGGCGCCGACCCCGGGCCTGGCTGTGGGCTGGCCTGTGCAGAAGCATCCGTATCGACGCTTTGCGCTATTGGCCCGGCAACAGCCTCAAACACGCCATCGACCACACACACATGGAAGTGCACATGCGTGTTCAGGCTGGAACCAAAGCGGTGGATGAAGGCGACGGCGCCCAGGTGCAGGCTGGCCGGGTCAGCCTTTGCCGCACCGGGGCAATGGCTTTGCAAACTCTGCTGCACCACTCTCAAGAAAATACGCAGCGCCGCATTGAGTGCGCCCTTGTCGCGCTGCAAGTAGTAGCGTAGACGCTTGGGCACCGATAGCACCCATTGGCGCACTGGCAGACGGGGAAAGACGTGGTCCGTCAGGTGGGCTGCGGCCTCGGCCATGCGCCGCGTGTTGCACGAGGGGCAGACGCCACGGCCTTTGCAGGAGAAGGCGACCAAGAAGTCGTCCCCGCAGTCGTCACACCGGACGCGGGCAAAGCCGTGGGCAAAGATGCCGCATTCCAGATACTTGCGAAACGCCTTCCCTACATACGCGGGCGGGGTGTGGTGGTCACCCTGGCCGTCGAACTGTCCGGCGCTGGCGAGCTCAAGCCAGGTCTCGAAGTGTTCGGCAATCGTGCGGTACAGCAGGGTGCGCTCGGGGTGGCGGGGGTTGTAGGCTTTGGTGGGTTTCGTGGATTTAGTGACTGCAGCCGCTTGAGCAGGTTGCGGGCGTAGCGGGGCATGCTTGGTGCCCACGCGGGTGCTGGTGAAAACGCTGCGGTGATCGATGGGGCGGGCCTTGCATGGGGCTGCGCCAGTTTGGATAGTACTGGCACTGTCACTATAAGGCCTTTGCCAAGTCTGCTGAGCTGGCCAGTTTGACGCTGCCGGGTACGGAGTGGATGCTGATCACGGTTATCTGCATTTGCCTGTTTATCGGTGCCATGGGCAAGTCGGCGCAGTTTCCACTGCATGTCTGGTTGCCAGACTCCATGGAAGGTCCTACGCCGATCTCTGCGCTTATCCATGCTGCAACGATGGTGACTGCCGGTATCTTCATGGTGGCGCGTATGTCGCCCCTGTTTGAATTGAGCGACACGGCGCTGAGCTTCATCATGGACGGTCTCTGGACGCGGACGCAGACTGCTCACTTCAGCCTCCAAACTCGGGTGGATGCTGGCACGCCAGCTCTCGCATCAGCGCGTTAATTGATCGTTTCACTTACCCCTAGCTCTCCCCATGTCACGTTGTCTGTGATTTACCATCGACGACCCTGAAATGGTCTGATGTTGAAGCATCTCCTGCAGGTCGGTTCAACCAACAGAAGGGAAGCCATGTTCATCACAAAAATGTTTAGCCGTGCCGTTCGCGCCGTGGTGCTGCCATCGCTGGCTCTTTGCGCTCTGGGCGCCACACATGCGCAGTCCGTTGGGCCACAACTGTCATTCAAAACGCTCAATGATTTTGAAATCTGTCAACGGCAGTCCTATGCCGGTGAGACTTGCCTGCTGGCAATGGAAGCCTTCGTACGCGCAAATCCCAGAGCAGCCATGGAGGCGGGCAAAATCGCGCGCCTGAATTACAAGTCATACGCGGCTCTGCGCTTCTTTGAAATTGCGGCCAAACAAAAGCGCAGTGATATTTGCCAGGATGAGGATGTGCAACTTGCTGTGGTCAGTGGCCTGGCTTTGCCCGGAGACTATCCCGATGCCAAGCGAGCCCGTACGTTGTTCGTCGACCAGTGCTTTACGCAACAGGTGGCTGTGGTCGTCAAAGAAGTCGGCAGCGAAAGCGGTGACAGCTACCTTAAAAGAAATGTCTGTCCGATTCTGGAAAAGCACCGCCAAGCACCCCCATCCTGTCAGCCGGTTGCAGTCGCCGAAGTGCCAGCGCAGACCAGCACAAGTGAGAAGCTGCCCCAGTTGGACAAAAATACGATCACGTTGGGCTACGTCAAGGTCTATTCTGGCCAAGAAGGCGAGCGTGTCACGATGGCGCCGATAAAGGACACCAAGCTTTTTCTGATCCGATTTGATGGTGTAGATAGTCCTTGGGATGGAAAAGTTATGTTGCACCAAGAGGCCAATCGCGGCAATGACTCGGCAGATTTTTGGACCGACCATGGCTCCGCGCGCTGGAACAGCCTGGCACGGCGCAGTGGAATGCTGACGGTGTATGTGCCCGGCTACAAGACGCAGAATGGTTTTGCCGTTCACTACGCCGAGAAGTTGTCACAAGAATCCGATGCCAAGGCGCTACTCAAGGCCTACCAACCCTGAGGCATTAGCACGGATAGGAACTCCAACCTCATGAGCCCAAGTATCGCACCCCAAACCGCCCTGAAAAACCGGGTTTCCCCAGAATTGCCCGTCTGAATCCGCAAGAATCTGCGCCCCATCATCCCAAACTACGCATCGGGCTACCCACGGATACAGCCCTACCCCGGCGC
>JBBSUJ010000141.1:0-3447 GCA_038235025.1 Burkholderiales bacterium
AGGCCTTGCGTTTTAACCATCTGCACGACTTGCAGCTTGAAGTCTGTGTCAAATACTCTTCTGAATTTCGGGTTGCTCACGTTTGTGCCATTTCGGTTTTAACCACCTATCGGGCTGTCTGTTTTTATTAGACCACTACAGCTCGCCTTGGCTTTGAGAGGAACAACGTGTTGAGAAACTACAGCTAGCGCTTAAACTGCAAGAGTCTATAGCTCTACTTTTAGTAGCAAATCTACGCGCTTACCGCCCCAACACCTGATCCACACCCCGGTTCGCCAGCGAATCTGCGCGCTCGTTGCCGGGGTCCCCCGAATGGCCCTTCACCCAGCGCCAGTCAATGCGATGACCCGCTTCGGAGACCACAACATCAAGCCGCTGCCACAGCTCAGCGTTCTTCACCGGCTGTTTGGCGGCCGTGCGCCAGCCGCGGGCTTTCCAGCCATGAATCCATTCGGTGATGCCTTTGCGCACGTATTCGCTGTCGAGGTACAGCACCACAGAACACGGGCGCTTAAGCGCATTCAAAGCTTCGATCACGGCCATCAACTCCATGCGGTTGTTGGTGGTGCCCAGTTCGCCGCCGAAGATCTCTTTTTCAGTGGCGCCCGAGCGCAGCACAGCGCCCCAGCCACCCGGCCCAGGATTGCCTTTGCAGGCTCCGTCGGTATAAATCACGATGTCGTTCACGCCCAAGCTTTCCAAAAGTTTCAATTAATCAGAGCGCAACTTTGACGCGCGCCGGTTGGCCACTGTTGCAGGCGCACCCACGCGGGCCGCTACCGGTTTGAACCCTGGATCCATCAGCCGCATACCCGGCACGCGCTTGACGGCCACTGCGAAGTAAGCAGCACCAAAAATAGGCCAGGCGCGCTCACCCACCGCGTCCATCCAGCCAAAGCGATTGAGCCATTTTTCGCTGCTCACCGCGGGCCGGTAGCAGCCAAACTCTAGCGAGTCCAGCTCGAACCCCAGCAACCGCAACCAGTCACGCAGTCGCCAATGGCCAATGGTCTCGCCCGCCTCGGGCAGGTACAGCCGCCCGCGGCCCAGTCTTTGGTACAGGCGCGCACGTCCTTGGCGCATGGCCCACAAGCTGACTGGGTTAAGACCGCTGATGACGACTTTGCCCTCTGGCACCAGCACGCGCGCCGCTTCGCGCAGCGCCGCGTGCGGGTCGACGCTCAGTTCAAGCGTGTGCGGCATCAACAGCAAATCAACGCTAGCTTCCGGAAATGGCAGCGCAACCGGATCGGCCATGAGCTCGGGCGGCAGCGTTCCAGTGCCCAAAAGTTCAGGGTATGCAATGGCAAGCCAGCGGTGCGGCATGCGGTTGGCACGCAGGCCATCGAGCATTGGCATTCCCAATTGTAAGCCGTGGTAACCAAAGGCGTCGACCACCGATTCATCAAAGCGCGCCTGTTCCCACTCCAGCAGGTAACGGCCGGGCGGGGAATCAAACCACTGGTGCAAACCTATAATTTGTGCGCTCATGAACCTGATACCCATCCCTGCTTTTTCCGACAACTACATATGGCTGCTGCACGATTCGCAGCATGCTGTGGTGGTAGACCCAGGACAGGCCGAACCGGTTCTGCAGTACCTGCGCGAACACAAGCTGAAGCTGCAAACTATTCTAGTCACCCACCACCATGCCGATCATGTGGGCGGCGTGGATTCGGTGCGCGAGGCCACCGGCGCGCGCGTAGTGGGTCCGGCGACTGAGCGCATTCCTCAGCCAGCGGAGCCTCTGCGCGGCGGCGACATGCTTGAAGCGCTGAGCCTGCAGTTTCATGTGATGGATGTCCCCGGTCACACCTCAGGGCATATCGCGTTCTATGCAGATTGCCCTGGTGACGCGCCGATGCTTTTTTGTGGCGATACGTTATTCTCGGGCGGCTGCGGTCGGCTGTTTGAAGGCACCCCCGCGCAGATGCTGGCTTCGCTGGACGCGCTGGCGGCGTTACCTGCGGATACCCGCGTGTGCTGCGCGCATGAATACACTTTGGCCAACCTGCGGTTCGCAACGCAGGTGGAACCTGACAACACGGCCTTGCACGATTACCGTGCCAAATGTGACGCGCTTCGCGAGCGCGGCTTGCCAACTTTGCCCTCGTCGCTCGCCCTAGAGCGCTCAATTAATCCCTTTCTTCGCAGTCGCATCGCCCGAGTTGTCGCTCAAGTTGCCACGCACTTTCCCGACACCGATTCGCGTGACGAAGTGGCCGTTTTTGCGGCGCTGCGCGAATGGAAAAACAATTTTCAATGAAACTTCTTCAAATCGCCTGCGTGGCAGGTGCCTTGTGGCTGACCGGCTGCGCAACGCAAAGCAACCCCACCACGCAAACTCCGGACGCCAAAGCCCAAACCGGCACTGAAACAACGGCTCAAGCGCCCCACACGCCGCTGTTTCCGCAAGGGCCGCTGCAAGCCATTACGCCAGCCAACACCAGCGGCCAGGCCGTGGTAGCAGCATTTCCCCCGACTGACATGTGGGACCGCATTCGCAAAGGGTTTGCGATGCCCGATCTGGAAAACGAACAAGTCCAGGAGCGTGAGCAGTGGTATGCCAGCCGGCCTGATTACATCCAGCGGATGACCGAACGCTCCAGCAAATACATCTTTCATATCGTCGAAGAGTTGGAGCGCCGCGGCATGCCGACCGAACTGGCCTTGTTGCCATATGTGGAAAGTGCTTTTAACCCGCAAGCCATCTCATCTGCCAAAGCGGTGGGCATGTGGCAGTTCATGCCGGCCACAGGAAACGACTTTGAATTGAGGCAAAACGCGTTTCGCGATGACCGTCGCGACGTACTGGCGTCCACCCGCGCCGCACTCGACTACTTACAAAAACTTCACAAGATGTTTGGCGACTGGCACCTGGCCCTGGCAGCCTACAACTGGGGTGAGGGAAGTGTCGGCCGCGCCATAGCGCGCAATCAGAAAGCTGGGCTGCCGACAAACTACAGCAGTCTCACCATGCCCGCCGAGACCCGGCTGTACGTGCCCAAACTGCAAGCGCTCAAAAACATCGTGGGGGATCCGAAGAAGTTTGCGGTCCAGTTGCCCCTGATTGAGAACCACCCGTACTTTCAAGCAGTCGACATTGCACGCGATATCGACATATCGCTTGCGGCCCAGTTCGCTGGGGTTCGCGAGGAAGACTTCCGGGCGCTGAACCCCTCACAGCACAAGCCCGTAATTTTTGCGTCGGGTACCCCGCAAATTCTGCTGCCTTGGGACAACGCAAAGGTATTCAAACGGAATTTTGAAGCCTACACACTGGGTCAGTACGCCAGCTGGACGGTGCTGACCTTGCCCACCACCATGAGCGTGTCTGATGCGGCGAAGAAGACCGGCATGAGCGAGAACGACTTGCGCAGCGTCAACGACATTCCGCCGCGCATGATGATCAAAGCCGGTTCGACGTTGTTGGTGCCCCGTAGCGCG
>JBBSUJ010000142.1:0-3400 GCA_038235025.1 Burkholderiales bacterium
GGTGGCGACTGTTTTGAGTGTTTTCGCCAGGATCTTGAAATCGAGCCAAAGTGACCATTGACCCACGTATTGCGCATCGAGCTCAACGCGCCGGGCATAGGGGAGTCGGTTGCGGCCACTCACTTGCCAAAGCCCTGTGATTCCGGGCCGCATGGCACAGTAACGGCTCCAGCTGCGGCCATAGAGTACTCGCTGACGCTCCAGGCAGGGTCTCGGGCCCACGAGACTCATATCGCCCTTTAGAACGTTCCAAAACTGTGGCAGTTCATCCAAGCTTGCCTTGCGGATGATTTTTCCGAGTGGCGTGATGCGCGGATCGCTCGTCAGTTTCTGGAATGTGTCCCACTCTGTCTTCGCCATGTCGTTCGTGCTCAGATAAGAATCGAGCACCTGCTCGGCGTCGGGCAGCATCGACCGGAACTTGTAGAAGCGAAAGCGCTTACCGTGGCGGCCTAGGCGCGGCTGCCAAAAATGGACTGGCCCGCCCATCGAAAAACGAACTGCCAGCAAGATAAGCAGATAAAACGGCCCGAAGAAGGCAAAGAAAAACAATGCTCCTGCGATGTCGATGCCGCGCTTGGTCGCCAGTTCAAGCCTGGAGGCGTGGCGAACACCGGGTTCCGCAACCACCGGCCGCGACGGAGTCAGCGTCGCGGGTGCCCGCGGGCCGGACGAGTCATCGGGAAGAAACATGGCTGGCTCCAGAGGTAAGGGTTATGGGCTACACAAAAAGTTGGCATCCTTGTACTATCTGCTGCACCGCAGCATTCGTAGGAAAAAGAGAAAACCCGTAGGAATCGTGCCGTTTGCCGCACATTTAAGGCATTTTTGTGGCCAAGTCCTTTCTTCACCGTCGACGCAGGCGCCTGCTACATCGCCTAGCACTTTTCCGCTCGGTGCCGGGCTCGCCACCCGTGGCCAAGTGGTCGAAACAGAGCAGGACATGGGCAAATATGTAGACAACGGACGGTGCGCACCTGCTTTCAGGATTGGGCTGTTCAGCCCCTGAGGAATAGATGGTCGATAACTACAAGCCGAGCCCTCGGCCTGTCTTCTATGCGCTACAAGTGCGCCCAGCATGGGGGGAGATCTCGCCTTGTGCCTGTACGGGCGACCTAGCCCAGGTTTGTCACTTGGCACCACATGCCCCAATGGAATCAACAGCTTAGAGCAGTATTGCGGCGTGTATGGCACTACTTTTGTGTAGCGCCACGGCGCCGTGCTGGGTGACGGCGCGGCCTTACACGATCACGCGATGCGTGCCCCCGGGGTTGGGCGACAAGCCCAATATCGTGTTGATCTTGTGGTGCTGCGCATCGGGCCGCGTGGCCTTGCGCACATGCACGGCACGGCCATCGCGGCGCTGCATCGTCGCCGTGACCCGCTGTTGCGTGGACATCGCCTGGCGCAGCGTCTGCCAACTGTCGTCGATACCCTTGGCTTTGAGCCGCAGGCGCAGCATGTGCACGAAGTGATAAGCCAACACGCTGATGAACAGATGCCCTTCAACGCGGCGATCCACCTGGTGGAAGACCGGGCGCAGGCCCAGGTCGGTCTTCAGGCTACGAAACACCGACTCCAGGTTGGTCAGCATCGTGTAGGTGCGCCACAGCGTTGCGTTGTCCAACTCCACCAGCGTCGTGCGCAGGCAGTACACCCCGGGGTGCATGGCCGCGCTGCCGGGCTTGATCGTCTTGGTCCAGGTGATGGCCTGCACCAGTAGTCCCGTCTCGTCCTTGGCGAGATCAATCTCGTAGTGCTGTGCCGCACGCGCATAGCGCTGCTTGGCACGCCCGAGCCGCTCCATGATCTTGGCCACGTCCTTGGTGCCGCGCGGCTTGCTCAGGCCCTCGTGCAGCTTGGCCAGCGCAGCTTCGAAGCCCTCGGCCTTGGTCTGGTCAATGGCGCGGTCCTTCTGTTCACGTGCCGGTGAATGGCAATACAGCAGCGCGTGGCCTTGCTCATCGAGCTTGCGGTGGATCTTGATCTTCACACCCCCGGCGGACTCCACCTCGGTGGCCTGCGCCGGGTCGAACTGGCGCTGGCGCAAGCGCGACACCACCACGTAGTGATAGCCCTGCTGGCGCAGGAACTTCAAGTTGGCCTCGGTGGCGATGCCCGCATCCATCACCACCGTGGCACCAGCCGGTGCACCCAGGCCGCTGAGCATCTCCTGCAGCGTGGCCGGCTCAGCAGCGTTGCCTGCAAAGACGCGGCTGCGCCGCGGGAAGCCGCTGCCGTCCAGCACCATGGCCAGCGTCACCAGCGGGCAGTCGCTGCGGGATTCCTTGCTGTGCCCGCGCTTGGCCTTGGCCACACCCGCGGCGATGCCCTCGAAGTAGGTGTTGGTCAAGTCATACAGCGTGACGGTCTCACCGAAGCCGAAGATGGACTTGGCCTTGTCGAACAAGTGATCCTGCAAGGCCTCGCGGTGCTTGTACAGCGCGTCCGAGGCGCGGTACAGGCGGTTCAAGTCCATGGCCTCGAAGTTGAAGTCCATCAACTCGCCCAGCGCCGAGCGCTGCGCCAGCCAGGCGTGCGTGGCCAGTTCGCTGCCGGGGTGGGCCATACGGCCAATGATGTTGCCCACCGCAGCGGCGATCTGCGGGCGGTTCAAGCCCAACTCGGCCAGCTTGTCCTCCAAGGCGCATTGGCGCATCACTGAGAGTGCCGCGTGCTCCACGCCAACGCTGCGCGCGCGCACCAGCTCCAGGGTGTCGAGATCGACTTCCTGGAAGCGTTCGGGTTCGTCCGTACCGCTGGCCGCACCCCTGGCAGCACGAGCCGCTTGGGCTGGCGTGATGCTGGCCGCCGAGGGCCCCATGGCGATCAACTGCGCGGCGTAGCGCTGCGCCAGAGCCTGGCCCGCGTCGCACAGGGCTGAATCGACCAAAGAGCCCTGGCCGCGCACCAGTTGGTCGATGCGCGCAGCCAGCGCCGCCCACTGGTCTTGCGGCAGATCGAAATGGCTGCCCAGGTTGAGCAGCGTGGACTGCTTGACGCGGCCACCCACGCGAGCGCTGTGCACGAGGCGGTAGGTGACGTAGGGTTCACCGCCACTGCGACTGCGACCGCGGGTTTGAGTGCGCCGGATGAACATCACCCGATGGTGCACGGAAATGCGGGCAAAAGGTCATCACCAATAAAATATTATGGCACTACAAATCACTTTCAAGGAGAAACCCAGCATCCATGCGGGTTAGCGGCCGGTGCGGACGAGGAATGGGTCAAAAGTTGACAAACTTGGGCTAAGGGTGAACGGGATCGCGACCCAGTGAAGCGCGCTGCCTTTTGCGCGCCGTCCACATCCAGCCCAGCCAGATCAGGAGCGCACAGGCCAGCGTCCAGCGCACCTCGCCCAACGGCAGCAGCAGTGCGACGCCGAAAGCGAGCAGCACCA
>JBBSUJ010000143.1:0-3297 GCA_038235025.1 Burkholderiales bacterium
CAGAGTTTTTGATCTCCGTGCGAATGCGTGGTGTTGTACGTGCCAGGGGGTGGACTTGACTCACGGCTTGGGCTCCTTATGCTTAAAAGACGCTATCACCTCATGCATTAGCTCGCGCGCCCTAAAGAGCGGCCAACTGCGAAGATGGACATAATCGCACGGAACTTGACACCTATGTCCAAAACGAGGAGAACACGCATGTGGTCACAACGTCTGATGTGGATCGCCTGGCCGGCCTTCCTGATGGCCGGAGTTCTTGAAATGGTGGTGTTTGCGCTGGTAGATCCTGCTGACCTGCACTGGGCCGGTGCACCGATTGAGTTGTCCCGACAAGGTGTTTATACGATCTCGTTCTTTGTTTTCTGGGGTGTTACAAGTGCCTCCAGTGCTGTAACGACGCTGCTATCGTTTTCCCCCTTCGAAGTCAACCGGTGCCCGGTGGAAACGGGTAAGAGGCCGCAAGATTGTCAAAAAGTACGCGCCGATTGAAATAATGTCGCGCCGTACGGGCCGGTAAAGGCGCTTCACCATCAACGTCCAAAGACCGCTATGCCGCCCATTACCCCCATCAAATTTTCAACGTGCGATTTGTGCGACGTTCACAAAAGCGACGACAGCGAGCTTCTGCGGGTAATGCCACCGATATTTCAGTCTTGCGGGAGGGCTGTCGCGTTTTTCCGGCCCTGTGAGTACCGTGAAATGTTTTGAAGACAACACCCATGTCAAAGCTGCATTGGAGCAGCCCGGCGAGGGCCGTTTGCTCGTTGTGGACGGCGGAGGCTCACTTCGCCGAGCAGCTAGTGGGCGGCAGCATCGCAGCCTCGGCAGCGCGCAATGGCTGGGCGGGAGTTGTGGTGTACGGAAGTGTTCGCGATAGGGTAGAACTGAAAAAAGAGGCTGGGGGTATTTACGCACTCGCCTTAGTTCCCATGCCCAAACTTCGCCGGGGTGAAGGTCGGGCGGGAGTAGCGCTCGATATCTGCGGATTGACGGTGCGACCGGGTCAGTGGCTATACGCCGACGAAGACGGAATTGTCGTGAACGGCGTGCCTCTGCACCTCTAACGTTCCCGGGTGAACTTACTTCGCGGATTACTCTAGATCGGGTTTGGTCTTTGCGCCGGCGGGGCCCGCTTTGACTGTGTCGTCAGCACGCGCTAAAAGTTTTTCGCACTGGGCGTCGTCCTCAGCAGCCGGCACTGTGATGGGTATTAGTGCCAAGGCTGCAGGTGCAGCTACCGCGGCTATCACTGCCGCGCCCGCCCGCGCGAGCAGCGGACCGGCCTCAATGCTGACTTCCGGTTTGATGAATGGGCCGCGTACGCGAATAGGCGTACGCAGGGAAAGGAACTTCCATTCAAGCGACTCGGGCTTGATGCGCAGGTCTATGTATTCATTGCCAAAGTCGATGGTGCCTACAGCCTCCACGATGGCCTCGGCAGTGCTGAGTTTGACTGAGCGCGTCTGGGCAATGCCGTCTTTAATGCCGAAATCTGCCACCGCGCAGCGCAGTTTCACCTCTTCATCACCGCCAAAAAGTTTGGTGACTAGCACGCTCCCCAAGTTCAGCCCCGCAAGGTCCAGCAGTTGCTTGCTGAAGGTGCCATCACGAATGTAGACCCGGGACTCTCCGTTACTGCTAGCCAGAATGTCCGCCACAGAAGCCCCGGAGCCTTGCAGCGCAAAAGCGCCATCCATACGCCCCAGGCTTTTGTCCAACAAATCCACGTCAGGGAAGAGGGCTGAAAGGCGCAGGTCGTCAACTGTGGCCTGCATTTCCACTTTCAACGGATCGCTCTTTCCGTCGAGAAACAAGTTGGCGTCAATCCGACCTTTGGCGATACCGAATCGCAACGGGTCAAGTCGAAGATTCCCGTCCTTAAGAATGGCCCTCACGCTCATGTCCTCAAGCGGCAAGGATGAAGGGCCGATCAGTGTCTCTCCGAGAAAAGCAATATCCATATCCATCGCGTCCCAACGACCTGTAGCAAACTTGCTGTCCGGCAAGACTTTACCGATCCGAGCATTGGACGATTTGTTTTTTGCAGCGTTGTCTTGGGGAGCACCGACAATTGAGCCCAAATCGGCGAGCTGCAATTTGCGCGACTTAATCTGCCCTTTCAACATCGGCCGTGGCTTGGCGGATGTGTAAGTGAGATGCCCCTCCAAATCGCTATCGCCGACCGCACCAGAAAAATCTTGATAGTCCCAAGTTGCGTGCTCCGCTTCCAGACTTCCCACTAAATGTCCCTTGGTTTTGAAGGGCGGCGTGCTGGGTAAGACCAATCCGGTCAACTCGTAAAGGTCGGCCATGTTGTCACCCGATAGGGACACCACCATATCCACGCCCGCGAGCTGTCTCGGGTTGGAAAGCGTACCGGTTGCGCTTGCACGGGTTTTTCCGGCCTGCAACTCAAACGTAACAGGGTATTGCACGCTGTCTTTCCTTAAAGACAGCAGTTGCCCGGCCCGTCCGGACCCTTGGACTTTTGCATCGCCGTACTCCCCTCTTACCTTGATACGGAGGCCGTAGCGCGGGGTGTCTGTTGATGCAGCGCCATCGTCGCCTGACTGCTGAAGATCGTCATCGCTGCTGACTTGCGCGCGAATAGCCAATTTCTGCATCTCATCAGCGTAAGCCAATTGCCCATCGAGTAGTGTGAGCTGGCCAACGTCGATGCTCCAGGGGTTGTTGGATGAAACTTCTCCTTCTTGGGCCTTGCGAGGAAACGTCCAGTTATTTTTGCCGTTTGACGCACGCGCCAATGCGATGTCAGGATCGCCCAATTGCAGCGTGTCTATCAACACAGTACGAGCCAAGAGAGGAAGCAGCCTTACAGACGCGCTAAGCTGGCCAATAGTCGCCATTAATGGCAGATTCCCTGAAAGCACGCCTTCTTCTGCGTTCTTCGTAGCTGCATTTGCGTAACCAGTGGTTTGAACGGAGGCCGCGCTCGTCAAAGGCAGTTGCTCCCGCTTTGTCGTATCAGTCAGCGCGCCGAATGCGCCGAAGTCCTCAAGATTTCCCAATTCCAGCGCTTGGGCCTGGACACGCACCCCAGGCACCCAATGACGCCAGCCGGAGTCAAGCGGCTGCGGCCAAACCCAGTGAGCATCCAAGTCGCCTTTAATCTCGAAGTGCCGCCCGCTTGCTGCCGACACCTTGCTATTGATCCAGGGCCTAGCGCGGTTCCAGTCGATCAGCTGTACAGCAAGCACGACTGCTACCACCACCACAAACAAAACACCAAAAAGCACGCCGGCCGTTCGCTTCACAACAGTAAGCGCTTTTACACTA
>JBBSUJ010000144.1:0-3280 GCA_038235025.1 Burkholderiales bacterium
CACCCGCAACGCTCACGATGGACAGCCGGCCCGGCACGCGCGCAATCAACTTCTCGATCGCGTTGATCGCGCGGAACGCAACGCCGCTGTGCAGCAGGATCTCGCCCATCAGGATGAACAGCGGGATCGGCACAAGCGAATAGCTCGTCACCGAAGCCGCTGCGTTGCGCACCATCTGCGCCAAGCCTGCGTCGCCGCCCAGGAACACGATCGCACCGATCACGTTGACAACCAGAAACGCGAATGCGACTGGCAACCCGAGCAGCAACAGCCCGCATAGCGGTAGCAGCATCACGGCGAGGGCGTTGTACCAGGCCATGCCCTCAGAAGTCCTTGATGTCAGCAACGGCTGTGTCACCGACGACCAGCCGTCTTGCGAATTCGAGCACGAGCAGCAGCATTGACACCGCAACCACCGCGAAGATCCACCACTCTGGAAACACCATGCTCTTAAGTACGATGCTGCCGCTAGACCAGGCATCCCATGTCACGCGCACCGCATACCAAAGCAGCAGAGCGCAAACCATCAGCCCGATCAGGTCGGCGACGCAACGCACCACGCGCTGAGCTGCGACGGGAAGCGTCGTAACGAGGAAGTCGACTTGCACATGGCCGTTTTGGCGCAGCAGCCAGGGCGCGGCCAGAAAAGTTGCTGCAAACAGCCCGTACTCAACCCATTCAACCATGCCGCGCACGCCGCCGCCAGCCCAGGTGCGCAAGGCGACGTCGTACGTGGTCGCCACCGCCGTGACAGCGAACACGATGCCGGCCAACAGGCCGAGTCCGTCGAGCAGCCGTGTGTAGCCGCTGCGCATTAAATCGCCTTAGGCCAACTTATTTCGCGAGCAGCTTGCGCAATTCATCGGCATTTTGCGGCGCCACCTTCTTCACATAAGCCCAACCGGTTTCGCGTGCAGTGTTCAGCCAGACTTCACGCTCTTTGCCGGCGAACGTGATCGGCTTGATGCCGGCGGCGGTCTGTTTTTCGATTTCGGCCGCGTTGATCGCAGCGTTGTCGGCGTTGGTCGCTTCGGTTTCGATCGCGGCCTTGTTCAATACAGCGCGCTGCGCGTCGCTCAGCTTGTTCCAGACGTTTAGGTTGACCAGAAAGTTCACGTCCACCGCGTAGAAGCCAGGGTCGACGCGATACTTCGTCTTTTCTTGCCAACCCAGATCAAGCACGCCCTGCGTCGGCCAGCCGTAGCCATCGATCACGTTGCGCTCCAGTGCCGTGTAGACCTCACCCGGTGCTGTCTGGACCAAGTTTGCGCCGAGCTCGGTGAAAAAAGCGCGGTAGATCGGCGTGACCCGAATAGTCAGGCCGGTCAGCTCGGGCTTGTCAATTGGCTTGTTCAAATACAGATGGAATGGCACGCCATCGCCGGTTCGGGCCAAGTACCAAGCGTTCAACTTCTGGTTGTGCAACTTGTTGATGAACGCCCAGGCACCATTTTCCCGTTGCTCCTGGATCGTGCGTTCAGCAAGTTTGAGCGCCTCGGCCTCAGGCATCAAGTTGGTGTAAAACGCGCCGGTCACGTTGGCGATGTCGATCACGCCGCCCTTGACTGCGTTACCAACCTCAAACGCCGGCATGGCTTTGGGTCCCCCGATGTAATTGATCTTGACCAAGCCTTTGCCGTCCTTGTTGACGCGTTCGATGAAGGCTTCGAACGGCTTGGCGAATGCTGTACCTTCTTGGAATGCGCTAACAGCGCGTAGATTCACTTCTTGAGACCATGCAGGAGTGAGGCTCAAACAACTGAGCACGAGCAGCGGAGCACCGAGAAAGTTCATTGATTTCATGCTCGCCAATATATAACGGGCCGACGCGGTCGTCTGCTTTGTTCTGATGAGGAGCGTCAAAAATCTGCTTGCGGATGCAGGCATCCTCGGATTTCTGGCTATAGAACGACCAACTTGAGTGTTCACCGGCAGCTTGCGCGCTTGTCAACGCGCCACGGCTGTCATGGGCTTGACCAGACTCGATCGGCCGGAATGGGTACGAGCTCCACGCATTCACCAAGCATCTGATCGTCAGGCTGTGTACGCAGATGTCGAGTCGGTCCCATAGCTGCTGCCGCACCACCAGACGCCTTTTGTGGCTTTCGAATGGACAAAGTGCGTGGTCCCCAAGTCACCATCGCCGTCCGCTCATTCACTTGCAGCCAGCACGACTGCTGGCTTGGGACAGATTAACCCTCGACACCCAGCACAACTTCAAGACTAGGACCCGAGCCTTATCACGCCGGCGATAGAGGCCAAGCCCTCCCCTTTTACGTGCGAATTGCTTCGCATTCACGTGCGAATCACGTGCGAATTCGACGATCTGTTTTTCCAGGGCGTCGGTGACACCGCCGACGCTCGAACTTCCAAGAGAGGGCATCCCAAGAGGGTTGGTAACGGATGCAAGATGCCCTCGCACCCCTTCACTCGCCGAAGACCCAGGAACTTAGCGCTTTACGTCCTCACTCAATCGATCGACACGTTGGCTGCTTTGACCAGCACCGCAAAGCGCTCCGTGTCCGCCTTGATTCGTGCGGTCATCTGGTCCGGCGTGTCGCCGATCGGCTCGGCACCGATCTCGTCCATCTTCTTCTTGAACGCGGGCGATTCGATGATTTTGACCAGCTCCGCATTGAGTTTGGCGACGACCTCTTTCGGCGTTGCAGCGGGGGCAAGCAATCCGAACCAAGTGCCGAGGTTGAAACCCTTGAGGCCAGCCTCGTCCAACGTCGGGACGTCTGGGAGTGCAGGCGAACGTTTGTCGGTGGTCACGGCCAGGGCTCGCAACTTGCCCGACACAGTGTGCGGCAGCACCGGCGTGATGGTGTCGAACGACATCGAGATCTGACCGCCAAGCAAGTCGGTGGTCAGCGGCCCGCTGCCCTTGTACGGCACATGCAGGAGCTGCACACCCGTCATTCCTTCGAACTGGGCGCCGATCAGGTGCTGGCCGGTGCCCGCACCGTTCGAGCCGTAGCTGATCATGCCGGGCTGTGATTTGGCGAGCGCGATCAGTTCAGCAACAGTCTTGGCTGGCACGGCCGCATTCACAACCAACACATTGGGCACCAGAGCGACCGTGGTCACTGGGGCGAAGCTCGATTCGAAGTCGTACGGCAGCTTTTTGTACACGCTCGTTGCGATCGTGTGATGCACCGCGCCCATCAGCAAGGTGTTCCCATCGGCCTTTGCTCGGGCGACCAAATCAGCGCCCAGCGTGGCGCCTGCACCCGGCTTGTTCTCGACGAGCACCGGCTGGCCCAGACTCTTGGACAAC
>JBBSUJ010000145.1:0-3242 GCA_038235025.1 Burkholderiales bacterium
GGGGGGGGGGGGGGGGGGGGGGGGGGGGGCGCGCCTGGGCCACAACCAACACTCGCGCGGCTGCCACGCCCGCTACCACCGCTGCAAAGGGCGGTGCGGGTGCGAAGGCTGGAAAGGCCAAAGCATCGACATGCTGTCCTGTGCACTTGTGCTTTGCGATTCCGGACCATCCTCGGGTGGACAGTGCGAATGGGGCGGCGGTGCGGATTGCGATGACGGTGTTGTCACCTGGGGCGGGTGAGGGCGTGGTGCTGCGCGTGACGGGCGAGCGGACCTGTGACTTTGGTGAGGTGGCGGTGACGGTGCAGGAGCATCGCGGGCTGGTACATGCGGATTTGAATGTGGGCCCGAATGTGGCTGCAGCAGTGGCGCTGAAGGCCAATGACAACCTGAGTAATCGCGGCGTGCAGCTGTTCGGCGCTGGCTTTCTAGTTTCGACTGCAGAAGGCGAATCTCTGGGCAAAGCGTCCCTCGTTCGGGAATACCGCAACGGGCGTGATTTGACTGACAAGCCGCGCGGCGTACGGGTTATCGACGCTTTTGGAATGGATGCGGACACATTACGAAGCGAGCATCCGGCGGCATACCAGTGGCTACTGGAAAAAGTGAAGCCAGAGCGTGATCAAAACAATCGTGCAAGTTACAAAAATAATTGGTGGATTTTTGGCGAGCCCCGCAAAGTACTTCGCCATCAGCTCTTTGGGCTACCCCGCTACATCGCGACCGCCGAAACTGCGAAGCATCGTACCTTCCAGTTTCTGGACGCCAGCATCCTCCCGGACAACAAGCTGATTGCCATTGCGTTGCCGGAGGCCTTTGATCTAGGCGTTCTTACCAGCGAAGTCCACTGCGCTTGGGCTTTGGCGGCTGGAAGTTGGCTCGGTGTCGGCAATGACCCGGTTTACGTCAAAACCCGCTGCTTCGAAACCTTCCCCTTTCCAGGCACCGACACCGGCCTACCCCCGAACTGCGCGAGCGCATCTCCGTGCTTGCCGAGCACATCGACGCGCATCGCAAGCGGGTGCTGGGGGATGCGAGGGCAGCCCTCACCCCAGCCCTCTTCCAGGGGGAGAGGGAGCAAAGCCAGCGGGAGAGGGAGCAAAGCCAGGGGGAGAGGGAGCAAAGCCCCGAGGCGAGCACACAAGGGAGGGATGCTGCGGCTGGGCACAACGAGAGGGAGAAAACGCAAAGCCACACGGAGCCGGCCTTGCCCGTGCCCTCGGCTGACAAAAAGGCCAACAAGAAGGCCCCACAGGCGCTCACGCTCACTGGCCTTTACAACGTGCTCACCGCCCTGCGCGAAGGCCGCGCGCTCACCGCCAAAGAAAAAATCATCCACCTCCAGGGTTTGGTGGGCGTACTGCGCGAACTGCACGACGAGCTGGACGCCGCCGTGCTTGCCGCCTACGGCCTGCCTGCGGCTGCCAGCACGGACGACATCCTCACCCACCTGGTGCAGCTGAATACCGAGCGAGCGCTAGAAGAAGCCCAAGGCCGCGTGGCTGCGGCCCGAGTTTCAGAACCCCAGAAAGTCGCTATTAAATAATGAGCTTCCAGCGAACGTGCAGCAAGCGCTAGAGGCCTATTTTGATCAAAGTTTATCGCCTGCAGGCGATGCACCTTCTTCCGTTCCTGCTCCTGCCGCCCAGCACCCCTGGCCCGCCACCTTGCCCGAGCAAGTGCGCGCCGTAGCCGAAGCGCTTGCGCGTAGCCCCGCACCCCTCACGCTGTCCGCGTTGGAACATCACTTCAAAGGCCGCGGCCCGTGGAAGAAAGGCCTGCCCATGCTGCTGCAAACGCTCGAGGCCCTGGGCCGCGCGCAGGCCGTTTTGGTGGGCGCGGGCGTGGCGGCCTGGCGGGCTTGATCGCAAGCACCCCCGGCGCGAGCCGCTAGGAGCCTGCGCGGCAGAAGTCACCTGCTTGCAAAGTGGCCGCAGTGGTCCAGTGGTTCAGTGGTTATCGTCTTTTTGCCCCTAGTCCGGCTGCGGCTGGAAATTTGGCAAACGCTGTCCTCACTGAGGAGATTTTTCGCTTCGCCGCCTTCTGCCGCGCAGTCTTCTTCACGCAGAAAGGGCGAGAGCGCCTGTCCTCAGCGGTGGCCGATAGCGGGCTTGCAGCCGATTTCTTCGGCATCTGAAGCTTGAAAATACCCCGGCTCAGCGCAGCTGGCCCGCTAATGGCAAGCTGCGCGCAATGAACCCACTGAGCTCGTCCAGCCCATCTAACCCATCTAGCCCAGCAACCCAAGCGTTGCAAGATTTTGGCCGCACGCACCAGCGCCTGCTGGTGTTGACCGGCGCGGGCTGCAGCACCGACAGCGGGATTCCCGACTACCGCGACCAAGCCGGCGAATGGAAGCGGCCAGCGCCCGTTACTTACCAATCGTTTATGGGCGAGGCCACCACGCGCCAGCGCTATTGGGCGCGCAGCATGGTGGGCTGGCCCACCATTGCCTACGCGCAGCCCAGCGCCGCCCACCACGCGCTGGCCGAGCTGGAGCAACGCGGCCGCGTGGAGTTGCTCGTCACGCAAAACGTGGACGGCTTGCACAACGCCGCTGGCAGCCGCCGCACTCTGGACTTGCACGGCCGCTTAGATACCGTGCGCTGCATGGCCTGCGAAGCGCGCATTCCGCGCGAGGAACACAGCGCGGCGCTGCGCGAACACAACCCCGACTGGTCAGCACGCGTCCCCGCTGACCTGCGCGTGGCCCCCGATGGCGATGCCGATCTGGAGAACGTGCCGTTCGCCAGCTTTGCCGTGCCCACCTGCCCGCGCTGCACCAACGGCGCGCTTAAGCCAGACGTGGTTTTCTACGGAGAAAGCGTGCCGCGCGATCGCGTGGCTACGGTGCATGCCGCGCTGGCTGCGGCCGATGCCGTGCTGGTGGCTGGGTCGTCGCTGATGGTGTATTCCGGCTACCGCTTTGTGCTGGCGGCCGTGGCGGCGGGCAAGCCGGTCGCGTGTATCAACTTGGGCCGCACCCGTGCGGACGATTTGTTTACGCTGAAAGTGGAGGTGCCCGTGGCGCAGGGGTTGAATGCGCTAGTGGCAATTTAGCTAGAGCGGCGGCCCACGAGCTTGCAGCAGGCCTAGGGATGGCCTGCATAACCCTCGTGAGGATGTGATGGTGCGGATCGGGATGGGGCGCAAGGCGTCTTTTTGCAGCCAATAGCCGTGCTATTGGCAAGAAAAGCAACGCAGAGAACCGCCCGAGGCCGCGCTATCACAGACCGCAGGGA
>JBBSUJ010000146.1:0-3126 GCA_038235025.1 Burkholderiales bacterium
AAAGCGCCTGCGTCGCTCAGAGCGCTGGTGGGCGTAGTGCGAGGCGTATCCCTTGGCTCCTGCATTGCGCCGGCATTCGCGGGAGATGGTGGAGGGGCTTCGCCCAAGAGCGCGGGCTATGGCTCTCAGGTTCATCCCTTGCTGCAGGCCGAGGGAGATGGCGTGGCGCTCCGCTTCGCTTAGTTGTTGGTAGCTGGTGTTTGGCATGGCTGTCCTCTCAATTCAGTAGTGTGTTGCACTTCACAATTGAGGCCGCCAAGTTCTAGAGCCCGTTTTTATCAATATTTCAGGAGTCAACCATGTCCCGTGATGTCGTCGTCGTCAGCGCTGTGCGCACCGCTATTGGTACTTTTGGCGGAAGCCTGAAGGGTGTCCCGCCCACCCAACTGGGCGCTCTGGTCGTGCGCGAATCGATCGCGCGCGCCAAGGTCGAAGGCAACGACGTCGGACATGTGGTGTTTGGCCATGTAGTCAACACCGAACCTCGGGATATGTACCTCTCGCGCGTTGCCGCCATAGACGGAGGCTGCGGCGAAGGCACTCCGGCTTTCAACGTAAACCGCCTGTGCGGATCGGGCTTGCAAGCCATCATCAGCGCTAGCCAGGCTATCCTGCTGGGCGATACCGACATCGCGATCGGCGCGGGTGCCGAGAATATGAGCCGCGCACCGTTCGCCAGCCTGGACATGCGCTGGGGCTCGCGCATGGGCGACTCCAAGATGGTCGACATGATGACTGGTGCCTTGCACGACCCGTTTCATTCCATTCACATGGGCGTCACAGCGGAGAACATCGCCGCCAAGTGGGGCATCAGCCGGGAAGACCAGGACAAGCTGGCAGTCGAAAGCCACAACCGCGCAGAGCGCGCCACGCAAAACGACGTGTTTAAAGAGCAGATTGTTCCAGTCACTCTCAAAACCAGCAAAGGCGAGACGCACTTTGCGACCGATGAGCATTTCCGCCCCGGTGCCACGCTGGAAGACTTGGCAAAAATGCGCCCAGTATTCCAGAAGGAGAACGGCACCGTCACCGCCGGCAACGCATCCGGCATCAACGACGCTGCCGCCGCACTGGTGCTGATGGAGGCGGGTGAGGCCAAGGCACGCGGTGCCAAACCAATGGCTCGCCTGGTGGCCTATGCCCACGCGGGCGTAGACTCCAAATTTATGGGCATTGGCCCGGTCCCTGCGACGCAGCTGGCGCTTAAGCGCGCAGGCCTCACCGCGAACGACCTGGACGTGATCGAGGCCAACGAGGCTTTTGCGGCACAGGCCTGCGCGGTGACGCGCGACCTCGGCCTGGACCCGGCCAAGGTCAATCCCAACGGTTCCGGTATTTCACTGGGCCACCCCATTGGCGCAACGGGGGCTCTCATCACCGTCAAGGCGCTTTACGAACTTCAGCGGATTCGCGGCCGCTACGCACTTGTCACCATGTGCATTGGCGGCGGCCAGGGCATTGCCGCAATTTTTGAGCGGTTGGATTGAACCTCGGAAATGACAACCACGAGCATGGCCCACACCGACTCTGCGTGCTGCTCTTGAAAAATCTTTCATGGACCACAAGCGGCCAACGATACCGGACGTAGTCGACAACGCCCCGCGCGAAAATCTTCTGGCGTCGCGGTTGATTGCCGGCTGCGCAGGCTTGGCGGTCATCGCTTTGCTCTTCGGCGCTTACACCGCCCGCGCGCAACCAGCGCAGCTGCTTCCACCGCCCACGCTCGTCCTACCCTTGGGCGCGCCAGTCGTCCGCTTTTCTTCTCCCATAGCAGCCAGCACCGGCCTGGCGGAAGTGGTGTTGGCGGGCGGCTGTTTCTGGGGAGTGCAGGCCGTTTTTCAGCATACGCGCGGCGTTTTGAGCGCGGTGTCAGGTTACGCCGGTGGCAGTGAGGAAGACGCGCAATACGCGCAGGTGAGCTCGGGAAGCACGCGGCGTGCCGAAGCGGTGAAGATCACGTATGACCCCTCTCAGGTTTCGCTCGGCGAACTGCTGCAAGTGTTCTTTTCGGTAGCGCATGACCCTACGGAAGGGGACCGCCAAGGCCCGGACAGCGGGCCCCAATATCGCTCAGCCGTGTTCTATGAAACACAAGCCCAGCGGGATTTCACCAAAACTTATATCGTGCAGCTTGATGCAGCCCAACTGCTACGCGCTCCGATTGCCACGGAGGTGACCCCGCTGAACGGGTTTTTCGTGGCGGAGGCAGCGCACCAAGACTACGCTGCACGCAACCCGCACGTGCCCTGCATCACCATGCACGACGCGCCGAAATTGAAAAATTTGCAGGCTCTGCTGCCAGAGCGCTATCGCAGCGAACCCGTGCTGGTGGAGACCGACGCTAGCAGCAATTGCAGTTAGCCGCGCACCACCAGGACAGGTACGTGCACGGCACCCAACACCCGCTGCGTGACACTGCCCAAAATGAGTTTTTCCAGCCCTCGGCGGCCATGAGACCCCATCACGATGAGATCGGCACCAGTGCTCTCCAGTGTTCGCAACACACCTTCATGCACCGCGTGACCCTCGCACACACTGGCGTCCACCGGGATTCCAGCTTCCTGCATGACGCGTTTCACACTATCAAGCGCCAAGTTCGCCTCCGCAGTCGCCGCGTCCAAGTACTGAGACTGTCCGTAAGCAAAATCAGCTCCCACGCCAGTGAACGGGTACGGGTCCATCACGTATAACGCCGAGACCCGACTGCCAAAAGCTTTGGCCAATGCCGCTGCTTTGAAAACTGCCTGCATGGATGCCTCCGAGCCATCGACCGGAACAAGAATATGGTTAAACATGGTGTCCTCTCCTAGGGATGTCCTGAACAAGTCATAAATGACTGTGTTATCGGCTCAATGGTGTGCTGGACGACCACGATGGTGTTTCAGGTGAGGCAACGTAGAGCTTTGTGCACCCTTGTCGCTATGTTTTCTCCGCATTGGCGGCGTTTTGCCTGCTTGCAGGCGCACTCATCCCTACGCAGCCATCAACTTATGGCGAACCATCCACAGGTTTGACAGCGCGAACAGCGTTATCAGCTGGGCGGTGTTCTTCTTCAATCCCCGGTAGCGCACCCCCGCGTAGCCAAACTGGCGCTTGATCACTCTAAACGGGTGCTCGACTTTGGCC
>JBBSUJ010000147.1:0-2823 GCA_038235025.1 Burkholderiales bacterium
GGTGATCATGACGGGCCGCCCGGCGTACCACGGGCCATCGCCGCGCAGCAGGCCGGCGGCGCGGGCGGCGCTTTCGATGGCGCGGCTCAGGCCTTGCGCGCCCCACGGACCTTCGCGCACCGCGCACAGCAGCCGGAAACGATCAAACGCTGCGAGCATCTCCAAGGCCCACGCGGCATGCGCATCAGGTGCATCAGGTGAGTCACGTGAATAAGGTGTGTCGGCGCCGGGGCGCTGCACCAGCAAGTCGAAGTAAGCGCGGTAGCTGGCGCGCCGGCCGGTGGCGAGCGCCAGCTGGCCAATGGCGCCGGCAAACCGGCGGCTTTCGCGCAGCACGACGGTGTTGGGGGCGAGCAGCACTGTGCGCCGAATAAGCCACGTCGACCAACTTGGACAAGTTTCATTCGACGCAGGCATCGGGTGCCGGCCACGTCGACATGGCCGGGGCGGCGCCGACGGCTGTTTTCATCGACCTCGGACTGCCTCTACGCGCGCCGTTGACCGTAAACGTTTTGTTGTGGAAAATTGCGAAAATAACTGTTTTAGGAACTTCGTATGCAAAATGGAGATGAATACGCCGGATATAAGTGGCTGTCTGAGGAGTACAACGTGGCACCGGTGCAGCCCTTTCGGGTCCGCAGCATCGTAGGTTCGGCGCGCTCCAGCGCGGAGTCAAACGGCTTCACGGTCAAGACGTACCCAGCACATTACCAGCCGGATGCGACGCTGAGCGCGCACCTGACGTTTGCGCTCAAGTATGAAGGGGTCGACCTGGATTTTCTCAGCCGCCTCTTCGATGTCACCGGACCTGAGCCCATCGCCAGATGGGCACTGGAAGAGCCCACGGGTGCGTACGCGCGACGCTGCGGCTTCCTCTATGAGTGGCTCACCAATTCCATCCTGGATGGGGTGGCCGACGCTGGCGGAAACTACGTCGACTTGCTCGACTTGTCCCAGTACCTCACCGCCACGGTGTCAGACAAGGTGCGCCGCTGGCGCATCAACAACAACCTGCCGGGCACCCGCGCCTTTTGCCCGATGGTCGGCTTTGGGGAGCAAGGCGCGGCTGATCCGGCGCCACTGCGCGCTGAGATCGACAACATGCTTGATCAGTTTGGGCTTGAGACGATTGAGCGCGCTGTCAGCTGGCTAACCATAAAGGAGAGCAAGGCCAGCTTTGCCATCGAGTCCGAGGGCAAGGAAGAGGATCGCATCCGCCGCCTGGCGCGCGCCATGAGCACGCACTGCGGCAAGATTGACTCCGCCCTCACGGAAGCGGGGATGCTGGAAATTCAGCGGGAAATCATGGGCGCCAAAATGGTGGGCGCCAAGCTAGGCATTCGCCAGTCCCCGGTTTTTGTCGGACATACCAACTCCATCTTCGAGCCCGTGATCGACTACCTGGCGCCGGATCACAAAATAGTGGCCGAGATGATGGAGGGGCTGCGCGCGTTCGAGCAGCGCACCCGTGGGCAAAGCCCGCTTCTGCGAGCGGCGGCCCTGTCGTTTGGCTTCGTCTACATCCACCCGCTGGGTGACGGCAATGGCCGGCTTTCGCGCTTCCTGATCAACGACATCCTTCTGCGCGATGGCTTTCTGCCAGCGCGGGTGATTTTGCCGGTCTCAGCGGTGATCAGCGAGAACGCCACGCGGCGCGCTGCCTACGATACCGCCTTGGAGCACCTGTCGCGGCCGCTGATGGCCACGATGAATTCGGTATGCAAGTTCGCCGCGACCGTGCAACACGAAGATGGTGTCGAGTCCAATCTGCACGTAGCCGACTGGAACCGGGGCCTCGCCACCTGGCGCTATGCCGACCTCACCTTCCAGTCTGAGTACCTAGTCGACGTGATCCGGCACTCCATCGTGCACGGGCTCAGAGACGAGGCCGTGTACCTGCTGCGCTACGACGCCGCGCGCGACAGCCTCAAGGAAATTATTGAGGGTCGAGACGAGGACTATGCGACGATCATCCGATCCTTGGTGACCAACATGAAGGTCAGCGGCAAGCTGCGTAAGACGTACCCCGGGGTCTTCAGCGATGAAGACTTGGCCAAGCGGGTCGAGCGCGCGGTCTTCAAAGCCTTTGAGCTGCCGCCCGAGGATGGACATGATGACGACGACGAAGTAGTGCCGCGCTTGGATGTGGTGGCCCGATGAAGTCATGAGGACACATGTGCATTCAGCCTTCGGCAATGAACCAGCACTCCAGATCTTGACGTGAGGCCACCTCCGAGCAAGTTGCACGATCTTGCTCGGTGCAGCTGTCGGATATTTCAATGCAAATTCTCAGCCTTTGCTCCATAGCCAGTTGCTGTTACTGCAGGGACGCCGCTTGCAGACGATGGCAGGGTTCAGGCTCGGTAGCTGTCGCTGGTTAAGCATCTGCTAGCAGATCACAACCAGCCTGACGCCGTCATTCGAGTGGCCCGACACATTGCCGTTGTCGAGCGGCGGCGGCCAGATACGGACGCTGCGCGTCCGGGCTTCGCTGCCAACGCCGCCCCCATGCTCACGATACGTGCCCGGAACATTGCTGGCCCGGAACATCTGCGTGTAGCACACCGCATTCACGCATCCGCCGCAGCGCGTTGTCTGTGCACGCGTCAACGCGCCGCCAGCAACCCCTGCAGCCCACTGGCCCGCTGCGTCCGCGTTTGCACCGCCTGCGCCAGCAGCCCCCCACGCGGGGCCACCAGCGTGAACGCCTCCCGCGCACGCGTAATGCCGGTGTAGACCAACTCACGCGTGAGCAGCGCGCCAGCCTGGGGCGGTAGCGCAAGCGCGGTGTGCTCAAACTCAGACCCCTGCGCCTTGTGCACC
>JBBSUJ010000148.1:0-2649 GCA_038235025.1 Burkholderiales bacterium
GCGGATCGGAATGGGCCGCAAGGCGTCTTTTTGCAGCTAATAGCCGTGCTATTGGCAAAAAAAGCAACGAAGCGGACCGCCCGAGACCGCGCCATCACAACCCGCAGGGAGTTATGCAGGATGTCCTTAAAGCGGCAGCGGCTATTTCCAAACTAATGGAACGCGTCAAAGGCCTACAGGCTGTCGTGATTTCAACTGAAGACGGTTTTGAAGTCGCTGCCTACGCCGAAAACAAGGCACAAACCAGGCGACTGGCTGCTATGGCGAGTTCCCTCGCTGCCTTGTGCGACGTGGCCGGCGAGGAGAGCCAGTTGGGATTAAGCGACAGCGTCACAATTTCCGCTGCTGAGGGCCACATCATCATGCTCAAGGTGGCTCGGACAGATATGCCCCTCACGCTGAGCGTGGTGGCACGCAAGGACACCGTTATTGGACAAGCGCTGTATTTCGCCCGGATGACTGCAGCGGAACTAACAGTTGTTTAAGCCTCCTTTTTGTGTGTGAAACTGCCGTGATTGCTGTAACGTGTTTTTCGTACGCGTCGTCACTTTTCTTCGTGCCCCAGTGACGTCGCCATCTCTTTATCGGGCATGTGATTGAGCAAATAAATGATCGATATCAAACAAGCCATGGATCAGCTTCTGTCATGCGACGGCGCTTTGTGCGCGGCACTGGTAGATGCTTCTAGCGGCATGGTTCTGGGGCAAGCAGGTTTGGGAGTAGACCTCGAGATTGCCGCAGCCGGTAATACTGAAGTCGTTCGCGCCAAAATGCGCACTATCCGTGATTTGGGGCTGAACGACGCCATTGAAGACATTCTCATCACGCTGGGTAAGCAGTACCACATCATTCGTCCAATGGCACGCAAGGAAGGGTTGTTTATCTATATCGTGCTCGATAAAGCTAAATCCAATTTGGCATTGGCGCGCCGCAAAGTTTCGGAAATTGAAAAAGAACTCGATCTCTGATTCGACCCGCACGAGGCTGCACACTACCGACCGCCTTGGTGCGCTGAGTGAGCACCAAGGCGGCAGGTTGGAGCTTCGATGCACTGACGATGTTTTGCGCCTCATATTGAGGCGCTGCCTGATCCAGATGCGGCGTAGTTCGAACTACTCATGCTCTGAAGTACAGGGCGCCCAGCCGCGACGTAGCGGCTGTGTCCCACGTAAAAGCAATGCTCACCTCAGCCACTTCCTTTGTGTCTCGATCAATGTATTCAGGCGCAAAGTATTATCATTTCGCTGAGCTATGAACCGCTACGCCGTAAAACTGCTGCGAACGAAGGTGTGTCCAGCACCTCGTTGGATCTTCCTCTTAAAGTCCGGTGACTCGTCGTCTTCCACATCGATTTGCGGTGATTTCGCGCCTAAAGTTCATCGACAAACGATTTTCCTTTTGCCGCTGCACGAACGCTGGACAATACTGCCATTACCTCTGAAATTGGAGCTCAGAGCTCCCACTAGAACGAGCCTAATGCGGCCTTTGGAGCGTTAACAAGTTGTCAGGCCCGAGCTTTGTGACGCTTCGTGGATGCCGTTTTGACCGACGATAAGCTGCGGTCGTTCGTCAACCCTCGGATCCCAGCATGGGGCAGGGCCATGCCAACAACTCCGCCAGTCGTTGAACTACCCAGGCAGCTTCGGCAGGTAAAACTCCTGAGCCCTCTCCGGCAAGACCTGCATAGAAACGTCGCAGGATTTCATTCTCGGAAGGTGCCTGCACGTGGAACAGGTTTTGCGCCTGCTCAACCAGCGTGGTGGCCAAGTCTTCACACAGTTCGTAGCGCGCACATAGCTCGGCGTGCGTGGCTTGCAGGCGGCCGCGTGTATCGCTGTAGACCGCGAGGAAGCTGGGGGGTACCAGAATTTGATTGTCGTGTTCCTGCATGGCTTTGATTGTGCCGGGTCGTTCGTCGGGCATGCCTTTGGTGGCTCACGCCGACAGGAAGTTGCGCACTTCTTGCCGCATCACATCCGGCGCTTCAGCCGGTACGCAGTGGCCCACCTTGGGGAGGTGCAGCGCGCGCGCTGCGCCAAACCGCTCGGCAAAGGCGGGCGCAATGTAAGGGTCTCGGTCACCCCATAAAACCAGTGTCGGCTTTTGCGCCGTCAATCGCAGCATGGCTTGTTCTTCATGCGCCCAAGTGCGCGGGTCATGCGCGCGGTACAGGCGCAGCGCTGCACTTTGGCTAGAAGGTGTGATGGCGTCAAAGGTGCTGCGCAGATAGTCCCCGCTCACGCCGGGGGATGCGCGGCACACCTCGGCCTCGAACGCTCGGCGGGTGGTCAGGCGATGAGACAGTTCGCCCAGGATGGGCGTGCGCCACACCCGCGCCCATCCGTGCCAGCGGTAATCCGCTTGGTAGGCCGTGTTCATCAAAACCAACCGGCGCACGCGCTGCGGGTGGCGGGTGGCCCACGCCAGCGCCCAGATGCCGCCGAAATCGTGCGCCACGATGTCGATGGGCATTTCTGGCGCAGCCATTGTGTTGTCACCGTCAGTAGATGTCAAGTTCCGTGCGATTATGTCCCTCTTCGCAGTTGGCCGCTCTTTAGGGCGCGCGAGCTAATGCATGAGGTGATAGCGTCTTTTAAGCATAAGGAGCCCAAGCCGTGAGTCAAGTCCACCCCCTGGCACGTACAACAC
>JBBSUJ010000149.1:0-2593 GCA_038235025.1 Burkholderiales bacterium
AGCCGAGTTGGCGACTACGCTGACAAACTATCTGAGCACCTACAACCACCACATCCCGCAGCGCGCCTTAAATCATCTCTCGCCTATCGAGACCCTTCAAGCGTGGAGCAAGAAAGCTCCCGACTTGTTCGTCAAGCGGGTGTATAAACAGGCGGAACTTGACAGCTAGGCACAGCGGTTTTATGTTCTGCCAACCGCGCAAACTAATACGTCATGCGAACGTGCATGCGTCATCCCAGAACATGTGGATTGAGCCGCAACAATGAAAAATTGAGTGCTGCGGCAAAGCTAACCCATGCCAAGTAAGGTGCCAGCAGCAACCCCGCAACCGGCCTCACGCGCCAAAACAGCACCATGGTTCCGACAATTATCAGCCACATCAGGGCAATGTCCGCCAGCGCCCAAGCGCCCAAATGCCAAGCGAAAAAGAGCCAGCTCCATAGGGCGTTGATGCCCAGTTGTGCGAGAAACAGCAGCAATGCAGAGCGCTGCGCCCGAAAACCGTTTTCCCGCCATACCAACCAGGCAGCGATTCCCATCAGCGCATACAGCGCAGTCCATACCGGCCCGAACACCCCCGGCGGCGGGGCCCAAGCGGGCTGTGTCAGTTCCCCATAAAAAGCGCCAGCGTTAATGGAAGCGATGGCACCCACAGCTGAGACGGCAAAGCACAGCGCCAGCCATCCGATCAAGCCGATTACTTTTTGTCGTTTGGATAAGAGCGTCATGAATATAGGTAATAAGAGAGTGTTGGTGGCGTGGACTCGTGAAGGCGTTATCACGGCGATAGTAGTGTTCACGCTCGCACACGGCCCCGCGTTATTTTGTGGCACGAACGCGCCGTGGTGTGCGACATGGCATGCGGCCTACGCGTAATGCTGTTGCCGCGTTGTAATCTGCTCTTGGTTGCAGCAGTGTATCGCGGCTGCGGCCGTTCATCGTGTCAACTCATAACGCTCAATCTGCCCCCCATTCGCGTGCGCTCAAATCCGGGCTCAGCCATCAGCCGTTGGCTGAACGTTTGCGGCCCAAAGCGTTGGGCGAGGTCGTTGGTCAGTCGCAGCTGCTCGGACCCGGTATGCCGCTGCGGCTCGCATTCGAGTCTGGTAGGCCGCACTCCTGTATTTTGTGGGGGCCACCTGGCACGGGAAAAACCACCATTGCGCGGCTTATGGCCGATGCATTTGACGCCCAGTTCATCGCCATGAGTGCTGTGCTGGGTGGTGTGAAAGACATTCGCGAGGCCGTGGAACGCGCTACGGTTGCACGCGATGGGCTGGAGCAGCGGCGCACCATCGTGTTCGTCGATGAAGTCCACCGTTTCAACAAAGCCCAGCAGGATGCATTTTTGCCGCATGTGGAGTCGGGCCTGTTCACATTTGTGGGGGCCACCACCGAAAACCCATCATTTGAAGTCAACTCCGCATTACTGTCCCGCGCTACAGTGTACGTGCTTGAGCCGTTGGGCGCTGAAGATCTGAAGCAAATTGTGGCTCTGGCGCAGGCAGATAGATCGTTAGTAGCTATTGAAATAGTAGCAATTGAGCGTTTGGTAGCTTATGCCGATGGAGACGCACGGCGTCTGCTCAATATGCTGGAGACGCTTGCCATGGCGGCTGAGCAAGAGCAGGCCGGCGAAATTACCGACGTTTGGCTTTTGCGTGTGCTCGGCGAGCGCATGCGCCGTTATGACAAAGGCGGCGAGCAGTTTTACGACACCATCAGCGCACTGCACAAGGCGGTACGCGGCTCCGACCCTGACGCCTCGCTTTACTGGCTGGTGCGCATGCTGGATGGCGGCGCTGACCCGCGCTATATCGCGCGGCGCATGGTGCGTATGGCTAGTGAGGACATCGGTTTGGCAGACCCACGCGCGCTCCGGCTGGCGCTGGATGCTGCCGAGGTATACGAACGCCTTGGAAGCCCCGAAGGCGAGCTGGCGCTGGCCGAATGCGTGGTGTATTTGGCGATTGCACCAAAATCCAACGCGGTCTACAAGGCTTACAAAGCGGCACGTGCCTTTGTCAAGCAAGACAGTACCCGTCCAGTACCCATGCACCTGCGCAACGCGCCCACCCAGTTAATGAAACAGCTTGATTACGGCAAAGACTATCGCTATGCGCACAGCGAAGAAGGCGGCTTCGCTGCAGGCGAAACCTACTTGCCTGACGGCATGGAGTCGCCGGGGTGGTACCAGCCAGTGCAGCGTGGGTTGGAGACAAAGATCTCAGAAAAGCTGGCATACCTACGACAGCTCAACAAAGACGCTGGACCCAACTAAGCCTTTTGACTCAACGTTTCACTGCTGAGACCGCGGGGTTCAGACGGTCGCGCTTGAAGACCCTCGGCTGCACAAGGCCGAATTTCTAGGGGTGCGCTGCACAACCCTCGCGAGGATGTGATATTGCGGATCGGGATGGGCCGCAAGGCGCCTTTTGGCGGGCAATAGCCGAGCTATTGACAAGAAAAGCAACGCAGTGGACCGCCCGAGACCGTGCTATCACAGACCGCAGGGAGTTATGCAGGGCGTCCCTAGGGACATCCTGCATAAGTCTCCCTAAGGTCTGGTAGCAGTCAGGTTTTCGTGGCATCG
>JBBSUJ010000150.1:0-1854 GCA_038235025.1 Burkholderiales bacterium
GTTTCAGGCCTACACGGAAGGCCAGTACGCCAGTTGGACGGTATGGACCGTGCCCAGCACCATGAGCGTGAGCGCAGCATCAAAATCAAGCGGAATGGGCGAGAAGGATTTGCGCACCATCAACGGGATTCCGCCGAACATGATGATCAAGGCAGGTTCCACACTGCTGGTGCCGCGCAGTGCCAACAGCCAGAAAGAGGTGGCCTCCGGCGTGGCCGACAACGGACGCCTATCGCTTGCCCCTGAACGAGTCACGCGGCGCACCACCATCAAGGCAGGGCGCAACGATACGGTCACCAGTATTGCCCGCCGCTACAAAGTCACCACGGCAGACATAGCCACCTGGAACGACGTTAAATCGGGCTCCAGCTTCAGCCGGGGCTCCAGCATCGTTCTGTATTTGCCGGTGCGCATGAGCAGCAAAAGCAGCCCATCGCGCAAAAGCTCCCACAGCGCGAAAGGCAAATCAGCGGACAAGAAAGTTAGCCACGCGGGCAAGCGCAGCTCGGGAAAACCAACCAAGGCACGCAAATAAGACGTCGATATGGCGGAACCGGGTGCCGCGCGGCCAGAAGTATGTGCTGCGGTAGGCGGCGAACTGAAAAGTGGCTCCTAAAGCAGCGTTTGCCGAATTTGCAGCCCCACAGCCTTGCTATGCGAAAAAAAGACGGTGAACACCGGACCCTTCGGCCACTTTGCAGCCGCCCTTCCTTCTGCCGCGCCGGACCCTAGACGCGCTAAGCAATCCGGCCACGGCCTGGCCAGATCAAAACTTGATCTGACTCACCCCAATAAGACCGAATACGCCCACCACGATCAGGTACAACGCCACAATAGTGCTGAGCAGTCGTGGAAATATCAGAATCAAAATGCCCGATAGCAATGCCAATAATGGCCCGATGCTCAAATTGATATTCATTTCGTTAGTTCCTTATTTCAATCAAAAAATTCAACGGTAGCCGCTGAACAAAATAGCGATATTAATCACCAGCGCGCCGCTCCAAACGACGCTGCGCGCGGTGGCCTTGTCGCTAATGTAGAGAGCGATGTAGACAACGCGCAATGCGACGTAGGCTGCGGCAAGCGCATCCAGCCGATCTTGCGGCGCGCCCAGTTGGTGGGCGATGACGACTGCTCCAATGAAAAACGGCAGCGTTTCAAAGCTATTGGATTGCGCCGCATTAGCACGCGCCGACGGCGCCTCTTGCTCCGCGAGCCATGCACGCGGGTTGTGGTTGTTGTAGGCCCCTTCGCCGCCCTTCTTGCCAAAACCCACGCGCTTGGCGAGCCCTGCGCAAACAATCGGTAGCAAAGCGGCGATGAGCACACACCAATAAGCGAAGGTGAACTGGGCAGCAGTAGGATCGTTCATGGTTAGATAAGACTCGATTGTCCGAAAGTTCGAAGCTTTCCATTGTGCCCCGCACCGAACAGATGCGTTGTGCGTCGCCCTCGTCCCAGGCTAAAGCGAGAACTCACAGACCCCGGCTTTACAAACAGCGAACCGGTTAGTCACCTTAGGGCACCTCTAAAAACAGCCCCTCCCGAGCAAACGGTGAAGAGCGCAAGCCCGCCGCTGCCCGAACTGCCTGTTTTTTTAAGGTGTAGTTTCTCAACACGTTGTTCCCCTCAAAGCCAAGGCGAGTAATCTCTGAGCAGCGTCTGAATGAAGCGCTCTGCCTTGCCGTTGGTTCGGGGTGTGTACGGCCGGGTGCGGGTGTGTTTGTTGCCTAAGCGGCGCAGCAGCTTGGCGAATCTACGCGACCGGTACGCTGCGCCGTTGTCCGTCATCACGCCCGAGATCTTCACTCCCAAAGTCTTGTAATAACGCAGTGCCGCCATCACAAAGGCGCA